>DVFV01000065.1 GCA_018713045.1 Candidatus Coprosoma intestinipullorum | reverse complement strand
ATCATATTGTAACATTGTACTTGATAAAAATTATATTAAATCAAATATGATTTTTTCTATTGATATGCCTATTAACATTAATGTTGCTTATGCCGAATATATTAATCAGTCATAAAGTTTAACACAGCCTTAATAAAAAAATAATGAATTATTTCATTACTTTTTCAATTATTTCAAACATTTCATTATTTATATCTTCTACTGGTCTAGGGTTGCCCTCTTTGGAACATTCTATTTTGATAAAGTTATATTTATCAGAAAGTTCTAGATAGGCTTTTTCAGCATGATTTAGATGTTCAGGACTTTTTTCGTGACCATCTGGAGCTTCTTCTCGGTGCTCCTTAAGAATAGCGGCAACTTCTAGGGGCATATGAAGGAAGATGGTAATGTCTGGCCTTGGAAGGTCTAGAAGTTCAAATTCTAATTTATCGAGCCAGTTATACATTTCATATCTTTCTTGTTTGTCTTCAATTTTGCCACCTTGATGAGCCATGTTGGAATAGATGTATCTATCTAAGATAACGTTATAACCGTTGTCTAATAACAAATTTATTTTTTCGATATTATATTTTCGATCAGCGGCATAGTAGAGAGATGCGACTTTAGGGTCAACATTAACTGATCCTTCTGGGAAGTAGCAAGGTCCAAATTTTTCTTTTCCAAGGTATGGTCCACCGATTATTTTACCGGTTGGAGAGTTATAGTTTGGAAAGGAAAAGTTTTGCACTCTATATCCAGCTTTGTGCATTTTCTCGATTAATAAATTGGTTTGGGTTTCTTTACCAGAACAGTCTGTTCCTTCAATGGCAATTAGTTTTCCTTTAGTCATGAGTTACCTCCTTTTGTATAAAACGTGTTTATAATGGATATCTTCTTTTTCGTCATAACATGTTTTTAGTGTTTCTGTTTCAAAAAGGCTTTTATCAAAGTTTGGAAAATAAGTATCGGCATCTTTATAGGTTTTATCTATTTCTGTTAGATATAACTTATTTGCATAGTCTAGTAACAGTGTATATATCTTCCCACCACCAATGATAAAGCCATCTTGTTCGTTTTCTAATAAATCTTGTATTTGATGATAAACGATTACTTCACTTGGAAAGTTATCACTTTGACTTAATACGACATGCCTTCTATTTGGTAATAATTTTGGGAGTGATTCAAAGGTTTTTCGACCCATAATTATGGTTTGATAGTTTGTTTTTTCTCTGAAGAATTTTAAATCATCTTTTAGATTCCAAAGAAGTTTATTGTCTTTTCCAAGTTCGTTATTTTTGCCGATTGCGGCGATTATTTTTAGCGACATATATACCTTTCTATTTTGAAACTTTAAATGATATTTTGCCATGATGGCGATAGTTTAATACTTTGACGTCTTTACACTCTTTAGAATTATCGAAGTCATAGAAGTCTGTAACTTCAGGGTTTAACCAAAGAGTTGGTGCGGGATAGTCTTCTTCCTCTTCTTCTCTTCTTATTTGTTCTTTGATGCCATCTACTTGATTGACGTAAATATGCGCATCTTTTAAGCTCCAGTTCATTACTCCTGGTTTTAAGTTTGATACTTGGGCAAACATATTTAAAAGAGCGGCATACTGAGAGATATTGAACGGAAGACCTAGAGGGACATCGCAACTGCGCTGATGAACGTTTACGTTTAATTTTCCATCGGTAACGTCCCATTCACTAGACCAAACACAAGGTTCAAGGACACCTGTTTGAAGGTCGGCTTCTTGCCAAAGACTTATAATGTTTCTTCGGTTATAAGGGTTGTTTTTAATAAGATTTAACGCTTTATCGGTTAGTTTATATTTATTTACAACATAACCGTAAGCGGTTCCTATTGTATGAGCGTACTGTTTACCAAAATATTTTTTATCTTGAATTTTATTTAATTTACCGTCTTTACCTACTTCGTACTGATCTGCGTACCAATAGCCATCTTCGGCAATTTCCCATTCATCCCAGATGTGAACGTTCCTTTCTTTAAGCCATCTAACGTCATTACTTTGAGCTTGATAGATCCAAAGTAATTCGAGGATTGCTTGTCTTATGAATGTCTGTTTTGTAGTTAGAATTGGATATTCTTTTTCTAGGTCGAATGATAGATTGTATGAAGGTATTTTAATCGTATTAACTCCGGTTCGGTTAGGTACTTCTATTCCTTCGTTTAAGATTTTTTTACATAGTTTTGCATATTCATGATCCCACTGAGCCATAGTTTTTTCCTCCTTTATTTTAAGAATAACACAAACATTAGTTTGTGTAAAGGGTATTTAAGAATTTTATCAATATTTCGTTTGAAACGTAAAGATATTCCTTATTTATATATAGGTTTTGATTTTCTAATATCAGTAATTTTTGTTTAAGTAAAGTTTTGACAACTTCATAATTTAAAGGATTTATTTGATACTTTTGTTTAAATTTATCTATATTTAGTCCTTTAGTTTTTCTAAGGTTACATATAAATTCGTTTTCAATCGTCTCCTTTTTTGATAGGACGATTTTTTCTTTTAAATAATTGCCTTTTAAATATTCATTTAAGCTTCTGGTGTTTTCATATCTAATATTGTTTATATAGCCAGAGGCGCCAAGGCCAAAGCCATAGTAGTTTTGATTATTCCAATATGTGAGGTTGTGTCTAGACTCATAACCTTTTTTAGAATAATTACTTATTTCATAATGGTTATAGCCATTTTCTTTTAAATATTTTGTGATATAGTCATACATCTGTCTATCGTGATTGTCGTCTAATCTTTGATAATTTCGATTATAAAGAACGGTATTGGGTTCTAAGATTAGACTATAGGTAGATATATGAGCTGGATTTAAGGATATTATTTTGGATAAGTCGTTTTTTAAATCATCTAAGGTTTGATTTTGAAAGCCATACATTAAATCTAAGTTTACATTGTCAAATGTTTTTAAAGCATTTTTTATGTTTTGAATATTCAAAGTTCTATTTAAGGTTTTAAGTCTTTTTTCATCGAATGTTTGAATGCCAATACTTAGTCTATTTACGTGTTTTTTTAGGTAATTTAGTTTTTCTTCAGTTAAATCTTCACTATTAGCTTCAAAGGTTATTTCGGCATTTTTATTTATATTAAATTTATCTATTATTTGAAATAGTTTTTCGAGTTCATTTATATTTAAGGTACTTGGGGTTCCACCACCTATGTACAAGGTTTTGACTTCTTCATTTTGATAATATTTATCTATTTCTTTGGTTAGTTCATTTAAATAGTTATCAATCCAATCATCGTTTCTAAAGAGTTTACAAAAGTCACAATAGGTACAGATTTTAGTACAAAAAGGAATGTGAATATAGACACTAATCATTGGAATCATCCATTTTAAGAATTGATAAAAAGGCTTCTTTTGGAACTTCGACACTACCAATGGTTTTCATCTTCTTTTTACCTTCTTTTTGTTTTTCTAAAAGTTTTCTTTTTCTGGTGATATCTCCACCATAACATTTAGCTAAAACGTTTTTACGAAGGGCTTTTATATCGGTGCGAGCGATGACTTTGGACCCGATAACAGCTTGAATTGGAACTTCAAATAGCTGTCTTGGAATTATTTCTTTGAGATTTTCGACGATTATTCGACCTCTTCTCCCAGCAAAGTCTTTGTGAACGATTAAGCTTAAGGCGTCGACGATTTCACCGTTTAGTAAAACGTCCATTTTAACTAAATCACTTGGACGATAACCTATTAGGTCATAATCAAATGAAGCGTAACCTTTAGTGGCTCCTTTAAGCTTATCAAAGAAGTCATAGACGATTTCGGAAAGTGGAAGTTCGTAGTGAATGTTTACCCTAGTTTCACTTATGTATTCCATATTTACATAATTTCCTCTTTTAGATTGACACAGTTCCATAATTGGACCGATGTAACTATTTGGAACATAGATATTAGTTTTGATATATGGTTCTTCGATTGTTTTTATTTTTTGTCTTTCAGGCATTTTAGATGGACTGTCGATATAGATTATTTCACCATCGGTTTTGGTGATTTTATAGTTAACTGAGGGGCTGGTGGCAATTAATTCAATGTTGAATTCTCTTTCGATGCGTTCTTCGGTTATTTCCATGTGAAGTAGGCCTAAGAAACCACAGCGGAAACCAAAGCCTAAAGCTTTTGATGTTTCAGGTTCGAATTCAAGGGAAGCATCATTTAGTTTTAGTTTTTCCAAGGCTTCTTTTAAATCATCATATTTACTCGATTCAATCGGGTATATTCCACAGAAAACCATAGGTTTGATTTGTTTATAACCCGGTAGAGGGGTATCTGCGGGATTATTTTCTAAGGTGATAGTATCACCTACTTTGATGTCCCTGATACTTTTAATACTGCCGCAGAGGTACCCTACTTCGCCAGCTGATAATTCCGTGATGTTTTTTTCATTAGGAGTATGAATTGTAAGTTCGGTTACTTCGTGAATAGCGTTTGTGGCCATTAATTTGATTTTATCTTTGACTTTTAGTTTTCCTTCTTTAACTCTTATAGAGATAACTACTCCTTTATAGGCATCGAAGAAGCTATCGAAGACTAGTGCTTTTAAGGGTTTTGTTGTTTCACCTTTTGGAGATGAAATTCTTTCGATGATGGCTTCTACTAGTTTTGGTATTCCCTTTCCGGTTTTGGCACTTACTTCGATTATTTCGTCTTCATCGAAACCAAGGGTGCTGACGAGTTCTTTTTTTACTTTAGGAATGTCAGCGTTTGGAAGGTCAATTTTATTGATTACAGGTATTATCGTTAAGTCGTTTTCTAAGGCAAGGTAGATGTTAGCTAAAGTTTGGGCTTCTATTCCTTGAGCAGCATCGACAACAAGAATTGCTCCTTCACAGGCGGCAAGGCTTCTAGATACTTCATAAGAGAAGTCGACATGGCCTGGGGTGTCGATGAGATTCATAATGTAGTCCTCACCTTTATGGTTATATTTTATTTGAACGGCATTTAGTTTTATCGTGATACCTCTTTCTCTTTCGATATCCATATTGTCTAGTAATTGGTCTTGTTTTTCTCTTTCAGTAATAGCGCCTGTATATTCTAAAATACGATCGGCTAAGGTTGATTTACCGTGATCGATATGCGCGATTATCGAAAAGTTTCGAATATTTTCTTGTTTCATCGTAATCACCTTTAATTATTATAACATTTTTTAATAAATAAAAAAACGCTTTAACGCGTTATTCACAAGTAATGTCACCATCTTTTTCTTTATTACATGTTCGCCAGCCAAAGTCTAATTCTTTGACAATTACTTTACCATCTTCATCGATTGTTACAGTGCCACTTTCTGGTTTTTTCCCGTCTAATTCGATTTTTCTGGTAGTTTGCAGCGTGATTTTTTTATCGTTATCGTAGGCAATAAAAGAATCTTTAGTAAATTCAATAGTAAATGGAAGGCCAATTTCTTTTTCGAGGTTGCCGTTTGTATAGAGTGCTTTTACGTAGTCAATGGTTCCGGTGGTACTTGTTTTAGCAGCTGAGACTGACATATTATAATATATTTGATAGACAAAGGGTGAGACAATTATAAAAATTACGCAGCACAAAATTATTACCATACTGTATTCAATATGATTTATTTCAGTTTCGCCTCTGGTTAGTTTAGCTTCCATATTTATCATCCTCTTATTATAAATATATCATAATATGATAGTAGTTTCAAGAACAATAAAAAATAGAGAAAAATTTCTCTATTATCTTTTACAAGCAACTTCATGGTTTTTGTTTGCGCCTAAATCATAGCAGTAATAATTACCAAATTTTAAACCGCTTTTATAATTGCTTTCAGTTGCTTTGATATAGATTTGACCATCATTATCGATAAGAACTTGACCAGCTGTTGGCATTTCTCCACTTGCTTGAACTTCTTGACCTTCAACATAAGTGAAGCCTTTTTCAGTTGAACCATCACTTGCTCCATCCCTTTTACTACTGAAATCAACAGTGTATGGCATGTTTACTTCGTAGCTAACTTGTGCTTGAGTGTAAGCTAATTGAACAGCTTTGATTGTACCATAGGCTTTATCTTTGGCAGCATCTCTTCTTGAGTTTTCCATAACATTTAAGATTGTCGGAGTTGTAATTAAGGCGATGATTGCCAAGATAACGATAACAGCTAAAAGCTCAATTAAGGTAAAACCTTTTCTGTTTTGCATCATAACATCTCACCTCCTCGCCTTATTCTATTTTCAGTTTATCATAGTTTGGGAGGTTAGTCAATATGATAATTTTTAGAAAGTGTAAAACGTATGAAAAAAGTGTTTACTCGACACTTTCTTCTTTCAATTTTATTTCGTTAACAGTATATCCTTCTTCTTGATCGTTTAATTCTAGATTACTGATAAATAAGGTTGCTTTAAAGTCTTGTTCAGCTTTTTGAATAGCTTCTACTAGTTTTGCTTCAGCACTTATGTTTAGTTTTTCGATTTCAGTTTTTAGGGAAACTGAAGCGTTTGTTTTTTCACCACGAGCAATTCCAATAATTTCATTAATCATATCACCATATTTAACTTCTTCTTTGAAATCATAGTCTAATGGTTTAATTTCAGTTAAATGAATGGATTTATTATTATGATATATATCTTGGAATATTTCTTCGGTGATGAATGGGAAGAAAATACTAAAATCTTGAAGCAGTTTGTAAAGTAGAGTGTATACTGTTTTTTGGCCTGAATATCTTGGAGTTTCGCCAAATTCATCAGGACGATATAATCTATGTTTAACTATTTCGATATAGTTATCACAGAAGTTCCAAAAGAATTTTTCTAAAGAGTTTAAGGCAAGACCGATTTCAAATTCGTCTAAGTATTTGATAAAGCCTTGTTCCATTTCTTCATATTTACCGATTATCCATTTGTCGATGTATTCAAAATCATTAAATTCTCTGTCCGCGTAATCTGACAGGTGCATTTGAATGAATTTAGAGACGTTCCAAATTTTATTTATAAGTTTTCTTCCACGGAGGAATGTCTCTTCACTATAGACAATGTCGGTTCCAAGTCTACCAGAACCAGCCCAATAACGAACGACGTCAGCGGAATATTTATCGATTAATTCAAGTGGTTCGATTTTACTATTACCTTTACTTTTACTTATTTTTTCACCTTTGCTGGCCATTATAAATCCAGATATCATAACGTCATTCCATGGTTTTTCGCCAAAGTGATAGAAACTTTTAACGATAGTATAGAAGTCCCATGTACGAATGATATCAGAGGCATTGGTTCTTAAGCTCATCGGTCTTAAGTATTTTTCAAGGTTATCTTTTTCACCGTAACGCATGTTGATAAGTGGGGTTACTGATGAGGTTGCCCAGGTATCCATAACGTCAGTTTCTGGGACAAATTCCTTACATTTACAATTTGGACATTCTTGAATCTTAGGTTTTGATGCTAATGGATTTACTGGTAGGTCTTCTTCGGTTGCAAATACAGGTTTTCCACAATCTTTACAATACCAAACTGGGAATGGAACACCGAAATATCTTTGTCTTGAGATACACCAGTCCCACATGATATTGTTAACCCATTCGTTATATCTGTTTTGCATGTATGAAGGGTGCCAGTTGATTTCACTACCTATTTTTAAGAAGTCTTCTTTATGGTTTATGGTATCGATAAACCATTGTTTCATAACTGAGTATTCAACTTCTTTGCCACATCTTTCATGGGTTTGAACTTCGTGCTCGAGCTCTTCGACTTTAACTAGGGCCCCAGATTTATCTAAATCTTCAACGACTTTTTGACGAGCTTCTTTGATTTTTAAGCCACCATAGTTTGGTACTTCGTCTTTGATTCTTCCATTTTTAGTAAAGATGTATTTGAGTGGAAGTTTATATTTTTTCCACCATTCGATATCTGTTTGGTCACCAAAGGTACAACACATAACTACTCCAGTTCCTTTGTCTTTATCGACTTTTTCATCACCCATGATTGGAACTGTTATATCGATAACTGGGATATGGGCTTTTTTGCCGATTAGGTGTTTATGTTTTTCATCATTTGGGTTAACGAAGACACAAACGATTGCTGGAAGTAATTCCGGTCTGGTTGTGGCAATGGTAAAGGTTTCACCATCTTCGGTTTTAAAGTTTACGTAATTGAATGTGGTTTTGACTGTTTTAGTTTCAAGTTCAGCTTGAGCGATTGAGGTTAAGCATTCATTACACCAAAGTGCGGGTGATTCTTTGTGATATACGCAACCTTTTTTGATTAGGTCTAAAAATGATCTTTGGCTTATTTTGATCGTAGATGGGCTTACAGTTTTATAGTGAATATTCCAGTCAGTACTGACACCTAATCTACTAAATAGGTTTTGGAATTCAGCTTCATATTTGTCAGTTGTTTCGTAACAAAGTTTTGAGAATTCTTCTCTTCCAATTTCATGAGCTTTTTTGCCTTGTTCTTTTTCTACTAGTCTTTCTGATGGAAGTCCATTATCGTCAAAGCCAAATGGATAGAAGATGTTATATCCTCTTAATCTTTTATATCTCGCAATCATCTCAGTTTGAGAGTATGAGAATATGTGACCGATATGAATTTTTCCATTAACGGTTGGTGGCGGTGTATCTATTGAAAATACTTCACGATAGTCTGGTTTAAAGGCATAGATATTATTTTCCTTCCAGTAGTTTAACCATTTTGCTTCTTTTTCCGCCGCATTATATTTTTTGTCTAACATTTTATCAAGTCCTTTCTTTTTCAATAAAAAAACATCCTTAAATATAAGGACGTTTTTAACGTGGTACCACCTTAATTTGTAAGTTATGTCTTACCTCAAAAGCTTAACGCGCTTAGACGAATTTTCCTACTTCTTTTCAAAAAATTAGCTCCCAAGCTACCTTCAATATAATTTATTATCAGTTTACACCTACCACTGACTCTCTTTTAAATAAATTTATATTTACTCCTCTTGTTCAAAGCTTTGTTTCAATTATACTTTTTGTTTTACATTTTGTCAAGGAAGTTTTGTTCCACAAAGGAAACATGTAGTGGCATCTGGGGATAAATGGGCACCACAATTTGGACATACTTTTGGTCTACCGGTTACAGTTTTAATGATTGGAGTTTCAGGTTCTGGAGCTTGTTCTACCGGTTTAGCTTCAACATATGTTTCCATTCTTTTATCTGGTTCAAGGTTTTGATTTGAGTAAATGTTTTCAGCTACGTATAAATTTGGTTTTTGAGGTTCTTCGGGTTCCAATATTGTCTGAGGAATTGGTTCTTCGACTGTTTGAGGGGTTTCATCTTCAGGGTGTTTTTCGAAGAGCGCTTGCTGATTTGTAATGAACTCTTCTGTTTCGTCGTACAAATGTAGAGTAAATGTCGGATGACGAAAGACAAATTCAGGAAATTTATACATTGGAATTAGAACGTATAGAGGTCCTTGTTTAGGATCTAAATTATGAGCTTCCAACATTTTACTGATTATTATACTGTAATAGTAAAGGTTAACGAAAGGAATTAGGGTTTTAAAGAATATTTTGCGATTAAAGTCCAATTTTTCGGTTAGCACTAAGCGGTTATAAAATGGTACTAGAGCTTTCCATCCCGGAAGTCCCATGTTTTTAAATATTTTATACATACATATTTTTACGGTTAGATAAACGATAAAAAATATGAATATTATAATTAAGAAGTATTTACCGGTTCCTTCCATTATCATGTTTGTAGCCTCCTTTTATTATAATTATATCATGTGATTTAAAATATTTAAAGATTTTCTTTCAGGGTTATTTAAACCGACGGTTTAAATCGTTCATTTTGGATACTAGACCATGGTAGTCTTGCGGGTTTTGGTATGTTCCTTTATTTCCTTTGTTTTCTTGTTTTACTGGTTTAACTATATTGTTTGTTTGATTTACTCCGTTTAAGCGGTCGACAATGTCACTAGGTTTTTGATTGAATCCTCTTTTCATCATTCCCTGCATCACTTGGTTTTTATTTTCATTATTGATTATCATTTTCCCACTCTACTTTCTCAAATATTAATTCGGTTATGTTTTTTAATAAGTCTTTTGGAAGTGGACTACCAGCGGCGTTTTTATGGCCACCACCACCTCTTTTTTTAGAGATAACGCTTAAGTCAGCCCGGTCTTTACCACGATAACTTATTCCTCTTGAGATGTTTATTAAAACGATATAGGAGAGTTCATCATATTTTCTTATCAGGTAATTTCCAAGCTCACTACGATATCTTTCCGCATAAACTAGACCAACTAGGTTGCCATCTAATTTGATTTTCATCATTTCTTTTTCTTTTTGTTCAAGGTATCTTTGGATTTTTTCGTTTTCGATTTTTATCAGTTTCTTATCAAAGGCTGTATAGCTAAATTCTTCATGAGTTTTGATGAATCTTAGATATTTTTTAACGTATCCTTCTCTTCCATACATCGAAAAGATAATGTCTAAATCTTTGGCTTCTGGTCTGCCAACCTTTTCCCATTCCCAAGTATCTAAGAGTCTTACTCTTTCGACGAGTTCTTTAGTGGAGTTTCTCTGTAAGTATTCGTTTTTGATTAAGGAGTTTAAGTAATTATAGTAAATACTTGTTCCACATTCTTTATGACCATTTTTTTCATCTATAACGTTTATGAATGGATATTTGTTTAAACCGATATTGCTTATATGGTGATCAAATATTTTTATTTTGTTTTTGTATTTTGAATTGTTTATTTCTTCGGCATATTGTTCAGTAATGTTTAAATCGACAACGTGGATTTCATCGTAGTTAGGATTTTCAATTACTTTTTTGACGTTTTCATCGACTTCGTCGACATTGGCAAGAGCATATTCAAAGTTTTTGAATACGAGTTTTCCTAAGATGACGGCAGTTAGGCCATCTGGGTCAGCAATATGAGAAATTAAAAATATTTTTTTGTCTAACATTTTCCTTCCTCCTTGTATTTTTTTATAGGTCCATAGGTTAATCTGTAACCATCGATTAATCCATATTTATTGATTGCTTCTAAATGAGCTTTGGTTGGATATCCTTTATGGTTTTTAAAGCCATATTCTGGATGGGCTTTATCTACTTCGTATAACATGTGATCCCTTGTCACTTTGGCAATGACACTGGCAGCAGCGATTGTTAAACTTTTAGCATCTCCTTTGATAATTGGTCTTACGTCAATATCTAAGTCAATTGGCATGGCATCGGTTAAGACAATGTCCAATGGAACTTTTTCACTTAGTTTTTTTATAGCTATTTTCATGGCTTCTCTACTTGCTTCATAGATATTAATTTCATCTATCGTTTTGGCATCGACTATGCCTATTCCATAGGGAATATTATTAATTAAATATTCATAAAACTTTTCACGTTTTTTTTCGGTTAATTTTTTTGAATCAGTTAATCCTTCTAATTCAAATTCTTCAGGAAGACAGGTACAAGCAGCAACTACAGGTCCATATAAAGGCCCCCGTCCCGCTTCATCGGTTCCACCAATATATTTATATCCTTCCTTTTTTAACTGTTTTTCATATTTTAATAAATCAATATCTTCTTTCATAAGTCTAACCTTTCTTTAGTTATTATAACATATTTGAAAATAAAAAAACGATGAAAATCATCATTTTCTTAATTCATTATCGTAAATGGATCACTTATTGTTCCACTTCCACCTAAGGAGAGACTAGAGGTTAGATATACGACGGGACGAGGAGAGCTGGTATGTGCTGCATTAGATGTTCCAACTACTGCTGAAAAATCACTAGATGAAAAACCTGTCCAAACTCTATTATATGCTGGTTCAGTAACCTTATAATATGCGTTAATTGTCCAATACAATACATAATCCGTACTACTTAATAAATAATTACTATTACAATCTCTTTGACTGTCAAAAGAATATGTTGCTGATGTACATAACGGGTTAGTACTTGCTCTTAATAAATCTGATACATTGGCTAGTCCCACTTTTCCTATCCATGTATACATTTTCTCTCCTGCTATATTCTTTTCTATATTATCTGTTCCTTCACTTAAATCTTCTACTGCTCCAATATTAAATGTGTGCGATGTCATTTGTTCTTTAGCTATACTATTGATATTATTTGTATAATAGTCTTCGTTTAAATATATTTTTATACTTGAATCTTCCGTTACTGTTCCTTTTACTGCACCATCTGGTGTTGAGAATTCCCCTTCTACAGCCGCATATACTCCGCAACCAACTGATGGACTTTGACAATATGAATTTTTTTCTGTACTTCGGTGATTTGCTTCATCAAATGCCCTATCTTCTAAAACCTCATTTCGAATTATTTTATATGTTCCATCTGTTTCTTTAGCTATTATTCTCCAAAGTTCATCATTGAACATTATATAATTATTGGGGTTTTGTCCTCTATATATTAGTCTTCCAGCCTCATAACTATCTTCATATAAGCCATCTCCTGTTGTTACTATGTCTACCTCTTGTCCGCCTATGGTTGGAACTAAGGGTTCTACATATCCATTTGGAGCTTGACTATAATCTAATGTTACTGTGAAATCTGCCGTTAAATTATCTGGTTGATTTGTTACTTCTGGATTGTATGTTACTACTACTGTGAGTAGTGCTGTATTCCCTTTTTTTAATAAGGAGCCTTCCCTTATTCCTGTTACCTCAAACCTTATAGCTGGATTATTACTTTCTGGTACAGTTATTTTATCTAATTTTGCATCAATATTCCCTTGGTTTTCTACGGTTATATCATATTGCATACTATCTCCGGGACTTACCAAATTTGTTTTAAATGTTGCGGTTGTCTCTGTATGACTTGGTGCCTCGGCATCTGTCGCATCTCCTGCTAAAACACTACTTTGAATATCGGTTATTAATACTTTCCAGTCACTTGTTATGTTACTTGTTCCATTTATTGTAAGCTGAGATCTAAATGCCGCATAGCCGGCGGCCATTACTAAAAGTATACTACATAGACCTAAGATTATATAATTTCTTTGTCTTCGATTAAATCTTTGTCTCATATAAAAACACTCCTTTTCTATTGTACAATTTCATTGTACACCCCCCCTAGAAAAATCAACTTTTCAGGGGGCTAATTTAATTTTTATATTTTTAAATTGTGTAGTAATTACATAAATGATTTGTTTAAAAAAAATAATGAATTTAACTTCATTATTTCCTTTTTATTTGTATTCCGACAACTCCATATTTTTTTTGTTTTTCTTTCGGATAATATATATCCATATCATCTGGGTTTGGAGTTTCATCCTCATTATATCCAATTGATACTTTATCAAAGTGTTTATATAGTTCTTCGAAGCTAGGGTATATATGAAGTTTTAATACTTCTGTATCTATTTTTTCGTCTGTTTCACGATTAGTAAAAGTAATTAAGTCTCCTTCTTTTATTTGTCTTCTTTTTTCATCATATAAACGCATTTCAATTGTTTTAGTTCCTTTTTTTATTAAGTTAAATGGTTCTGGGTGTAGGCGCATTTCGTGTTTCATAATTAATCCTCCCTAAGTTTTTTATTTTTACTTTTGCCAACTAACCAGTCTAAAGATGCATTAAAATATATGGCAAATTTTTTTAAAATTTCAGTTTGAATAGGTGTTTTGCCGTTTTTATAATTCACATAAGTTGCTTCTGATATACCTATAATTTTTGCAAGTTCTTTTTGAGTGATTTTATTTTCTTTTCTAATTATTTCTAAGTTTTGACCTATTAATTTGAAATCTATTTGTTTTTTTATTTTATTTGTGATATTTTCTCTTCGATCAATGATTTTGGCAACATAGTCTAAGCTCAAATTAAAAATTTCACAAAAATTATTGAATTGGTATAACGGAATATTATCACCTTCATTTTCCCATCCACTATAGGTACTTCGGCTGACTTGTAATTGTTGAGCTAGATTTTTTTGTGTTAAATCGTTATCTATTCTAACGTCTTTTAAACGATAACTCATATTGTATCACCTATGGATATTGTACTTTTTTATGTCACGAGGCCCATTTGAATGACGGGTATATTGAATTTTGTGATTTATTTTGATATACTTTTTATAAAGTAGAAGGTGTGATATTATATGAGAAAAATAAGAAGAAAAAAAGAAAAAACTAAAAGAAAGATAATCATTTTAGGCGTATTTCTATGTTTGATTATTATGGCCAGTGGATATGCGGCATTTTCGACTAATATAAATTTGAATGTTAAAGGAAATATCAAATACAATTCAAGAGTAATACAAGCATGGGATACAACTAGTCAAACTGATTTTCATTCTGATTTTTATAGAGAAAATATTGTAAGTGCGACATTTGTCGATAATAACAATGTTCCAGAAATCGCTACTGAAAGCTGGAATGTCTCAGATGATAAAACAAATGGCGAAGTTATGGCTTGGGTAGTGCCTAATATATCTGATAGTTCAAAATATGATTTATATATCGGAGCAAAGGCGGGAGTTATTGCAAATGAAAATAGTTCACATTTATTTGATGGTTTTTCTAATATGAAAGCGATTACTTTTAATGATAATTTTGATACAAGTAATGTGAGCGATATGCGTGGAATGTTTAGAAGAGAATCTAATTTAACAAATCTCGATTTAAGCTCGTTTGATACTTCAAATGTTACTAATATGGGAGGAATGTTTTCGGATAATTTTGTCCTAGAAACAGTTAATTTAAGTAGCTTTGATACAAGCAAAGTAACCAGTATGGCTTGGATGTTTAGTCAATGTAATAATTTAAAGAATCTTGATTTAAGTAGTTTTAACACTAGTAATGTTACTAATATGGAGTGGATGTTTACTTCTAATTATAATTTAGAATATATAAACTTTGGAAGTAATTTTTATACGAATAAAGTTGTAGATATGAGTGGGATGTTTGTGAATTGCAGGAAGTTAAAGGAACTTGATTTAAGCACATTCTATACTAGTAATGTTACTAATATGCAGAAAATGTTTAATAATTGTGAGGAGTTGACTCAACTTGATTTAAGTTCTTTTGATACGCGTAATGTTACCGATATGTCATGGATGTTTAGTGGTAATGATAAACTAACTATTATATATATGTAGGCCAAAACTTTATAACTGATAAGGCCGATACAACAGGAATGTTTAATGCGTGCGGAACAAGTCAAGTAACGCAAAAATAAAAAGGACATTGATCAAATCATTTTGTCAATGTCTTTTGGTACTTTATCATTGATAACTGCTTCAATTATTTTATCTTGTTTTTCTTTGGATACTTCTTTACCAGTCATTTGGCTTAGTTCACTAATTACTTCTCTTAAGGTTGTTTCGTTTTTTAGGTTTCCTTCTTGTAACTTTTTGGCGAGGTCTAGGATAGTTTGTTTGCCCACGCCTGATTTTTGTTCAACTTTTTGAAAAAATTTATCTGAAAAACTCAATTTTAAAACCTCCTAAATTATTATATGTAGGAGGTTTTATTTAGCTACTCTTCACCTTTACTTTTGAAGTTAATTACGATTGGTGTTCCTTCAAAGTCAAAGTTTTCTCTTATTTTATTTTCTAAGTATCTTTTATATGAGAAATGAACTAGTCCTTTACTATTTACTTGGATGTTAAATGTCGGTGGACAAGTTTTAACTTGTGATGAGAAATATATTTTAAGTCTTTTATTTTTATATGATGGTGGGAGATTTAGAGAGTATGCATCCATAATAACATTGTTTAAAAGACTTGTTTTTATTTGCTTGTGAGCATTTTCATTTACCTTGATAATTTCAGGCATCAAGGTATGAATACGTTTTTTTGTTAAAGCTGATAGGAAAACGATTGGCGCATATGGGATAAACTGAAATTCATCTCTTATTTTTTCGGTGAATTTTTTCATTTCTTTATCTTTGTCTTCGATTAAATCCCATTTGTTTACGACAATTATAATCGCTTTCCCGGCATCTAGGGCATAACCGGCAATATGTTTATCGTGCTCGATTATACCTTCTTCCGCATTGATAACTAAAACACAGACGTTTGATCGATCAATGGCTTTTAATGATCTTAGTAAGCTATATTTTTCCACATTTTCATAGATTTTTCCTTTTTTACGCATTCCTGCTGTATCGATTACAACAAAGTCTTTACCTTGATATTTAAATGGTGTATCAATCGCATCTCTAGTTGTTCCGGCAACTGGACTGACGATGACTCTCTCTTCATTAAGCAAGGCATTAACTAGACTACTTTTACCAACGTTAGGGCGACCAATGATAGAAAATTTAATGATACTTTCGTCTTCGTCTTCTTCGTATTCATTGAAATCTTTGGTTATTTCATCTAATAATTCATATAAACCTAAGTTAGACTCACCACTTACTTCGATATAGGTATCAAAGCCTAGTTCATAGAAATCATATTTGTGATTTTCGTATTGTTTGGAATCTGTTTTATTAATGGTTACAATTACTTTTTTACCACTTTTTAGAAGCATATCTCTGACAATATAATCGTTAGAGTTTAAACCATTTTTTCCGTCGACAACAAACAAAACTATATCGGCTTCGTCAATAGCTAGTTCAGCTTGGGCTTTAATTTGGGTATCCCAGCTTCCACCAGATATATCAATACCTCCTGTATCGATTAAATGAAACTGGTATTTTCCATAATTTACTGTACCATATATACGGTCTCTAGTTATTCCTGGAGTATCTTCAATTATGGATATTTTTTTCCCGACTAATTTATTAAATATTGTGGATTTTCCAACGTTTGGGCTTCCAACTAGAGCTACTACTGGTTTTTTCATTTATATCACCTCGATTTTGCGACTTTTAGCTAGTATTTGTTTAGCTTTCTCTCCATATATTAATTTTGTATTTTCTAAAATAACGCCTAGTTCAATATCTGAGAGGTTTTCTTTTGGGCGCAAATATATTTTATCTAAAAATTTATATTTTTCAAGTTTTTTTAAAATACTTTTGGGAATATCGATATTTTCTACTTCATATAAAAAGCGGTCTTCGATGACAGAAATATTCATATCGATTTCACCCGCAAAGTATTCAGGATAATCCAAGTTTTCTTTTTCGATATTAATTATTATACCATATTCTTCACTTAAATATATTTTGACATCATAATATCCTGATATATATAATTCATATTTGTTTTTTATTTTATTTAATAATTTATTTAAATAGTTTTCTAATATTTTTTTATTTTGCAAATCAATGTTTTTAATATATGTTTTATTCAAGTATATAATAATCTCATTGTTTTGTAAGGTAAGTTTCACATTCATCACCTAACAATATTGTATGTGGCTTCGATATTTATGAGATTATTTTACATCGTTCTTTCGATTTTTTTGAGAACTTCTTCTTTTCCTTCTTTGGTAACGCTTGAGAACATAACAAATTCATCACCGACAACTAGGTCTAAATCATTTAAGATAGTTGTTCTTTGTTTTTGTCTTAGAGTAATGCCTACTTTATCGATTTTAGTTCCAACGATGGTTACAGGAATTTTATAGTATTTTAAGAAGTTATACATCATAAGGTCATCACTTGTTGGTCGATGACGAAAATCAGTAAGTAAAAAGACACAACGAAGGTTTGGACGGTTAATCATATAGTCTTCCATCATCAATCCAAATTTTTTACGTTTTGTTTTACTTACACCGGCAAAGCCATAACCGGGGGCATCAACAAGATAAAATTCATCATTAACGTTATAAAAGTTAATGGTTTGGGTTTTACCAGGTCTACTTGAGGTTCTGGCAAAATTTTTACGATTTAGCAGTGTATTTATAAAACTGCTTTTCCCAACATTAGATCTACCAACCAAAAGATATTCTGGTTTATTATCAGTTGGATACTGACTTCTTCTAATTGCTGATATTTGTAATTCAACACTTTTTATTTTCATATTAATCACCCGTCTATCCGAGTAAATTATAACAAAGCTTTTATTAAAAGTCAAAAATGTGTTACTGGTCGCAACTAAATAAGTAAAATAATTTTTAAAAATATATGTTAAACATTAGTTAAAATGTATACGATTTATAATATTGATAACAAACAAAGGTGAACTTTGTTTGTAACGATAGTATAATCGATGAAAGTTAAAAAGCAAGGGTTTCATGAACTCAACTACGTTTCG
>DVFV01000007.1 GCA_018713045.1 Candidatus Coprosoma intestinipullorum | reverse complement strand
TTATTTAATTAAAAAGTTTAATTTGGATGCAAGTTATTTTATGGTTATAATAAAAGAGATTAAGTTAAAGCTTTTTTAACGCATTTATATTGATGGAAAGTTGTACATAAGATGTTTAGGCTGCTGGCAATGATTAGTCCCCAAAGACCAATGTGAAGGTATGAAAAGCAGAAGAGAGAAATGGTTCTAACGACTGTTCCGATTAAGGTTCCACGCATAGCTTCTTTGGCTTTGCCCATAGCTTGAAGGGAAGCGGTTAGGGGAGCTTGGATATAGTGCATGAGGGCAATTGGGGCTAGAACTTTTAAGTATTCGGTTCCTTCATCTAGGTTATAGATTAGTTTCATGGGAACTGAGGGAAATAGTTCAAATAAGATCGTGGACGGAATACCAATTAAGAGAGAGAGAAATATAGCAAGTTTAATTTTATCTTTAACATATTTATAATGACCATGGCTATGAGCTTTGCTGATGTTAGGAATTAAAGCTTGGGAGATTGCCAAGGTAAAAAACGAAGGAATTAGAATTAAGGGCATAATATAACCACTAATAATTCCATATTCGGTGACGATGTAATTACTCTTATAACCGATACCTATTAGAACATAGGTTAAGATTATTGGTTCTAGGAAGGCACCGATTGAACCGATTATTCTGCTCGCAGTAGTTGGAATGCCAATAGAGAAGACAGTTTTAATACTGTTTTTATTTGGTTTTAAATCGTCTTTAGTTAGTTTAAAATTTTTAGGAACAAAGAAGAATAAAATTAATATTGATGTAAATTCACTTATTATATTGACTAAAACAACAAAGGCGACAGCGTATTCTAGACCTTTTGAAAGGAAAATTGGAATTCCAATAATGAGGGCAATTAGTCTGACTATGTCTTCAGTAATGTTGGATAAAACGTGAGGAAGCATTTTTTGCTTGCCAAAAAAATATCCTCTTAAAATGCTTGAGATACTGATAAACGGTAGAACTAAACCGATACAAATGAGGGCATAATAAGACCTTGGCTCGTTTAATAAATTTGTACTTATGTAACTAGACGAGAAGAACAGTATAATAATTATGATAATATTTAAGAGAAGAGAGATTGGAATTACTGAAAAGACGAGATTTTTGTTGTTACCTTTTTCTTCGGCAACTAGTTTACTGATGGCAACAGGAAAACCTAATTGGGCAAGAGCAATTAAAAGAGTGAAGGTCGGTGAAACTAACATATAGATTCCCATTCCTTCAGGTCCGATAAGTCTTGCTAAAACTATTTTGATAAGCATGCTTATGATTTTGGTTATAAGGCCACCAATCATAAGTAAGATGACTGATTTTAAGAAGATGTTTTTTTTCATATTAAATTGTATGAAAAAATTTCTTTTTTATTATTAGACTTTAAAATTGGGTAATTTTAATATATAATAATTATGGATGAAATCGGAGGATATGAAGATGAATTTAGAATTTCAAAGTGAACAGGATCTTTATAAGAGGTTAAAACCAGCTTTAGATAGTAAATTGAATGAACTTAAACTTAATAGTTATGGTTATTTAAAACAAGAAGATATTTGGAATTATTTAAAAGAGACAAAATGGCGAAGCAGTAGTAATTTAGCTTTGAATGAAATGGTTAGTGATATTTTAAATTGTGATAATGAACTTGTAGATGATTATTTTAAACAAAGAATAAAAAGAGCTGCGAGAAAGATAGATTTTGACTAGGTGATTTTTTATGGAAAAGAAGATGCTTCAAGGAAAATTATTTTTAGTAATTTTTTTGCTTATAATATCAATAGGTGTTTTGATACCTGTTTTAATGAATTTGAAGTTAGGTTTAGATCTACAAGGAGGATTTGAACTTTTATATAATGTTACGCCAATCGAAGAGAATACGAAGGTTGATGAAGATTTACTTCGCTCAACTAGACAGACGCTTCTTAGGAGAATAGATGTTTTAGGTGTTACGGAACCTTCAATTAGCATTGAGGGAGACAGAATTAGAGTTCAGCTTGCCGGAGTAACAAACGAGGATGAGGCAAGGAGTGTCTTATCACAGACAGCTAGTTTAACATTTAGAGATACTAGCGATAATTTGCTTATGACATCTTCTGTTTTGAAAAGCGGCGGGGCGAGAGTAAGTATGGATCAAAGTGGCCGGCCAGCGGTAGCTTTGAGTATCAAGGATAATGATGCTTTTTATAAAGCGACAAAAAAGGTCAGTGAGATGAGTGATAATCGAATTGTAATCTGGCTCGATTACGAAGAGGGAAGAGATTCATTTGAAAGAGAAGAAGAGATGTGCGGAAGTGATGGCAGTGCCTGCTTATCAGCTGCAACTGTTTCGCAAGCTTTTAGTGGAGACGTTATTATTCAAGGTAATTTTACCGAAGAGAGTGCGAACGATCTAGTTGATTTAATTAACTCTGGTAGTATGCCAGCTAAACTTACTGAGGTTTCTAGTAATAGTGTGGGTGCTTCATTTGGAACTAACGCTTTAGTGAAAACGGTTACAGCTGGAATTATCGGAATCGGAATTATTATAGCTTTATTGATTGTTTTATATAGATTTTCAGGTTTAATTGCCAGTGTGGGAATTATTATTTATACGTCACTAACTTTCTTTATTTTCTGGCTTTTAGGTGGAACGATGACTTTATCTGGGATTGCGGCGATGATTATCGGGATTGGAATGGCTGTCGATTCAAACGTTATAAATTTTTCGAGAATTAAAGATGAACTTTATGAAGGAGCTTCTTTAAAGGAGGCTTATGAAAAAGGAAATAAAGCTTCTTTCGGAACAATTATGGATGCAAATATTACAACTTTAATTGCAGCTTTGGTTTTATTTGTTTTAGGCCAGAGTAGTGTTAAAGGTTTTGCTACTGTACTGATTATAAGTATCATTTCAACTTTACTTATCATGGTTTTCTTAGTTAGATGGCTTCTTAGAAAGTTTGTGCAAACAGGATATTTCGACGATAAAGTTGGAATGTTTATCGGAGTTAAGAAAGAGGATATTCCAAATCTTTCAAAAGGTGAAAAGAGGACTAAGTATTTTTGGAAGAAAATCGATTTTGTTAAAAGCCGAAAGATATTTATAATATGTGCGTTTGTCATAATTATTTTAGGCGGAGTATTTATCTTTAACAAAGGTCTTTCTTTAGGTGTTGATTTCCGAGGTGGAACGGCGATTACGATAGATACTTCAGAGAATTTAACGGAAAAGAAAATTTCAAGTGATATGGATAGTCTTGGATATGATATGTATTCTTTCGAGAAGCAGAGTGATGGATCTTATTCTATAAAGATAAGCGAGACTGTAGATACTGATAAAACTAGCGAAGTTAAGGATTATTTAAATGATAAATACGATGCGAAAACAGATATCGAAGTTATTTCAGATATGGTCAGAAACGATCTTATTAAGAATGCTGTTTTATCTTTGATTATATCGATGGTGGCAATAATTATATATATTTCTTTAAGGTTTAAGTTTGATTATGGAATTAGTAGTATTATTGCTTTAGTATTTAATGTTTTAATCACAATCGCATTTTTCGGAATATTTAGGTTTGAAGTTTCGAATATATTTATTGCGGCTATTTTATCGATTATTGGTTATTCAGTTAACGATGTAATTATTACCTTTGATAGAATAAGAGAAATTTATAATAAGAAAAAGGCTTACAGTGAAAGAGGTTTAATAAATATAGTTAACGAGAGTTTAAGAGGAGTTTTAAATAGAAGTATCGTTACTACACTTACGGCAGTAATTCCACTTGGATGTTTGATAATATTCGGTTCACATGAGATTTTAAGTTTCTATGTGGCAATGCTTGTCGGAATGGTAACGGGAGTTTTAACTTCATTATTTGTCGCAAGTCAGTTATGGCTTGAGATTGAAAAGAGAAACTTAAAGAAGCCAAAGAAACCGAAAAAGGAAGAGAAGGAAGAAGTTTCAGAAATTGAAATTAAAGGCATTAATGCTTAAAACGAGGTGAAAGGTATGAAGTATCAAAAGAATATAACTTTTGAGTCTTTAAAGAAGAAAATATCATCTTATATTACAGATGAAAAAGAACTTAATTTGATAAGCAAGGCTTATAATTTTGCTTCAGAGAAGCATTTTGGTCAAAAGAGATTAACGGGTGATGATTATATTATTCATCCGCTTAATGTGGCTTATATTTTAACGAGTATAAAAGCTGATGCGGATACTTTATCAGCGGCACTCATTCACGATGTGATGGAAATGTGCGGAGTTAAAGAAAGTGAGATTGAAAGAAAGTTTGGAAAAAATATAGCTTCACTAGTTAAGGGAGTTACGACAATCAACAAGCTTAATTTTTCTGGTGATAGTGAGGCAGTCATCAACAATCAAAGAAAGATTTTGGTTGGGCTTTCCGAAGATGTTAGAGTTATTATTATAAAACTTGCCGATAGGCTCAATAATTTACAGACGATGTATGTTCTGAGTCCTGAAAAGCAAAAGGAAACAGCTAAAGAAACTTTGGATATTTTAGTTCCAATCGCCAGTAGACTTGGTATTAACAGTATTAAGCAGGATTTGGAAGAGTTTTGCTTGAGATATTTAAAACCAGATGAATATTACGATATAGTCGAGAAGCTCAATGCAACAAAAGCTGAGAGAGATGAAGCTGTGCGTAGGATGATCGATGCAGTAGATGAAATTTTAAATAAATACGGAATTAAACACGAAACTAAGGGCCGAAGTAAAAGTATTTACAGTATTTATAAAAAACTAGATAAGGGTAAAAGATTTAGCGATATTTACGATTTACTTGCCCTTAGAATTTATGTCGATACGGAACAAGAATGTTATCAAGCTTTAGGAATTATTCATTCAAAGTTTAAACCAAAACCTAAAAGATTTAAAGATTATATTGCAATGCCAAAGACGAATATGTATCAATCATTACATACGACGGTGTTTGGAATAGATGGACAACTTTATGAGATTCAAATAAGAACTTACGATATGGATAAGGTGGCGGAGTATGGAATCGCTTCACACTGGTCATATAAGGAAAAAGGTAGTAATGTCAAAGCGGCAATGCAAAACGATATGGAAAAGCAGTTACAGTTCTTTAGAACGATTATGGATTTAAAAAATACCGAAGAGGATCCAGAAGAGTTTGTAAAGACGGTTAAAGAAGAAGTTTTCCAAAATACGATATACGTATTTACACCGATGGGTGATGTTATCGAACTGCCAAAGGGTGCCACACCAGTCGATTTTGCTTATAAGGTTCATTCTAATGTCGGCGATAGAACGTCTGGGGCGATTGTCAATTCAAATATGGTGCCACTGGATTATGAACTTCACAACGAAGATATTGTCAAGATTATTACGAACAACAAAGGGCCTAGTAGAGAATGGTTAAAATTTGTTAAAACAACGCAGGCTAAAAACAAAATTAAAGCTTATTTTAATCGAGTAAATAAGGAAGAGAATTTAAAGAAGGGTGAAGAGGCATTAGTCAGAGAGCTAAAGAAGAGAAAAATTCCATCAGCTGAGTTTTTCGATGAAGATAATTCTAAGAAGATTTTGTCAGAGCTTAAGTTCAATTCTTTCGAAGAACTTTATATTGCGTTAGGTAGTGGAAAGATATTACCTGAGACGGTCGTAACAGCTAATAAAAAAGAGCCTAGCAGGGAAGAGCGTGTTTTAGAAAAAATCGGGGGACATGAAAGTAAAAAGATTTCTAATGGCTTAGTTAGTGTTCCAGGAATCGATGAGATTAAGGTCAATTTGGCAATGTGTTGCTGTCCAATTCCAGGTGATAAGATAATCGGTTATATTACTAAGGGTTATGGAATTACAATTCACAGGATAGAATGTCCAAATGTCGCTTCTTTAGATGAGAGGTTAATTAAAGCTGAGTGGAATCAGACAAACGAAAAGGTTCCAACGAATATTTTGATTAAATCTAATTTAGAGAGCAATGTTATAATCGATGTGGTTTCAAGAGCTAACAACAACGAAGTAACGGTAAATAGTTTTAGTAATCACAAGATGCGTGATAGTAATACTTTAGAGATGACTGTTTTAGTAAAAGACAGGGAACAACTTAATAAATTTATAACATCTTTAGAAATGGTTAATAATATTATTAGTGTAGAGAGGGAAATAAAATGAGAGTACTAGTACAAAGAAGTTTAAATTCAAAGGTTACTGTTTCGGGAAAGGTAACTGGAGAAATCGATAAGGGACTTGTTCTTTTGGTTGGTTTTACTGAGGGTGATTCGGAAAAAGAGATTGATTATTTGGTTAACAAGACTCTTAATTTACGAATTTTTGATGATGAAAATGGTGTTATGAATAAGTCGCTTTTGGAGGCTGGCGGTAGTATACTAAGTATTTCACAGTTTACTTTATATGCGGAAACTAACAAGGGTAAAAGGCCTAGTTATGTAAAAGCTTTAGGAAGTGAAGAGGCTTCAAAATTATACGATTTGTTCAATGAAAAATTAAGAGAACATGTAAGAGTTGAAAAAGGAATATTTGGAGCGGATATGCTGGTTTCTATTCAAAATGATGGACCAATAACGATATTATTAGAAAGTAGATGATATAATGATTAAAAACAAATTAGATTTTAAATTAGTCAATATATCTCTGCTTTTTTTAATATTTTTCTTTGTTTATCAGACGAGAGATTTTTGGCTTGGTCTTTTGTCACTTGTTTGGCAAATTGTTTTACCTTTTTTAATCGCTTTTGCGATAGCTTATGCTTTTTATCCTTTAGTAAAAGCGCTTTGTGATAAAAAGGTTCCAAAGTCACTTGCGATGTTAATCGTAGTTGGCGGAGTTTTGGGAATTTTAGGTCTTATTATATATTTAGTGACACCTCTTTTCTTTTCCCAAATTTCCAGTTTATTTAGTGGGATTATTTCTTTTTTAAGAGAGATGTCGACGGAATACAATTTAGATATAGGGACACTTCAAAATACTTTGGCTTCGACTTTTAACGAGGCACTGTCAAAGATCGGTACTTATATTTCAGATGGAGCGTTTAGTTTTATAGGCATTTCAATCGATTATATTTCGAAGGCGATAATTATTTTGGCTGCTTCTGTTTATTTTTTGGCAGATATGGAGAAGATAAGAAGTTCGATTAAGAAGTTTTTAATGGTAACTTCGAAGAGAGCTTATAATTATTTGGCTCTACTAGATGAAGAGATGCGAAAATATTTGACAGGATTTTTAAAAATCGTTTTAATTTCGTTAATCGAGTATACTTTGGTTTATACTTTAATCGGTCATCCTAATGCGATTTTACTCGGATTTTTAGCAGCTTTAGGTAATTTAATTCCTTATTTTGGAGGAATTATCACGAATATAATCGCAATGGTTACAGCTTTTGTCATAAGTCCCGTTTTATTTATTAAAACATGCGCTGTATTTTTAGTGTTTTCGGCAGTCGATGGATATGTGATAAATCCATTGGTTTATGGCAAGAGTAATCAAATCCATCCACTTGTGGTAATTGTGGCTGTTTTTGCTGGAGGTATTTTGGCCGGAACTTTAGGAATTGTAATTGCTTTACCAGTTTCAATTATCGTAATTGCGACGTTTAAGTTTTTTAAACGGGATATTATCGAGATGAAAAATAAAAGGAAAGTGAAGTATCATGTATATAAAAAGATTAGGTAATTTGGTTTTTAGAAGTGGCGATAAGTTATGGTTTGCGGGCGATGATAATTTTATTTTGGCTCTAGAAGGATCTGGGTTTAGAACATTAAAGGATCCGACGTTAAAATATTATTTAGAAATGAACGCGCTTGAATACTTACAAGAAGTTACTTTATATAATGATATTTTAAATAAGGTTTTAGCCGGTGAACAAGACGATGAATTTACGAGACTCGGTGGGTTTGATTTTTACGGAGAAGTTTTAAATATCATGGAAAAGATGCGTGTTAAAATTAATTTAGATAGTAAGATTCAAGATTTAAGCAATGTAAATAGATTGCAACTTTTAATTTTAGGAGAAATACTTAAAGGTGATAATTTGTTTATTTTAGATAATATCGATGTTAATTTAAACGATGACGCTTTAAAGTGGCTAGAGGGGTATCTTTCGAATGATAAAAATATTTGGATTATAAAATCATCGGATATCGATTTTGTCAAAAGGACAGCAAATAAGGTTTTGGATAGTTCAAGGATTTATGATTTTTCTTACGATGTATATAATGCGTATTTAGAAAATTTAGTTATTCAGAGAAAGA
Source organism: Candidatus Coprosoma intestinipullorum (assembly GCA_018713045.1). GTDB lineage: Bacteria > Bacillota_I > Bacilli_A > RF39 > UBA660 > Coprosoma > Coprosoma intestinipullorum. The sequence goes on along the minus strand of DVFV01000007.1, from coordinate 311 downwards.
GAGAGAAAAAGGAAATTTTGATGAAAAGACAGATGATCGATGAGCAGATTAAAAAACTTTTGGTCTGGAAGGTAAAGGGTGAACAGTTTACTTTAAGAGATCACGATAAGAGCTTAGCCGGTAAAAAAAGTGATAGGTCAGTTAAACTTACGAAGAGAATTTCTAAACTTAACAAAAAGTTGTGCTCTTTAGGTGAGGAATACGATGATTTGAATTACGAAGTTCTTAAAGAAAATGGCCTTCCGATTTTTTTAAGTGATTTAGTAGTTACTTATCCAAAAATAAATGGGCAGATAAATTATGGCGAGACT
>DVFV01000064.1 GCA_018713045.1 Candidatus Coprosoma intestinipullorum | reverse complement strand
GCCTTTGCTTATTTCCATGGTCATGAGGTTGGCGGAACCAATCCTTCACTTCTTGAGGCACTTGAGTCAACTAAGCTCAATCTCTTGTTGGATGTTGGCTTTAACCGTGAAGTCGGTGAAGATGGTGCTCTTTATTGGAAGAAAGATCAATTAGCAAGTGTCATTGATCAAGCTGAGCAATTGGATGATCAGTCTATCGAAGACCTCAATCAAAAATCAAGTAAACGTATCTCTGAAGCCTTTACTTGGGAAAAGATTGTTACAGACTACGAAAAAGTATTTAAAGGATAGAAATGCAGAAAATTTTATATCTCCACGCTGGTGCCGAAATGTATGGCGCTGACAAGGTTCTGTTGGAGCTTATTAAAGGTTTGAATAAAGACGAATTTGAAGCACATGTTATTTTACCCAATGATGGTGTCTTAGTGGGTGCTCTGGAGAGCGTTGGTGCTAAAGTTAAAGTTATCGATTACCCCATCTTGCGCCGTAAATATTTTAATCCTAAGGGCATTCTTGAGTATTTTGGCTCATATAATCGTTATTCAAAGCAAATCGCTGAATATGCTAAGGAAAACGGAATTACTCTCATTCACAATAATACTACTGCAGTACTTGAGGGGATTTATCTTAAACGTAAGTTGAAATTACCTTTGATTTGGCATGTGCATGAAATTATCGTCAAACCAAAAGCAATCTCCGATTTCATCAACTTTTTGATGGGGCGTTATGCTGATACGATTGTGACAGTCTCAAATGCTGTGGCCAACCACGTGAAGAAGTCTCGCTTTGTAAAAAATGACCAAGTTCAAGTTATCTATAATGGTGTTGACAATTCTGTCTATCATGAAATGGATGCCAGCGCAGTTCGTGACCAGTTTGGTATCGCACAGGATGCTTTGGTTATCGGAATGGTTGGTCGAGTGAATGCTTGGAAAGGTCAAGGCGATTTCTTGGAAGCAGTGACTCCAATCTTAAAGGATAATCCAAAAGCAGTAGCCTTTCTGGCAGGGAGTGCTTTTGAAGGTGAAGAGTGGCGTGTTGATGAGTTGGAAAAGGCAATATCAGACTCACCAATAGCTGGACAAATCAAGCGTATCGATTATTATAGTAAGACAACAGAGCTCTATAATATGTTTGATATCTTTGTCTTACCAAGTACCAATCCAGATCCTCTACCAACAGTAGTCCTCGAAGCCATGGCTTGTGGCAAACCTGTAGTTGGTTATCGTCATGGTGGTGTCTGTGAAATGGTTAAGGAAGGTGAAAATGGCCTTCTCGCTACACCGAATCAGCCTGAAGATTTGTCTAAGGCCATCCAAGAATTGGCTGATAACACTGAGAAGAGAGAGCAATTTGGTAAGGCCTCTGTTAAACGCCAAAAAGAACTCTTCTCATTACAAAGTTATATTCGTAATTTCTCAGAACTATATAAGAAATAAAAAGAAGTACTAAGAAGTACTAAGAAGTACTAATATGAACAGCGAAACACTAAAAAATAAATTAAAACCAATCGTTTATCCAATTATTAATTTTATTCCTAGACGAAGACTTAAGAATAAAAATTTTACTATCATTTGTGATAATTGTTGGGCTGGAAAAGTCTATCAGGAATTGGGCTTGCCTTATCAAACTCCATTTGTAGGGATGTTTGTCTTTTCTCCTGATTACATCAAGATGCTAAAGAATTTAAAACACTATTTGAGTGGTAATATTCCTTTGACATTTGTTAAGGAATCGAAATACATCAAAGACTTTGATAATGCCTATCCTCTAGCACTTCTTGATGATATTGAACTTCATTTCCTGCATTATGCTGATGAAGAAGAGGCAACTCAAAAATGGAATCGTCGTTTAGAAAGAATACATTGGGATAATCTTTATTTTAAATTCAATGATAATGACCAATGCAGTTATGAATTAATGAAAATATTCGATAATCTACCCTTCAAGAGTAAAGTGATTTTTTCATCAAAGGATTATGAAGATTTAACATCATTGGTTCATTTTAAATCTAGAGAAAAAGAGGGACATGTTGGTATTGACCTGAAAATTTATCATCGATATTTCAATGTGGTTAACTGGTTGAATAAAGGTGGAGAGGATCTAAGCAAGTGAAGAAGATAAAAATCATTATTCCTTATTTCGGTAAATTTCCTAAGTTTTTCCCATATTTTTTGATGACTGCAAAATGGAATAGTAAAATTGATTTTCTTATCGTTACAGACCAAGAATTATCTGGATTAGAAGCTTTTAATATTAACAATATTACTTTTCAAAAAACTACATTAAATGAGTTAAAGGAAAAGATTCAGAGAAAGTTTGATTTTGAAGTCTCGCTAAATACAGCATACAAACTTTGTGATTTCAAACCCGCCTATGGTTACATCTTTTCAGATGAATGTGAAGGCTATGATTATTGGGGGTTCTGCGACACAGATATTTTGTTAGGGGATGTCTATCAATTTCTTGAACAACATGATTTCTTTAATCAAAATTATGATAGATATGGCCTCTTAGGGCATTTACAGATTTATAAAAATTCTGAGGATGTCAACAATTTATTTAAAAGCGGTGATGGCTTAAATTATAGATTGAACTATAAAAATGTCTTCACGAGCAGTCAAAATTTTATCTTTGACGAGTCCCTAGGTATTCAAAAGTTATTTGAAAATGCAAAAATGAAGCAATTACAAGTTGAGTGTTTTGATGACATAGACATAAGTCATTTTGCATTTAGAAGATATGGAGAGGAAGATCCTCGACGATATTATTATTGGTCTGATAAAGATGGACTAGAATCTCATGAAGTACAAGATGGTGTGATAATTATCAAAAAGCCTCTTTATGTACATTTTCAGAAACGAAAATTAATTTGTCCGAATTTTGACATGTCTTCTTTTTATGTAGTACCTAATCAAGTGATTCATGGGGAGAAATTATCGATAGATAGCATTTTACAAAACACTAAGAATAGATTTTATTGGGAATACAAAAAATATTCTTTTTTTAAAAGATTTAATCGGGAAAAATGGAGTGTACCATTTATTCTTCATAAGCTGAAGATGAAAAGAGGATAAACAATGGAGCCATTACTAAGTGTCGTTATACCGGTTTATAATGTTGAAAAATACTTAAAACGGTGTATTGATAGTATTTTAGTTCAAACTTGGAAAAACTATGAAATTATTCTAATAAATGATGGAAGTACGGATAATTCTTCTAACATTTGTGACGACTATGCAGAGAAGTATCAACATATCTCTGTTATTCATAAAAAAAATGGTGGGTTATCAGATGCCAGGAACGTAGGAATTTCCCATGCGCGGGGGATTTTTGTGTATTTTCCAGATTCTGACGATTGGATTTCGGAGGATACTTTTTCTGATTTAGCAGAAGTCCTTAATGAAGGTATTTTTGATATTATCTCGTTCAATAGAGAATTTGTGAAATCTGAAGATGATAAATTAATGTCACCAGAACTGAAAAAGCAAGAGTTGAGTGGAAATGTTGCGCTATTAGAAATGCTAAATCAAGGAGATGTTACAGGTTTTGCTAATGATAAAATTTATAAGAAATCCTTGTTTTTAGAGAATAAAATAGAGTTTCCTGTTGGGAAATACTATGAAGATTTAGGGACGAATTATAAGTTATTTTTGGCAGCAAATAGGGTATATGTAACAAATAAAAAATACTATTACTATTTTGTTGATAATCCTGATTCCATTACACAATCTTGGAGTGGCAAAAAATTGGAAGACATATTTGGTTTTTCGAAGGAAATTTTTTATTCACAAGCGGTACAAAGTGTTTTCAATTCATCTGAGTTAAAAATATTGAATTGTTTTTATACAGATAATCTTATCTATGTTCTTACAATTTTATATAAAACGAATTTATCAGAAGAGTGTAAGCAACTAACTATGGATGTTAATTCAGAACTAAGGAAGAATGGAGTATCGTTATTAAGGTTCAAAAAACGTACAAATTTCAAGAAATATGTGCTGTACAAGCTGGGCTTGTTGAAGTTAGTTTTTGACTTACGATTAAGAATGAAGAGATACCGATAGAAATATTATGAGAAAAACACTACTACTACTGGAGCAAATTGATTCCTTTGAGCAATTTTTTGCGAAAAGTGTGTCGCTTCCTCAAGTCGAGGTTTCAACACCTTATAAGAAAGTTCATTCACAGATGGCGCACAAAATACGGGCTATATCAAAACGTCTACCGTTTGCTTCTTTACATCAATTTTGGATTGCAGAGTGGCAAAAACGAATAGATGATTTTGACACTATAGTTGTTTTTGATAATGCAGCATCACAGAAACTATTAGAATTTATTAAATCTCGGATAACGAAGCGAACAAAATTAAAAATTTGGCTTTGGAATGTTCCCAATGAGAGAATTGAATATTTGAAAGAAAATTTTGATGTTTATTGTTTTGATCAGAATTATTCAAAGGAGTATGGGCTAACCTTTTTGGAACAGTTTTACATTTTGGATAGTGTTAATCTTGATGAAAAAACAGATGTCTTGCGAGATTTTTATTTTGTTGGAGCTGATAAAGGTCGTATACAGCAACTGGATCAATTAGCTGGAATGATAGAGGAATCAGAGTTGACCTATCTGTTTGATGTTTTTAGTGACGATAAACAGTCGAATCGTAGTGGAATAAATTATCTTGATAGTAAAATTACCTACCCTGAAATTATCAAGAAAATTCAAGAATCAAAGGTGATTGTAGAAATCAATAAAGAGGGACAAGCGGGTCTAACTTTACGGGCATTGGAAGCTATTTTTTATGGTAAAAAATTAGTTACTAACAATTCCAATATCAAGAAGTATGATTTCTACAGTCCTAACAATATTCTTGTGCTAGGTGATGAAAGCTCTTTGGATTTGATAGAATTTTTAAACAAACCATATCAGATTTTGCCAAAACACATTATTGCAAAGTACTCATTCAGTAATTGGTTGAATCGTATGACAAAATTTAATAGGAGAGAAAAATGAAAGTGACTTTTTGCCTTCCTGAAATAAGTCAAGTTCCTATGGGAGGTTATAAAATTATTTTTGAATATGCAAATCGATTGCAAGAAAGGGGACACAAGGTAACTATTGTCTTTTTAACACATAATGTGTGGAGTCGACTAACCAATAACAAGAAGATTAAATCTATCGTAGGGAAGATTAGAGGACGGAATGAACCATCGTGGTTTCATTTAAATTCTGAAATACAAAAAATAATGACACCTTATTTAGATGATCGAGAGTTTCCTGACGCAGATTTTATTTTTGCAACTGCAGTAACAACAGCTAAGATTGTTAAAGAATTACCATCTCGTTGTGGTAAAAAATGTTATTTTATTCAAGGTTTTGAAACATTTATCCTTCCAGAGGATGAAGTTGTTGAATCTTATCAATATGGTTTTCTAAATTTCACAGTTTCAAATTGGTTGAGTAATATTGTGGGAGCGTATACAAGTGATAAAACAATCTGCCTTCCAAATCCTATAGATACTGAAAATTTTAAAGTGATAACTCCTATAAACGAACGTAATCCTTACACATTGGGGATGCTTTATCATGAAGGGGAGCATAAAGGAATTCCCTACGCTTTAGAAGCCATTGATATAGTCAAAAAAAAATATAAGGATGTTGTGGTTAACATTTTTGGTGTACCGAATCGTCCAGAATCGTTACCTGATTATTTTAGATATGTACAGAAAGCAAATCAGAATGATTTATTGAGCTTATATAATGCTACTTCAATTTTTATTTGTGCAACAATTGATGAGGGCTTTGGTTTAACAGGCGCTGAGAGTATGGCTTGTGGTTGTGCATTAGTTTCTACAGCTTATAATGGTGTTCTTGAATATGCAGTAAATGCCGAAAATGCTTTATTGTCTCCCGTGAGAGATAGTAAAGCATTAGCTGAAAACATCATAAAACTTATCGAAAATGACCCTTATCGTCAGTCGTTAGCTAAAAAAGCTAGCGAAACTATAAGTGAAAGATCATGGGATAAAACAATTCAAAAATTAGAAACAGTTTTGGCAAGTGAACTAGATATGGGTAGAGGTTAATATGATTAGAATAGAGAGAGTGATAAATTTCTTTTTTTATATCAATGTTGTTCTGTACATGTTTTCTTTGTCTAACATTCCATTTTTATTTCATATGGAGTTTATAAATGTTATACCAACTGTTTTAGGATTACTAACTTATATGATGTACTATTATAAGACAAGAAAACTTCCAACTAATTCAATGCCATCTTTACTATTGCTACTTTTGTATACCTTCTTTGTAGTATTGTTTTGGAAAAAATTTGATATCGATTGGTCGCTAGTAAGTATATTAATATATGTTCCATTGATTGACTCTGAAAATAAGGGCTTTATCCGTGGGCTTATACTTGTTAAATTATTTGTATTAATGATTGTTGTAGTATTGTCACTTCTTGGAATAATAACTGATACCGTTTACTTGAAATTAGGTGGTGTCAGTCATTCACTTGGTTTTTTTCATCCTAATACGTTAGGAGCAGTCAGTTTATCTATTTTCTTTGACTGTTTTATATTATTTCAAGAGTTGAGAAAACAATATTTTACATTTTTTCTTCTTACAGTATTATACATAGTCTATCACCTAACATTTTCAAGAACATCAATTATTATAGCTGGACTAGGATTATTAATTTATGCATTCCGTAAGATATTGTCGAATTATGTAATGAATAAGTTTGTTTTCTTGATTACTACTACTGGTGTGTATCTTTTTGGAATGTTTTACTCAATGTTTTATAGCACTTCCAACATCTTTTATAGGCAATTAGATATATTTCTAACTAATAGAGTTCGCCTGGGAAATATGTATATTCAAAGATATGGTTTTACACTTTTTCCAAAAAGTACTCCCAATATCATACCTCAAGGATGGTGGGGTTCAGACCAACTTTTTAATGATAATACATTTCTGCAATTTGCACTTACACAGGGAGTAATTATTGCTGTATTATTTCTGCTATATATTTTATACATTATAGGAACTAAAGAGTATTGCTTGTACGATGCGTTGCTTATTTTACTAACGTTTTTATTCTTAATGATCGAAGCTCTAGGATTTTACGTCTTCTTATTGACACCATTACTCTTCAAGTTCATGGCTGTTAGAGATAGTAGTATGAAGCAAATATAAAAATTATCATAACATGTTTATGCGATAAAGGTAATTTATGAAAACAGTAAAAAACTATGTTTATAGTTCATTATATCAATTATTTTTAATCATTGTTCCATTTGCAACAATTCCTTATGTATCACGTGTGTTGGGTGCTGAGTTGATAGGTGTCAATTCGTTTACGAACACAATCATGACATATTTTGTACTATTCGCAAACTTAGGAACAAATGTTTATGGAAATCGAACAATTGCTTATTACCGAGAATCAATAACGAAGCGAAGTCAAAAGTTTTGGGAAATTCTTATTCTAAAATTGGTTGTTTCATTAGTTATCTACCTCATGTTCTTAGTTTTTATTTGGTTATACCCTAACTATAGAACCGTTTTTATGATACAATCAGTCCAAATTTTGGCTACAGCAGTTGATGTCTCATGGCTGTTTGATGGATTGGAAGATTTCAAACGTACAGTTGTTCGTAATTTTATCGTGAAATTGGCATCTGTAATGATGATTTTCTTGTTTGTAAAAACTCCTCAGGATTTTAATACATATGTTTTAATCATGGTGGGGTCGTCTTTAGTGGGGAATCTAACTCTTTGGACATATTTAAGACGCTATATTACAAGTATTAAGTTTACTAATTTGAATATAGCAGAGCATTTTGCACCAGTGTTCGCTTTATTTGTTCCACAGATTGCCTCTACTATTTTTGTTTCCTTAAATAAAGTTTTGCTAGGAACTCTATCAACGATGTCACAGGCAGGTTATTTTGAAAATGCTGATAAGGTAATAAGAGTTTTACTGGCGTTAGTTTCGTCTATTGGTGTAGTTATTTTTCCAAAGGTTGCTAATGCCTATAAGAATCGAGACACTAAGAAAGTGATAGAACTGACAAAGTTAACTTTTAATGCTGTTAATATCATTACAATTCCTATGGTAATTGGGATGATATCAATTAGTGATATTTTTTCGGATATCTTTTTTGGACCGGAGTTTTTGGGAATTGATATTGTATTGTCAATTTTAATTCTAGAACTATTATTTATGGGATATTCTTCAGTGTTGGGAAGTCAATATTTGATTGCTACAGGACAGGCAAAGTATTTAAGTGTTGCTGTGATTGGCGGTCTTTTTACTACTAGTGTATCGTCTATTATTCTGATTCCTCATCATGGTGCTGTTGGGGCAGCAATTGCGTCAGTGGTTGGAGAGGCTACTATAGCGTTCATCGAGCTTATTTTTATCAGAAAGCAAATCAATATATTAGAGTTATGTAAGGACGTCCCTAAATATAGTATAGCAAGCCTATTAATGTTTTTAGGAATCTATATGACAAAGTTACTCACAGTCCCTCCCTATATAAATTTGTTTATGAGAATTATAGTAGGCGGGGTTATCTATGGCGTAAGTTTATTGTTGCTGAAGCCACAATTGGTGAAAATTTCTATTGAGAAAATAAAGTTTGCTAAGAAATAAATGGAAAGCAGTGCGACGATAAGAAACGATTGTTTAGATTAATTTTACAAGTTCTGTTTAAATAAAACATCATAATCTCAAAACTATGGGAATAGCAACCTTAGGAATTATATCAGAATTTGCCCTTATGATGGCTTAGGGAAAATATATTGACAGGGAGCTTAGCTCCCTTTTTCAAATGGCTCTTTGTCGACTGTAGTGGGTAGATGAAAAGCGGCTCTTTGTCAACTGTAGTGGGTAGATGAAAAGCTAACACCTAGAGAGGACGAACTTCGTCCTCTCTTTCTTTATGTTCAATGCAATCAAAATCCGTTTTTTAAAGTTTTCAAAGTTCCTGAAACCAAA
>DVFV01000063.1 GCA_018713045.1 Candidatus Coprosoma intestinipullorum | reverse complement strand
TTCATAGTTTTGAGCTGCTTTTTTCATAGTATCACATTTTGTTTCAAAGTCGATATTTGTAACTATTTCACATTTGAATTTTTTATTTTTATATGTTCCCTTTTGAAAGAGAATTCCATAATTATTATTTTTATCAAAGCCTTCGACTTGATATGTTACTTCTATTGTTTTGTCTTTTTTATATTCAACTGACATTGTTATATAATTATCGTTTTCATCTAGAGTGTCCCTAGAAAATAAATATTCATTTGATATAGCTTTATCAGTTGTGGTTGTATTTCCTTCTTTTTTTGTTTTATAATATATTCCATCTTCATTTTGATTATAGTTGTTTTCTTTTAAATAGGTGAGTAATCTTTCATTGTTTTGTTTGTTTTGCCAGTTATTATATATAATTACACCAGCTGCTATTACTCCTATGATTATTAATATTATTATAATGGTTTTAAATATTGTTCTGAGTTTATTTTCGTCTTCCATTTTTATCCTCCATTCTAGTAAAATTATATCAGTTTAAATAAATATTATCAACTAAAATGTTGATTGACAGGCTTTAAATTAAAATATATAATTATTGTAATAAGGGTAGGTGCTTGCGATGGATAAAAAGAGAGAACTTAAAAGAAATCTTATTTTGTTTTTTGTTCTTGTTTTGATTGGAATTTGTTATATAATTTTCGCTCAGTTTGTTAATCAGAGTGAAAATAATGAGGGTGTTTTTAAAAGCAAATCGTATATTTTTGTAAAAGATTTTTTGCTTTGGCATGTAGATGATGGGGAATATAAACAGCTTTCAGAGATTCCTAGTGATATTGAAAATCAAAGTTTTGTAATTTTTAATGGTGATGATAAAATAGAGGTTTCACGTTCGCAATTTTTAAATGGAAAATGGTATTTTTTTGATGATGATTATAAGGAAGTAGATGTGAATGATTTTAGGCTTGCTTATACTGGAATTAATAAAGATATAGAAGTTGCAAATTATAATAGTGAGACTTATGATGTGGATGATGATGAGATAATTAATTTGGCTGTTAATGATGTGGATTATATGAGGCTTCAAGTGATGAGGTCATCTTTACAAAAGATATATATCGATATTGATAATGATGGGCAGGATGAAGCAATTTATACTTTTACAGATAATAAATTAGATGTTTTGGATTATACTCCGGTATCATATTTGGTTTTATCTAAAAATGGCCGAGTTTTAGATAAAATAAATTTAACTGGTAAAGAATATGGATTTGATGTTCAGGAAATTGCGGATATAGATGGTAATGGAGATTATGAGCTTATAGTTTCAAACAATGCAATTAATGTTCCAACGACTGATTCGTGTTATCAAATATATAATGTAAAGGATGGTGAGTTGGTTCTTAAACAGGACTGTTTATATGAATCTCAAACGTAAAGACTTGAAAATAATAATGTTAATCATTGGTATATTTATTATTTATTTGTTAGCTGTTACATTTGTTTTTAAAAGAAATCCTTTAGATGTAATTTCACCAAGTTATATTGTGAATTCTGATGGCCTTTTTTGGAATTATAGTAATGGAAAAATATCAGATATGGGGACATCTTTTAATAAAATAGATGGAAATTATAGAATTTTCTTGAATAACGGTGATGAGGTAAAAGGAGATGCTTATAATAAAGCTGGAACTATATCAGTTGTTAAATCTGGTTCAAGTGAATTAATGACATCAGGTTATGTTCTTGCGACTAATATTGGCGGTTTGGATTTTATAAAATATGAAGTCGATAATATTTCACCAAGTGGTAATAGAATGATTAGAAATTATCTAAATGATTTTTCTGGGTCTTCTTTAGAGGAGTTTGATGTAGAAGAGGTTAGACTAGATTTAGATGACGATAGTGAGGAAGATATTTTATATTTTTTGAGTAATTTAAAGAATAGAGATAATGGAATAAAAAAATCAGCAATATTGATAAGTGATGGAAGTAGTATAAAACAAACTGTTGTTGATAGTGCTTTAGAAAGATATGATCTGTATGCGATTGTTGATATTAATGGGGATGGAAAAAAAGAATTAATTGTTAAAAAAAGAGCATTAGCTGAAGTGGGTTATGATGAATGCTATCAACTTTATGGAATTGAAGATGGAAAATATAAAGTTATTCATGATTGTGAATTATAAAGTAATATTTAACAAATGTTACTTTTTTTGTGATATAATATTGTTACTGTTAGAAATTTGTTTTAGGAGGGCTTAAGATGAAATTAAAATTAAATGCAGAACCTAAAGATTGGGCAATGTTTGGTGGATTTTGCGTTATTCTTTTATATGTGGTATGTGTAGCTGTACTTAATATAATTCAATTTGCAAAAGGTGATTTAGATCATCTATTTTACGGTTTAAATCCTTTCCCAGCTTTGGGCCCAGATTATATTGGAATAACTCTTCCTTGTTATATAATAGCTTTGGGAGCTAGTATATTTAGTGTTAAGGATAGATTCTTCGATAGAGATAAAGGTATTGGTTTTGGAACTGATGTTAAGAAAGAATCTAAAGGTTATTCAAGATGGATGAAAGATTCTGAACTTAAAAAGGAATTGGCTAAGGTTGATGTTAAAGCAGAGAAAGCTGATGCGGGTGGTCTTCCTTTAATTAATGATGGAAAGTTTATGTGGGTTGATAATAGTGAGGCTCATACACTTATTATTGGTTCTACTGGTGCAGGTAAGACTCAGGTTGCTATTTTCCCTCTTGTTCATTCACTAGCTAAACACGACGAATCAATGATTATTACAGATCCTAAGGGTGAAATTTATGAGACGACAGCTAATATGTTAAAGGCTAGGGGTTATAACGTAATTTTGCTTAATTTCCGTAATCCACAACAGGGTAGTGGTTGGAATCCTCTGCACTTGCCTTATAAGTATTATAAAGAAGGGAATATCGATAAGGCTAACGAGCTTACTGATGACCTTGCAGCTAATATTTTGTATGATGAGGCTGGCCAAAATAACGATCCATTTTGGCAAAATACATCTGCTAACTACTTTTCTGGTATTTGTTTAGGTTTATTTGAAGATGCTAAACCAGAGGAAATCAACTTAAATAGTATTAATTTATTTACAACTGTTGGTGAGGAAAAATGTGGTGCGAGATCAGTTTATGCGAATGAGTATTTTAAACTTACTAAGGATCCGGCTTCTTCAGCTTACGTAAGTGCGTCTTCAACTATTTCGGCGCCTTCAGAAACGAGAGGAAGTATTATTTCAGTTTTCCAACAAAAGATTAGACTTTTTGCAGCTAGAGATAATTTATCAGAGATGCTTTCACATAGTGATTTTGAGTTTGAAGATATTGGTAGGAAAAAGACAGCGGTATTTATCGTTATTCAGGATGAGAAAAAGACTTATCATTCTTTGGTAACTATTTTCTTAAAACAGTGCTACGAAACACTTGTGGATTATGCTCAAAAGTGTGGTGGAAAACTTCCTTACAGGACAAATTTCTTACTAGATGAGTTTGCGAATATGCCACCACTTAAAGATGTTGATGCGATGGTATCAGCTGCTCGTAGTAGAAAAATGAGATTCTTCTTTGTTATCCAGAACTTTGCTCAGCTTTCTGAAGTTTATGGTAAGGAAAAAGGAGATACTATTAAGGGTAACTGTACAAATATAGTTTATTTGATCAGTACAGAGCTTGCTGCCTTAGAAGAAATCAGTAAGATGTGCGGTGAGGTTAAAGTTAAAACAGATAAAAAAGATAAGGATGGTAAAGCAATAGAAGAGACAAGACCTTTAATTACAATTAGTGATTTACAGAAGTTAAAGGTTGGAGAAATTATCTTGCTTAGAACAAGATGTGATCCTTTTAGAACTAAATTAAAGCTTGATTATCAAATCGATTGGGGTGAATCTTACGAAAATGCGGCATATCCAACAAGAGAAAAACAAAAGGTTCAAGTATTCGATTTGAAGAAGTTTGTCGATGAAAAGAAGAAAGAACACGATCAAGAACAAATAAATCAAATGATTAGTAGAATGACTCAAGAGAGCGGAAGAAATTCTAATCCGATGCCGGAGCCTCCAAAGTCTTCACTTGATTTTGGTGCGATACTGAAGAGTATGGATGAAAAAATTGCGCAAGCTGAAGCTCAGAAGAAGGCTAAAGAAGGAAGTAGTGTTGGTAAAATCGACCCAGTTAAAATGCCGGTTTCTAAACCTGCTTCTGAGGTAAAAGAGGTAATTAAACCTGGAGCAGTAAAACAACCTACTGAAAATACAAGAAAAGAGAATATTGCGGTTAAACCAGTTGAGGTTGTTCCTTCAAGAGATAAAAAAGTCCAAGATTTTGCGGCTAGAATTACAAATAATGTAAATAAAGAAATTAAACATGAAACTGTAAATAATAAGGCAAAGAATGACGAAGTTAATGTCTTGAAGAGAGATGATATTTCAAAGGCAGAAGTTAAAGATATTTCTAAGAATAACAAGGATGAAAATAAAATTTCAAATGTTAATTCAGTTGTTCAAAATATAAAAGAGAACGAAGATAAGAAGTCAGTGGCCAATAATAGAAGAGATTATGTTACTGACGATCAATTCTTTGACGATTTCTTTGCGGATGAAGATGAATAAAATTCCTTTAAAAGAGGAATTTTTTGTTTAAATATATTAGTCCTTTACCTTCATTACATTTTTTTACTTAACATATAATATGTTAGAGGAGGTAATAGTTTGGAAATATCAGTAGAGGATTTATTAAAATTACCAAATCCTAATATTATAGATATTAGACCAGGACAGAAGTATAATGATAATCATATTCCTGGAGCGATTAATATTAGATTTGCTACACTTATGAGCGTACCAGAGAGGTATTTAAACAAGAATGAGACTTATTATATATATTGTCAAGTGGGTATGACTTCGCTACATGCTTCACAGGTTTTGAGGGTAAAAGGTTATAAGGTTATCAGTATAAAAGGAGGATATGAAGCATATATATTAGGTAAGTAGAAACTATTTAAGTTTTGGATAGTTTCTATTTTTTGTAAATGAAAACAAATGTTTTGATTTTTACTTGAAGAAAGGATGGTTTTTAAGTTATAATGAGATAGAGATAGATAGGTGAGAAAAAATGGAATATATTATTATTGGATTACTTGTAATTATTTTAATTGTCAGCGTAATTGCTTTGACGAAGAATGTCAACGAATCAAACATTACTGAGAGACTTGGAAAGTTAGAAACAGAAATGGTTAAAGAAATGGGAACTTTTAAAAGTGATTTAAGCAAGAGTTTGAACGATGATTTTGAAAGGTTAAATAATAAAATAGACGAGAGACTTAATTTAATTAACGATAAGGTTAATGAAAGGCTAGATCAGAATTTTGAAAAGACAAATAAAACTTTTATTTCCGTTTTGGAAAGACTTTCGAAAATCGATGAGGCTCAAAAGAAAATCGATAGTTTGTCAAACGATATCGTGTCATTACAGTCTGTTTTAACGGATAAAAAGACAAGAGGAATTTTCGGTGAGGTTAATTTAAAACATATTTTGTCAAATGTTTTTGGTGAAGGTAGTAATATTTACAAATTACAGTACACACTAAGTAATGGAACAATTGCCGATAGCGTTTTATTTGCTCCTGAACCACTTGGAATGGTGGCAATCGATTCAAAGTTTCCACTTGAGGATTATCAAGCAATGGTCGACAAGAACAATCAAAATCGAAGTTTAGCTGAAAGAAAATTTAAGAGTGATATGAAGAAGCATATAGATGCGATTGCTTCTAAGTATATTATTCCTGGAGAAACTTCTGATCAGGCAATTTTGTTTTTACCAGCTGAAGCTATTTTTGCGGAGGTTAATGCTTATCATCAAGATATAATAGATTATGCTTATAGTAAAAGAGTTTGGATTTGCGGACCAACTACTTTGGTTAGTACTTTGACTACTTTACAAATTATTATTAAAAATATCGAGAGAGATAAGTATACTAAAGTTATTCATAAAGAATTAAAACTTTTGGATGTCGAATTTAAAAGATACAAAGAGAGATGGGATAAGCTTTATAGAAGTATCGAGACTGTTAGTAAGGATGTAAAAGATATTTATACGACGACCGACAAGATTACGAAAAGGTTTAATTCTATTAATCAAGTAGAGGTGGATAAGATAGAACATGAAGAAGATTAATTTATTACTTACTTTAGCAACCATTATATGTGCGATAGTGACAATTTTTATGCAACCATATCAGGGAGTAGTTGTATTTCTAAAAAATGCGAGTATTATTTTAACGGTAACTTTACCTTATATTTTACAAAAGTTGTTTAAGGTTCGAATAAACGATGGACTTACTTTTATTTGGATTATATTTATCTTTATGGCGCATTATTTAGGAGTGGTTTTAGAGTGGCACTATAGTCTTCCAGGTTTTGACAAAGTGACGCATACTGTTTCTGGAGTACTTAGTGGTTATGTGGCTACTTTAATTTTAAAACATATGAAGATAACCAATTTAATGTTTAGTATTTTGTTTATTATTTCATTTAGTTTTATGTGTGCTGGATTATGGGAGATTTTCGAGTTTACATGTAATGCTTTATTTGGTGGGGATGCACAAAGAGTGGCCGAAACGGGTGTTACAGATACGATGCTTGATATTATAGTGGCATTTGGTGGTTCTATTTTTGTAAGTATTGTTTATTTTATAAAGAACAAAAAATAATTTTAAAAGGATGAAGCAAAAAATGATTTTGCTTTGTTTTTTATAAATAAATTTTGTAAAATGAGGAAGTTATAGGCAAAAAGACTATATTTTTTGTAGGTTTTGCTTTATAATTTAAGAAGAGGTGCAATATGGAAGAAAAAATACTTGAAATAATTAATAATCATAATAAAGCTTTAACTTATGAAGAAATTATGAACGAACTTGAAGAAAAGGATGCTTCAGCATTAAGCAAATCATTAATTAATTTACAAAACAATTTAAAGATTAGAGTAACTAATAAAGGAAAGTATGAACCATTTAACGAAAAATCCAAGAAGAAGGGTGTTTTTGTGGCTAATCCTAAAGGATTTGGTTTTGTCGTAGTTGAAGGCTCAGATAAAGATTATTATGTTTCAGCTAGTCATGTTAAAGGGGCAATAAATGGCGATGAAGTTGTAATTAATATAATCAATGAAGTTAATCACGAAGCTACAGTTGAAAGAATACTGCAAAGAAATTTACAAAATTTACAGGTTGGTGAGTTTTATTGTCGTGACAGTAAAAATTTTGTAAAATTAGATGACGACAAGGTCAATATTATTATCGAGATACCTAGTGATAAATCAATGGGAGCGGTAACTGGTCATAAGGTAATTGTAAAGCTTTTAGAAAACAGAAAAAATACAAATTATTATACGGGAGAAATTATTAGAATTTTAGGACATAAGGACGATCCTGGTGTCGATATTTTGTCAATTGCGGCGAGATATCAAATTAGCGATATTTTCCCAGATGAGGTTATTTCAGAGTTAAAAGATTTACCGACTGAAGTAAGTGACGAGGATAAGCAAGGACGAAGAGATTTAACAGGAGAAGTTATATTTACAATCGATGGCGATGATACTAAAGATATCGATGATGCGATTAGTATTAAAAAACTTCCTAATAATCATTATATTTTAGGGGTCCATATTGCTGATGTTAGTTATTATGTTAAAGAAGGTAGTGCGATTTACGAAGAGGCTTATGCGCGCGGAACTAGTTCATATTTAGCTAATACGGTAATTCCGATGCTTCCGCATCAACTTTCAAATGGAATTTGTTCACTTAATCCTAATGTAGAGAGACTAGCTATTTCGTGTGTAATGGAAGTCGATGAAAAGGGTAATACAGTTTCTAGCGATATTTTTGAGAGTGTGATTAAATCACGTAAACAGATGACTTATAAGTGTGTAAATAAGATACTCGAAGAAAATACGGTACCTGAGGGTTACGAGGAGTTTGCTGATGATTTACGTTTGATGTATGAACTTTCAAAAATTATTAGAAAAAATAAGATCGAACGAGGTTATATAGATTTCGATGTCGACGAAGCAAAGATTATAACTGATGAAAATGGAAAGGCCATCGATATTACGAGAAGAGTTCAAAGGTCTGGTGAAAATTTAATCGAGGACTTTATGATTATGGCAAACGAAGCTGTGGCTGAAACAATTTATAATATGGATCTTCCATTTATTTACCGAGTTCATGGTTTACCTGATGAAGATAAGGTTAAGAATTTCTTGAGTTTTGTTTCTGTTTTAGGTTATAAGGTGAATGCGAATTTAAAGAAGCTTACTCCAAAAACGGTTCAGGATATATTAAGACAACTTTCTTCAAAGAAAGAATACCAGATTTTGTCATCAATGCTTCTTAGAAGTATGCAGAAGGCAATTTACGATAGTGTAAATATTGGACACTTTGGTTTAGCTAGCAAGTGCTATACACACTTTACATCGCCAATTAGAAGATTTCCAGATTTAACTGTTCATAGATTACTTAGAACATATTTGTTTAAACATGAAATTAATAATTCAGTTATCGATTATAATAATCAACATCTACCAGAGATTGCAAAACATTCGTCAGAAAGAGAAAGAGCAGCTGTACAGTGTGAACGCGATGTTACTGATATGAAAATGGCCGAATATATGGAAGGACATATCGGTGAAGTTTACAAAGGAGTTGTCGATACGGTCACTAATTATGGGGTGTATATAGAACTTGATAATTTAGTGGAAGGTATGGTTAGAGTTGACGATTTACCTAATGATTATTACTATTATGATGAGAGATCATTTAGTATAATCGGACGCAGGACGAAGAAGAGATATCGTTTAGGTGATGAAGTTATGGTTATTGTCGATAGTGTTTTAAAGGATAAAGGACTTATTAATTTTAAGATTTACGAGGAGAAGAAACATGGAGATAAAAAACCGGAAAGCAAGATTTAATTATCAAATTTTAGAGGTTATAGAAGCAGGTATTGTTTTAACGGGAACTGAAATTAAGTCTTTAAAACAAGGTAAGGCAAATATTAAGGATGCATATGCCACTTATAAGAATGGCGAAATATTTTTAATCAATATGCATATAAGTAGTTATGATAATGGAAATAGATTTAACCACGATGAAACAAGAACGAGAAAACTTTTACTTCATAAGGGAGAAATTTTAAAACTTCGAGATAAAATAAACATTCAAGGCCTTACTTTGGTACCCCTTGAGGTTTATTTGAAACAGGGTTTAGCTAAAGTATCACTTGGAGTAGCTAAGGGTAAAAAAGTATACGACAAGCGAGAGGATATTAAAAAAAGAGATATCGAGAGAAGTATTAGAGCTAAACTTAAATATTAATTTTGTTTTTAAGCTTTTATGTGTTATAATGTAAGAGCTTAATGGGCCCGTCTTTGGTTTCGACAGGGATAGGGAAGGTAGAACTGCAAGTCGGAGGGACACGTCAAGTCCAAACTTAAATATAACTGGAAACAGAAATTCTAATTTAGTACCTTCATTTGCCTAAGGCTATAGGTACACTCTTTTAACTTCTTTGCTCACGGGGAGTTTTAAGGGTTCGCTTTTAGTGAGATTAGTTATTACTTAGCCTAGAAGTAATAATGAATTAGATAGGCTTGCTTAAAGATTAGGTTGTTAGTTACCGTTCTTTTAGGACTTCTAATAACTAACTAAACTTGTAGAGGTTTTATTGGAACTTTCTTTGGACAGGAGTTCGACTCTCCTCGGGTCCACCAATTATGAAATTTGCTCGAACTAACGAGCTTTGTTATATATTTTAAAATGTAGAATTAACAAGTTCTACATTTTATTTATATATTTTGATACTTGTGTCAAAATATATTGGGAGTTAGAGGTTTTGCGTTTGAAAATTATTATATTTAAATATAATTGCTGAAAGAAGGGATAATTTGAAGTGTATGGTATTAAAATGATAATCATAAAAGTCATGATGATTTTGATCTATAAATATAAATAACACATATTTATTTGTAAATTATATGATAAAATAATATTAAGGTTTTGAAATTCTTCAGACGCGTCTGAAGAATTTGGAAAGGAGCAATTTATGTTAGAAAAGAACAATTCAAAAATGATTCAAGAAATTACTAGTTTAGTAAATGAAGTAAAAACAAATTTAGCAAAAGAAATTAATAAATCAATAATCTATGTATATTGGAATATAGGAAGAATTATTGTTAAACATGAAAACGAAGATAATAATCGACTAGAGTATGGTAAAGAAGTTTTAAAAGAATTATCTAAGGAATTAACAAAACTTTTAGGTAAAGGTTATTCACTTACTAATTTAACTTATATGAGATGGTTTTATAACGTATATCCTGATTATAATATGATAAATGAATCCTTAAGTTGGTCACACTACGTTGAATTAATAACAATCAAAGATGATGCAAAAAGAAATTTTTATGAAAAGGAATGTATTAACTCTAATTGGTCTGTTAGAGAATTGCAAAGACAATTAGATACTTCTTTATTTGAAAGATTGCTTCTTTCAGATGGTAAAAATAATAAGAAAAAGGTATTAGAACTATCAAAAGAAGGGCAAATCTTAAACAAACCAAGTGATATTATAAAAGAGCCTTATGTTTTTGAATTTCTTGGAATAAAGGAGCCTAAACCACTTTTAGAAAAAGATTTGGAATACAAATTAATTAGACATATAGAAGATTTCTTACTTGAATTAGGTAAAGGTTTTATGTTTGTTGGAAGTCAGCAAAGAATAACGCTTAACAATACTGATTATTATGTTGATATGGTATTTTATAATAAGTTTCTTAAATCTTATGTTTTAATTGATTTAAAAATGAATAAATTAAAAGCTGAAAATTTAGGACAAATGAATATGTATCTAAATTATTATGAAAAAGTAGTAAATAGTGAGGATGATGGGAAACCAATAGGTATTATATTATGTGCTGAAAAGGATAAAGTTGCTTTAGAATATGCTTTAGGTGGCTTATCTAATAATATTTTTGCTTCAACTTATACTTTTTATATTCCAAGTAAAGAACAACTAATTAATGAGGTTGAAAAGGTATTAAAAGAAAATGAGTAAAATTTATAATAATGTTGTGGCACCAATTATGAAATTAAAGGTCTTGTAAATCAAGATTTTTTTAGTTGTTTTGTTTAGATGTTTATGTTATTATTTTATATATAGAAGGGTATGGTGCAAATGGATGATTTAACTTCGGCTTCGCAGATTAGACTTTATTTAGATGAATGTTATGAAGTTAGAAAAAACACAAAAGATAAAATAGAAAGAATGAAGGTAAATTTATTTAGTCCTAAGGAGTTAAGAGAGGAAAAAAGAAATTTAAAATTAAATTTGTTAGATGTAGATATGGAAATAGGCAAATATCAAAAGATTATGGATGATTATGTAACTTTTGATAGAGATACTTTTTTAAATTTTTTAACAGAATATTTTTCTTCTGTTTTGGGTGAGAGTTATGATTTAATCGAAGGAATAAGTGATAACTCACACAAGAGTTTTGATAAAAAATATAATATAATTTTGGCTCTCAGTGATAAGAATTTGCTTTATGAAATAAATGGTGATTTTAAGACGGAAACGACGGTTAAAGACTTTTTAGAACCTATCGGTAATAGATATATTTGTCTAGAGGATGATTTAAAATATTCGTTACTTAAATATTCTTTTTTGAGAGAAGAGTTTAGACATTTTTATTTTTTGGAAAGTGTGGCTGATGATTTAATAGATCTTAAATTATCTGGTTATGACGATGAAGAGCGATTAAACTTGGTTTTAGGTAATAGTAAAGTAAAAAAATTAAGGTGATTTTGATGAAGATAAATAAACCTAAGGTTGTTATTTTAGATAAGAAGGTTTTAAAAAATTTAGAAGAAGATGTTTATAACTGTCTTTTTGAGGATGTTAATGAAGAAGTTTGTTTAGATACAGTTACTTTTAATTCTTGTCAGTTCGATAATCTGGATTTTAGTAAAGTAGATGTAAATAAGGTCGATTTAGTCGATGTGGTTTTTAACAATGTCGATTTGTCAAATAAGGTTTTCGACGAAAGGTTAATAAGCCGGGTTATTTTTAACAATTGTAAGATGACGGGAATCAGTTTTATCGATACTCATTTAGAGGATGTTCAGTTTATAAATTGTAAAGTAAATTATAGTAATTTTGCAGGTGCGAAGATGAAGAGAATAGCTATTTCAAATAGTGATTTTTCAGAGACTAGTTTTACTTCGGTTAAGTTTAATTATGTAGTTTTAAACGAAGTTAATTTTACAAAAGCGGAGTTTTTTAAGTCACCTTTAAGAGATATCGATTTTTCTAGTTCGAAGATAGATGGGGCATCTTTTGATTTGTTTTCTGTAAAGGGAATGATTATCGATAGTTTTCAGTTTGTTAATTTAGCTAATTTACTGGAAGTGACAATAAAGTAAAGTTTTCGAAAAGAGAAGACAAATTTCTTAAAATATGATATCCTTATAGTAGGAGGAAACTCCAAGAGAGGATAGAAGGGAGTAAGTTATGAAAAACTTTGGAAAAGTACTGATAGTATTAGTTTCGGTAATGTTACTTGGCGGATGCGGAGTAAAAGTGGAGTATAACGCAAAGATCAATAACGATAATTCAATGGAATTTTCTGTATTGGCAGCTTACGATAATGAAATGATCGATGCGATGATGTCAAATGATAGTTCTATTAATGATAATACAGGTTTAGATTCATCATATGGGGTTACCGATAGTAGCCAAACTCCATCATATACTGATGAGGATAGGTGGAACTTTTTAGAGGAAGCATTTAGTTCTGGTGAGATGCCAATTACAGATAATGAAAGTGCTGAAAGATACGAAGATGGTGAGTATAAAGGTTATAAAGCAACAATTAAAGTCGACGATATAGACGATGTTACTGGTGATAAGGCAACCTTTAATTTAAGTGATTCATCAACAATAGCTAATAGTGTGATATTTGTTAAGAAAAATGGTAATTATGAAGCAAATATAGGAATTGATAATTCAACAGGTTCTACTTATTCACAATATACTAGTTATGGAATGAATTTTGATTTTAAATTTGTAGTTGAACTTCCAACTAAGGCTGGAGATAACAATGCGACAAGTGTTTCAGAAGATGGAAAGACTTTGACTTGGGATTTAGCTAATTTTACTGGCGATAGTATTCAATTTGTTTATAAACCTTCAAATATGATGATTTATATTATCATTGGGGCAATTGTATTAGTTGTAATCGCTTTAATTTTAGTATTTATCTTAGGTAAAAAGAAGAATAAAAAAGATCCTAGAGAAGGGACACCAGTTTTAGTAAATGACAATGCAGAAGTTACTCCAGTTACACCGACTGTTGTTCCAGTTAATACAAGTGTGAATACACCTGTAGCTGATTCTACGCAAACTACTTCAGTTTTTGATAATTCAAACGATAATCAGGTTGAGTCATTATTTGGTGATTCGACAGACAATTCACAAGAAACTAATACTGTAAATGTTTCAGAATCTACTCAGACGGCAGTAAATACTGATAAGCCTGAAAATTTATTTGATTCTAATAATCCAAATATATAAAAGGGAGTGCCGCGGGCATTCTTTTTTATGTTTTTGTTTATATAATTTTTTCGAATAAACTAGTTAGAGGTGGTTAAAATAAGACAGATTTACGATATTAAATTAAATATTATGGAAAAGGCAAATAAGGATATAATAATAGATATAGAGAATGATTGCCTTAAAGGTAAGACCATAAGTGAACAGAAAAGGGACTATTATTTAAGTTATTTGGTTTATAAAGTGAGATGTGGGGCGGCAAAGTTTTACAATCAAAGTTTAGATGATTGGGATTTTAAGGATAGTAAAGAGGTTGTTATTTCGTCTTTGAAAAGTTATTTTGATAAACTAAATATCAAATATAAAATTATCGATATGAACGATGTCGTTAAAGGAATTAGACATCTATTTATGATTGTCAGTTTTCAAAGCGACGATGGGGAAGTAATCTTTATAGTCGATCCTACTTATAATCAGTTTTTTGGGATAGAGATGTGCAATAGTGATGTTTATAAAGAAGAGGCAGGAAGGACTATTCAGAAGCCAGATTTAGGTTATTTTATTTTAAAAGAGACAAAAGAGCTTCAAAATTTGGTTAAGAAGTTTTTGCAAAATGGTTATATGATTTTGAATGAAACGAACGCTAAAATTTATGGTGATAGTTTTAGTAGAGCAAGTGTTTATTTGGAAGATTATAATAACGAGATGTCAGGATGCATGTATATAAAAAGGTTTAATAGATGCGCGGCGATAGAAAAGTTAAAAAGTAGTGAGGAGTTAATCAATCCAATTACATTAAATTTTTATAAAAATAAAGTATAATTTTGTCATTTGTTTTCCAAAATAATAATGAGGAGGGAAAACATGAAAAGATTATTAATTTTATTTATGTCTTTACTTGTCTTTACCGGTTGTGGTACTGATATGGGTAATACACCGACCAAAAAAGTTGAAGATTTTTTAGGTAAGTATCAAACTAATGACGCGGATGTAATTTCTGATTTAAATGATGTTTTAGCTAGTTTGATTACTTTAAATGACGATGATCAAGATAATTATCGCGAGTTTATGGAAAAGCATTATCAAGATATGCAGTATACAATTAAAGATGAAACAATCGATGGAGATAAGGCTACAGTAGAGACGGAGATAAAGGTTAGAAATTATGCTGATGCATATAACGATGCCGAACAGTATTATATCAACCATAAAGACGAATTCGATGACGATAATAGTTATGCTGATTATCGACTAGATAAGCTTAAAAAAGTTACTGAGATGCAGACATATACAATTAACTTCAAATTGACAAAAAAGGATGGAGAATGGGAAATGGATGCACTTAGTGACGATGATGAAGCAAAATTGAATGGTTTCTATGGTGCGAAAGATTATTCTGGTATTTCGTTAGATGAAACTGACGATTCTACTGATGTAACGGAGTCAGATGAAGATGATGTTACTTTAGATAAAGATAATTCGTAATTTTAGAAAAGGCATATTTTGTCTTTTTTTGTATATAATTTTTTAGGTGAGATGCATGAAAAAGTTACTTTTTTTACTTATTTTACTTTGTCCATTTACGGTTATGGCTTATTCTAGTAATGCGAAGTCGGCAATTTTAATGGATATGGATAGTCACCGGATTATTTATGGAAAGGATGTTCATGCGGTTCAAAGTGTGGCGTCTATTTCTAAGGTGATGACGGCAATAGTGGCAATTGAAAATAGTAATATCAATAAAAAGATTACAATTGGCGATGAGGTTTTAAAAGCTTATGGTTCGGGAATTTACGTAAAGCCTGGAGAAAAGGTGAAGATAAAAGATTTACTTTATGGACTTATGCTGAGAAGTGGTAATGATGCGGCTTTAGCGATTGCTGTAGCTGTTGCCGGTGATGTCGATAGTTTTGTCAAGCTGATGAATGAGACGGCCGAGAAAATCGGAATGGATGATACCGAGTTTAATAATCCAAGCGGTTTAGACGAGGAGAAGGGTAATTTTTCTAGTGCTTACGATATGGCTCTTTTGATGAGTTATGCGATGGATAACAAAAAGTTTAGAAAGATTACGGGGACAGAGAGTTATACTTTAAAGACAAATAAAAATGTATATGAATGGAGAAATAAAAACAAGCTTTTGTTTTCGTATAAATATATTACAGGTGGAAAAACTGGGTTTACAAAGATTGCCAAAAGAACTTTAGTAACTTCTGCCTCGAAAGATAGCCTTAATTTGACGGTCGTTACTTTGAACGACGGAAGTGACTGGGAGGATCATAAGAATTTATACGAAGAAGCATTTGGACAGTATACTTCTTATACTTTACTTAAAAAGGGCGAGTTATCAATTATAGGAGAGAGTTATTATAAGAATAATATTTTATATATTAAAAATGATGTTAAATATCCACTTACGGATAACGAGGTTAATAGTTTAATGTTAAAGTATGAACTTACAAAAAAGAGAAATTTTAAAAATGGCGAGAAGGTCGGAGTGGTTAAGGTTTATTTAGGTGATGACTGCGTTTATAAGGAAAATATTTATGTAAAGGCGAGAGAGGATAAATCTTGATCAGTAAATTATGGGCTTTCTTTATTATTAGTGGCTCTTTATATTTGGTGGCGACTGGAGATTTTGACGGTTTAAATAAGCAAATTTTATCGAGTGGTAAGGTTACTTTGGATTTGATTTTACAGATGCTGCCAATTGTCTGTTTATGGCTTGGAGTTGCAAATATTGCGAAAGAGTCAGGTTTACTTAAAAAGTTAACTTTGTTTTTAGAACCTATTTTACATAAGATTTTTCCAGAAATTCCGAAGGGTCATGCAGCTTTGGGATATATTTCGTCAAACATAATTGCCAATATGTTTGGACTTGGAAATGCGGCTACGCCATTCGGACTTAAAGCAATGGAAGAGATGCAGAAGTTAAATAAAGATAAAACGGTGGCAAGCAGGAGTATGATTACGTTTTTAGTTATCAACACTTGTGGGATAACTTTAGTTCCGACGACGATAATTTCACTTAGAGTAATGCATGATAGTGCTGATGCTTCGGGGATAGTTGTACCTTGTATTTTGGTTAGTTTTTTGGCATTAGTTATCGGTCTTATATTCGATTATATTTTTTATCAAAAAGCGAGGTTTAAAAAGTGAGGGCAATTTCTAATTTGTTTATTCCTTTTATTTTGGTTTTTGTGATAAGTTATGGGCTTTTTAAAAAGACTAATGTTTACGAGAGTTTTATCAGTGGGGTTAAGGATGGTTTTCCGTTAATTATGAAGATGTTTCCTTCACTTTTAGCAATGATTTTAGCTATTAATGTTTTTACAAATAGTGGAATTGTCAATGATTTTTTTAGTTTTTTAAAGCCGGCTTTGGCTCTTTTGAATATTCCTTTTGATATTTTACCGATTGCGATAATGCGACCGATTTCTGGAAGTTTTGGCCTGGCTTTACTTAACGATTTATATACACAGTATGGACCTGATAGTTTTATAAGTGTACTTTCTTCGGTTATTCAAGGGTCAAGCGATACGACAATTTATATTATTACACTTTATTTTGGAACAATTGGAATTAAAAAAATAAAATATTCTTTGTGGGCCGGATTACTTGCGGATATGGTAGCGGTTATTTTGAGTTTAATTATTGTGCCCTTGTTTTTTTAGGTTTCGGATAGTATAATACGTTTAGGTGATTTTTGATGGAAAGAATACAGAAGATAATCGCAAATAGTGGATACTGTTCAAGGAGAAAGGCAGAAGATTTAATTAAAGCGGGAAGAGTGACAGTCAACGGTGAGATTGTTCAAGAGCTTGGGCGCAAGGCAAGTTACGGAGATACGATTATGATCGATGGCAAAGCTTTGAAAAAGGAAGAAAAAGAGTATATTTTACTTTATAAACCAAGAGGCGTTGTGACAACTAGTAGTGATGATAAACATAGAAAAACGGTTATCGATTTAGTAGATACACCTAATAGGGTTTATTCGGTCGGAAGGCTCGATTATGATGCGAGTGGGGTTTTACTTTTGACAAACGATGGAGAACTTACGAATTTACTTATTCATCCTAGTAATAATATCGAAAAGGTTTATTTGGTTAAAATAGATGAAGCGGTAGATCCTCATGCTTTAAAGAAATTAGAAGATGGTGTAATAATCGATGGTAAAAAAACAGCAAAGGCCCGTGTAAAGGTTAAAAAAATAGACAAAAAAAAGAATAAGTCACTTATTTATTTGACTATTCACGAGGGACGTAATCATCAGGTTAAAAAGATGTTCGAGGCAATTGGTTATAAGGTTTCTAAACTTAAGAGAGAAAAGTTTGCCGGTTTAGATTTACATTCGCTTAAATCGGGCGAATGGCGAAGACTTAGTGTTCATGAGGTTAAGGTTTTATATGCCCTTGCAAAAAAGAATTAGGATTAGCTAATTCTTTTTAAGTTATTTTTTATATATTTAGTGTTTATTATTTAAAAAGTATAATGTTTTTTTGTTATTTTATTTTGGTTAAAATCATCTTGTGATCACTGATTTGATCTTCTAAAACTTTGGTTTCTATGATTTTAAGGCTTCGAGATGCAAATATGTGATTGGGTGAGGTAATGATAAAGTTTTTTAATGGACCTTTTTGAAGACTAGCAAACGGATTGTTAAAGGTGGATGTATTAGTTTTTATTAATTTTAAGTTTTGTTTTTCCATTTCCTTAGCAAATTTTATAAATAAAGGATTATCTTCGTTTAAATTGAAGTCACCAGTTAGAATTATTTGGTTTTTACGATATTTTTCGATTATTTGTTTAAGATATTCGAGTTGTTTTTTTCTGGCAATATCGGTTAGGTGGTCTAAATGAGTATTTATTATAGTTATGATGGAATTATTTATTTCGATGGTTGTGACAGTGGCGATGCGTGGAAGAAGACTTAGAAAGCTGCGTTTTCCAAGCATCCAAATATTTTTAGAAAGTGAGTAGGTATTTGTTTCAATTACTTTTTGGTTTGTAATTATTGGATTTGATTCGTTAGAATGGTTTTCAAATATTTCTTTTTTGGTTAAACGATATTTGCCGGTGAGTTGATAGTTCGGAAGATAAGACATAAGTTTTTCTACATAATTAGGGGTTACTTCTTCCGCACATATGATATCTATTTGTCTTTCTTTGATTATATGGCTTAGAATTTTGGGCATTTCACCACCGTCATATTTTGAAGTTAAAACTTTATTTTTGACATTAATGTTAGCTAAGGTAAACATAATTATCATCCTCTTTTAAGTTAGTATGTATTATAGTTTTTCAACTTGTTTTTGTCAATTTTAAACTAAAAAAGAGTTTTTGCAACTCTAGTTTTCTTCGTTAATTTTGATGGCGCCAACTGGGCAACAATCGCAAGCTAATTTAACGTCATCATTTATTTCGTCGTTTTTAACTTTAGCTAATCCGTCTTCGTCCATTTCAAAGACGTCTGGGCAGGTTGCCATGCAGGCTCCACAGCCGATACATATGCTTTTATCAATTTCTACTTTTGCCATAACTGTGCCTCCTATAAACGATTATAATTAAAAGTCCCGAAAAAGGCAAGATGAACTTTAAAAAATGTGTAAAATATGATATATTAATATAGAGGTGAGTCTATGGCGACGAGGATGGAAAGATATTACAAAAAAGAGTCTAATGGAAGCCGCAGTAAGAAGAATAAGAATTTGTATAATACTATTTATTCTTATGGTTCTTATAGTAATATCGAAGGAGTTGCCGATGCGCCAAAGAGTAACGAAGTAGATATTACACAAGTTAAAAAGATGCTTGATAATAGGGAGAAGTATCAAAAACAAAGAAGGTATAGAAACTTAACGAGAACTGATATCGATTATGAAAGACCAAAACCAAGACCAAAGTATGTTGAGGATACAGAGAGAGATTATGATATTAGAGATGTTTTAAATAAAGCTAGAGAAGAGAAAAAGCCTGATGATAAAGAGAGGGTTTTAAGAAATACAAATTATGATATTTTGAAGGATTTGAATTTGGATGGTGAGAGGAAGAGAATGCTTGACGAGGAGGATTCAGAAGAACTTCAAGATATGTTACAGACTATCACTGATACGAGTTTGGCAAGTAAGAACGATGATGATTTGGCCTCTGATTTATTTAGCGATTTAAAGGGCGATGACACTAAGGTTGGCGAGATTAAAAATATAAACGAACTTATAGATGATAATGAGAAGACAAGGGTAATGGATAACACGTTCTTTACTTCAAGTATAAAACTTAGTAAATCTGATTTTGAGGGTGGTAAAAGAAAGGTCAGTGTTTTTAAGGTTATTGTCGTTTTGATTTTAGTTATTGCAATTATTTTTGCTTCAGCTATTTTGATTATGAAGAGAATTTAGCTTTAAGAGCGGTAATAATTGGCAGCAAGACAAAGGAGAATATTGCAAGATATATAAATGGACCTTTGAAGAACTCTAGTTCCATACCATTAGTTAGAAAGATTATCGATGAGACAATTAGAGTTATGAGGGAGACTACGATAACAAAGTAGTTCCCTTTTTTATCTATTTTTTTAATGTTTTTAAAGGTCGTTTTAAATGATTCTTTTAGGAAGTAGAGAATCATACTGATTATGATAAAGAGGGCGAGAATCCATTCGATGGTGAGGATACTTTCGACTCTGTCGATGATATCTAAGATACTGACTCTTTTGAGAATTTCAAAACAAGGATATTCGTAGATACTGGAAAGGCCAATACCAAATATGGTAATTGTCATAAATATGACGTTTAAGAGAGATAGGCAGGCAAAAATATAGAATAAGAAGTTTTTCTTTGAAGAGTAGTTAGTTATTTGGTTTTTAGGAATAATGGTTAAAAGAAAGATAGGAAGAACGTTAAAAGAGATAAAAATTAAGGCACTATATAATATTTCGTTTGGAGTGTGGACGAAGAATGGTTTGATATTGTCGATGTAGATGCCACTTATGATACCTGAGAGGATTAAGATGATAAAGATAAACGATATGTAAAACGAAAGTAGGCTTACTTTTCCGATGACTTTGATTCCTTTAAAATTAATATAGGCAATAGGAAGAATTAGGGCGAGAGCAACAACGAGAAATGGTGTTTTATAGAGAAACTGGGTATTTATAAAATTAGTTAGCATCCAAAAGGTGATGATAATAAATACAAGTAGGGTTAAACACATTACAAAGTTTAGAATATATCCAAATTTTCCAAAGAGTTTTTGATTGATTTCAATAATGTTTTGGTTTGGGAATTTCTTTTTTAAGTATTCATAAATGAGAAATGGGATAATTCCGATTAGGGTTCCAATTATAATCGAAAACCATGATTCTTCATCGCTTATAGAGATGATTAGGCTGGCTGAGGAAACGATAAAGCACGCTCTTATGAGAAACCAAATTAAAGTACCATATTCAAATGAGTTTATTTTTTTCATTTTTTCGCCTCCGTTAATGTATCTTTAAGGGAACCAGTGTCAGGAATTTTGAGGTTTGAATTAATGGTTACTTTTACTTGTTTAAAGTATTTGTCGTTCCACTCGTCTTTTACTTGGTTCCACTTTTGAGGATAGGTACTGTATATTTTGTTACCAAATCCAAAGATGTCACTTTTAAATTCATTTTGCATTTTTTTAATTAATTTTTTTAATGATTTTTGAAGGGATTTATTCCACTTCTTTTCGATTTTTTCAATTTCTTTTGGGTCACTTATATCGATATCAGAGTTAATGTTGTAAATGTTGCCGGTTCCAGTTATATTTAGGTTTACGTGCCATTCATCTTTTAGGGACAGTTTGGTTTTGAGATTATATGAGTCGATGGTGATGTCATCATCGTTATAATTTAATGTGTATTTTATTTCTTTAATTTTATTTTGAATGAGGTTTATGAGTTCACTTTCTTTGGCTTTTACATATCCGACTAGTTTATCTTCTTTGAAGATAGCTAGTGGGCCAAGGGCGAGATAAGCTGTTGGTTCAGTTGTTTCGATATTTGATTGATCACTTCCTTCTTTGACGTCGCCTTTAATCGTAATGGTCGGAACGATTGGATCGGCTCCTTGTTCGAGGACGTATCCGACAAAGTTATTGTAGGTGGTTGTCGTCGATGCTGATATGGAATCACGGTTTGATTCTAGGAGAGTGGCAATACTTTGAGATGGAAACGATTCGAGTGGGGAGATTATTTTAATGATATTTTTTGCTTTTTCATCTTTGGCTAATAAAAGGTAAAATTGTTTTCTGGCTTCGGGGTTTCGGAAGAGCCAATCGGCTACTTTGAAAAATCCGTCTTTGGCAATTTCTTCAGAAATAATAACGACGTTTACGTGTCCAAGGTAGATTTTTTTAGGACTTTTTTGTTCGATGATCATGGCGGCATCGGGAATTGTTTCTCCGGTTCCCGAATAGACGGTGGTTTTGGCTTCACCTTCTTTACTACTAGTTTGACCTTTTGGTGAGTTGGCGACTAGATAGCTGATTTCATAATCATCACCATCTTTGTCAATGGCCACACCGGTTACGATGGCAAGTTTATCTAGTTCGGCGTAGTTGCCACATCCGGTTAAGATAAAACAAAGAGATATAACAAGTAGTATTTTTTTCATGATGACCTCCTTTGTCTAGTTTGATTTTTTTCACTTATGTATTTTGGTCTTTTAAATATATGGGAGATGGAAAATCTGACAATGGCATCTTTTTGGGCTTTAAGGTTAAATGGGGCGAATGGAGAGAGGTAACTAGTTTTATAATTTTCAAGAGAGGCGAGTTTTATTAGAAGGATTAGACTGGCCGATAAGACTCCGATTAGGCCGAGGAAACTCGCAGCTATAATAAAGATAAAGCGCCAGGCTCTGATACCATTGATGAAGTCGATGTCGGTAAAGATCATGCTGCAGATAGAGGTTATGGCAACAACAATGACGGTAATTGGGGAAACAATTCCGGCGTCAACTGCGGCTTGACCTAGAACTAAGGCGCCGACGATGCTCATGGCCGCAGACATGCCACTTGGCGAGCGAATATCACTTTCTCTTAGAATTTCGAAGATGGTCATTAGAAGGATTATTTCAAAGGCTGTCGGGAAAGGAACTCCTTCTCTTTGAACGGCTAGGGAGATTAATAGTTTGTCTGGTACGGTGTTTTGATCAAAGGTGGTAATGGCGATATAGATGGCGGGAGTAAAGAGAGTAATTAGAAAGGCAAATATTTTAAGGACTCTCGTGAAAGAGATGTTTACAGATTTTTGATATTGGTCTTCAGATGTGTGGAAGTAGTCGATGAAGACAGTTGGGAGAATAATTGTAAATGGACAGTTTTCAACTATGATGACGATTTTACCATCTAAAAGGGCTTGACAGACGATGTCGGGTCTTTCAGTACTTTGGAACTGAGGGAATGAGGATTTGTTTTGGGTGAGGTAGTCAATGAGGTTTCCACTATCTAAGATACCGTCTATGTTTATTTTTTTTAATTTTTTGGTTATTTCGTCAACGTTTTTTTTATCGGCAATATCGTTCATGTAGGCAATACTTATTCGAGTTTGGGTTCTACGGCCAATTTTTAATTCGGAAAACCAAAGGTTTGGGTCTTTGATTCTTTTTCTTAAAAGGCCAAGGTTTTTAGAGTGACTTTCAGTAAAGCTATCTTTGGAGCCGCGCAATATAGGTTCAGTAGTCGATTCGGTAACACCGCGGTCTAACTGGGCCCTGGTTTCCATAACGATGGCTTTGTCGCATTTGTCAACGACAATGATAGTAAATCCACTAGAGAGAAAATATGGAAACTGTGAAAAGTCATCGATGATAATTACTTGGGAGTTGAACATATTATTTTTTAGTGATTCGAAGAGGTCATCAAAGATATTGTCTTTGGTATAGTCAACGGCTTTGATGATAAAGTCAGATATGGTACTTGTTTGAGATGAGCTTTCGAAAAAAAGACAACCAATTTTTTGACCTTGGATGTCGATGATTCGGGTATTTAAATCAGGACTTTCACCATATAATTTTTTAATTTTACGAGTGACTTTACGAACGTTTTTATCTATTTTTTCCATACTTTTAATTCCTTTCTTTTTTTATTATGTACTTAAAATAAAAGATTATGTTATAATTTTTTTGTGATGTAATATGGATAAAATTTTAATAAAATGTGAAAAGTTAGATGATTTTGGCAGAGGTATAGGTTTTTATAATGGAAAAGTAGTTTTTATTCCTGATTTTTTACCTTCGGAAGAAGCTTATGTAAAGATCGTTTTAAAAAAGAAAAAATTTTTGGAAGGAGAAGTTTTAGAATTTTTAAAAGTATCACCTGATAGAGTAGAGGGCAGATGTCCTTATGAAAAAGATGGGTGCAGCTTAAAGCATTTAAAATACGAGAAGGCTTTAGAATACAAAGAGAATAAGGTAAAAAATATTTTAGAGAAGTTTGCGGGTATAAACTCTGGAGTGCGAAAGATAGTTCCTTCTCCTAAAGTTTGGAGCTATAGAAATAAAATTACTTTGAAAGTTTATGGTAAGGTAGGTTATTATAAGAATGGAACTCACGATTTTGTGCCGATTGATAAGTATTATCTTGCTAATGAGAAGATTAATGAAGTAATTTCTGTTTTGAATAGTGAGAATTTGAGTGAGGTATCTGAGATTACGATTAAGGCTTATGATGAAGTAATGGTTATAATTAAAGGAAGGATGGATATCAAAGATTTGACTTTGGTTTGTGATTCAATCTATATGAACGATGAACTTGTTTATGGGAAAAGGTTTGTTTTAGCTTCAATTTTAGATTGTAAGTTTTACGTTTTAAAAGATGCTTTTTTTCAGATTAACAAAGAGATGACAGAAAAGCTTTATAGTAAGGTTTTAGATAGTTTGCCGAAAGATAGTAATAAAAAGGTTTTAGATTTATATTGTGGAGCAGGAACTATTGGAATTTTTTTAAGTAAATATTTTAAGGAAGTTATTGGAATCGAGATAAACGAAGATGCGATAGAGGCGGCTAATATGAATAAGGTTTTAAACGGGACTGATAATGTCAATTTTATTTTAGGTGATGTTTCTTCAAAGCTCGAATTTTTGAAAGGTTATCAAGCAAATATTGCCGTGGTCGATCCACCGAGGGCAGGGCTTGGTAAGAGATGCGTTTTGAATATTTTAAGGATAAATCCGGAAATGATTGTTTATGTTTCTTGTGATCCGGTTACTTTAGCCCGGGATTTAAAACTCATGGAAGATAGTTATGAGGTTTTAGAGGTTACACCTTTTGATATGTTTCCGCAGACTTATCATGTAGAGACAGTAGTGCTTTTGTCCAAACTTAACGCCAAGCAGCATATTGAGGTGGAGCTGAATCTGGACGAGCTGGATTTGACAGCGGCGGAGAGCAAGGCTACCTATGAAGAGATTAAGGAGTATGTGCTGGAAAAGCACGGCCTGAAGGTGTCCAGCCTGTATATCTCCCAGGTCAAACGGAAGTGCGGGCTGGATGTGGGGAAGAATTATAATCTGTCAAAGAAGGAAGATGCTAAGGTGCCACAGTGCCCCCCGGAAAAGGAAGCGGCGATTATGGAGGCACTAAAGCATTTTCAGATGATTTAAGGAATTCTGGAGCATTCAATTAACGATTAGCAGAGCTTGTAGAAGCGACCACCGATTGCTTAATAGTTGGTGGCCGCTTCTTTTTCTATTAGGAAAACAAATCACTGATTTTTATTTTCTCTATTTGATTAAGTTTATCACTGTTTAATTGTCTAGTAAAAGAACAGATATTTGGTTTCTAAACGCAAAATAAAATTTGCTTTTGCAAATATTTAATTTGCTAATCGGGTGGAGAATTTTGTGGATTTGTGTTATAATACAAGAAATATTATAATTAGCTTCTTGGGGTATCTTTAAATACTGTAGAAAAGAGGAAGGAAATAATAAATGGCTAAAATGAGAATATCACCGGAATTGAAAAAACTGATCGAAAAATACCGCTGCGTAAAAGATACGGAA
>DVFV01000062.1 GCA_018713045.1 Candidatus Coprosoma intestinipullorum | reverse complement strand
GGAGATTGACCTTCAGCTTGTAAGTCATAACCAGTATGAACAGCGATATAATCTGCGCCTAAATCATCTAAATCTTTCGCACGTTTTTCTAAATCTTGTACTGCAATCATATCTACTAATAATTGTTTGCCGTGTTTATGTGCTTCATCAACTGCAGCTTTAATTGATGCATCTTCTGCAACGCCTAAAATTGTTACTATGTCTGCACCAAATTTAATTGCTTGGCTTACTTCGTAGTCGGCAGCATCCATAATTTTTAAGTCTGCAAGTACTTTTACGTCTTCAATATTATCATTTAAGTGTTGAACCGCTGGTAAACCTTCATTTATAACGATTGGTGTACCAATTTCTACGATATCTACATAATCTTTAACTTTATTCGCAAGTATTGTTGCTTCCTCTTTATTTAATAAATCAATTGCTAATTGTAATTCCATATGTTGTTACCTCCTATATATTATGTATTCATTATGCTATAATAACTTCGGAAATACAATACTGACAAATATGTCACTGAGGAGAAGAAATTGTTAATAGAATATAATAATAAATTATTTTACACTTCTAAAGATTTAGCTTTATCAGTAATTGGTGGTAGATGGAAAATCCCTATTATTTATCATTTATTACAATCAGAAGTACTTAGGTTGAGTGAATTAGAAAAAAAATTACCAGATATTAATCAAAGAATGTTAATTAGACAATTAAGGGAGCTTGAAAAGGATATGATAATAAAAAGAACTATATATCCAGTAGTCCCTCCAAAAGTTGAATATCGATTAACTAGTGTTGGTTTGTCTCTCGACAATGTGGTCTATGGTATTTGTGAATGGGGAGATGAATATTTGAAATTAATTAATAATGAAAATTAGTTAATTTTTTTAAAGAAGAAAAATTGAACCGAACTTTATATAATCTCTTTCAGGAATATTGATATGTTTTTATATTGACTAGTAAATTGATATAAATAGAGAATGACTCAGAGACATATAAGTACGCTCTAAACATACAAAATATTTTTTCTGATATTAATAGTGTATATAGGGTCATTAGATTATATATTTAAAAAAGCGAAGTATAATTATACTTCGCTTTAAGTTAATCTTTATAATAAAATTAATATTAAAAATAATGGAATATTAGTATAAATACTAACCTTGCTATCGAAACTATTGTTGATATCACAATATGAGTAACAAAAGTCTCTTTTAGCATCATTCTTATATACAATACTTTGTATATACTTATCTTTAGAGTCATTAATGAAAAAGAAAATCTTAATAGTAATTACTTGTATTTTTTTCAAACCATGCTTTTTCAAGCAGTTTAACTGCTGCTTTTATTTGTTCTATGGATAGTACTGCAAAGCCAAGGAGGACGGTTTGGCCATCATTTTCCCCGTATTCAGAAACAGAATTTACTTTTACACCAAATTTTGCTGCTTGATCAATAGCCTCTTGTTCTGTCATACCATTATTTAAACGTAGGGTTAAATGCAAACCAGAGTCTTCGCCTATAACTTCAACACTTTCTGGGAAATGTTTTGAAATAGCTGTAATTAAAACATCTCTTTTTTTTCGATAAACCACTTTCATTTTTTGAATATGTTTTTCCCAATGTCCTCTATTTAAAAATTCTTTTAAGATATTTTGGTCTATGCGAGAGACTGTTTGAGCATAAAAGAAAAAGTCTTCTTGGTAGATATTGATTAGAGAAATTGGTAAAACCATATAACTAATACGCAGAGAAGGTAATAGTAATTTGGAGAAAGTACCCATATAAATTACATTTTCTCCGGTATCTAACCCTTGAAGCGCAGGTACTGGTTTACCACTATATCGAAATTCACTATCATAATCATCTTCAATAATATAACGGTCTTTTTGTTCTTTTGCCCATTTCAATATTTGTAAGCGTTTTGAAACCGGCATAATCATACCACTAGGAAACTGATGGGAGGGCGTCACAATCGCTACATTTGCATCAGATTTAATTAAATGAGAAACAAGCATACCTTCTGAATCGATTGGAATGAATTCTACTTGATTTGCTTCTTTTTCAAATAACATCATTTTCCTATGATATCCAGGGTCTTCAACAGCAAATTTGCTCTTTGGTAATAATAGAAAAAGTATCTTCATTAAAGTTTGTGTGCCAGATCCGATAACAATTTGACTTGGATAACATTTTACTCCTCTTGCTTCGTAAATATAATCCGCAATCGCTCTTCGTAAATATAGCTCTCCTTGAGGATGGCCTAACTGTAATATTTGTTTGTTATCACTTTGAAATATTTCATTTACCAACTTTCTATAAAGGTTAAAAGGAAAAGATTCTGGATCAACACCAGTGTATGCAAAATCATAGGTATAACCATCGTTGTTATTTAATTTTTCCTCCACATACTGGGGGTTTTGATAATTTATATTAAAATCCTCTTCTTCAATATCGCAAATATAATATCCTTTTCTAGGAAGCGCTTTTAAGTAGCCTTCAGCAACTAATTGCCCATAGGCAGATTCAACAGTATTTTGACTAACGCAAAGATGCTGAGAAAGTTTTCGTTTTGAAGGCAACTTCATTTCAGGTAATAATCTTTTTTTCTTTATCTCTTGTTTAATATACGAATATAACTGGATATAAATCGGATCTTTGCCTTGAATATCAAAATTCGGTGTTAACTGTAACATTAAATCTGGTCCCCTCTACTAATGAAATACTGACACTTATAAAAGAGTCAGATATTCACTATAATACCTTAAGAGTACAATTTTTACATCATAGCAATAAAAATACTAACAATGGAGGGTTAAAATGAATCAGCAAAATCAACATATAGGATATATTATGATTATTAGTGGAGCAACTCTTTGGGGCCTATCGGGTCCGATGATACAGTGGCTTTTCCAACATTCCAGCATTTCATCCATAGATTTTCTTGTTTTTCGCTTACTATTAGCTGGAAGTTTTCTTCTCTTGTATCTTTCTTTTTCAAAAAAACAAATATTTGAAATTTGGAAGTACCCAGGTCACAGATTTCAACTCATATTATTTGGCGTTATTGGTATGCTCGGTGCTCAATACTTTTTTATCGAGACAATCAATGTAAGCAATGCTGTCACGGCTATGTTGTTTCAGTTTTTTGCTCCAATCCTTATTACAATTTATGTATCCATACAAATCAAGCAGCTACCAACTGCCAGACAATTTATCTCTATAGTTATAGCTTTAATTGGTCTCTATTTTTTAATCACAAATGGTTCGTATCAAAACATTCTTCTAACCAAACAGGGTATTATTTTTGGATTTCTTACAATGCTAGGTTTTACATTTTACACTATACAACCGGTTTCTTTAATCAAAAAATGGGGCGTCATTCTTGTAGTTGGGTGGGGGATGTTAATCGCAGGTGTATTTTCCTTTTTATTAAATTTAAATTTAAGTATTCAAAGTTTTATTGAAGACTTAACAATCACAACAACTGTTATGTTATTAGGTGTGATTATAAGTGGAACTCTTTCATTTCTTCTTTATATCGGAAGTTTAAAGTATTTATCCCCATCTGAAACAAGCATTTTATCCAGTATAGAACCTCTTGTTGCCATTATCATTTCAATTACTTGGTTAAATGAATCCTTTGGATACTATCAACTAGTAGGCGGACTATTTATTATTATAGCTGTCGTAGCTTTAACTACACCGAAAAAAAGTAAGTATGAAAATTAAACAAATTTTTCAAAATTTTTAAGCTATAAAGTATTATAAAAAAAATATTTCTTTATAAAGAGTGTCTTAATCATTTCAAAACATGCTCGTTAACGAATATATCTTGATCTATACATTTTTTATCTCTCTTTTCTTATGAGGTACTTTATATTTTCGAGAATCTTCCATAGTTTGTAAGTAACTTAATTTCCCAAAAAGTAGCAATAACATAATGTGCATTTAAATTATCAGCTTTTAAAAGCAATAAACATTAAAATCCTTCGCTTTTCAGATTTTTATTTCGGTTTAAGAAAACACACAAATTCTTCTTTAAAATCAGCAATTACTTATAAACGGGTCAAAACTGTATAGTTACTTTTAGGTAAATCTTTAATTTTATTCTAGTATATTGCTTACATGTATTAAACTTATCTATAATTACTTTTTAATTAATTTTGGCTAAATAAATAGGATGTTTGGCATTTTGCTACATATGAACTAATAATTTTCTAAAAAGAGTAATAAATCAATTTATTACTCTGAGTTTACATTATAATATCAAGGGTAAAATCTTTAGAGGAGCGTGGTACAAATGAAAGCAGTTACTTATCAAGGTCATAAAAACATGGAAGTGCGTGAAGTACATGATCCAATAATAGAAGAATCAACGGATGCAATTATAAAAATAACAGCTTCAGGTATATGTGGTTCTGATTTACATCTTTACCATCAAGGTGATTTATTTATGGATCCTGATTTTGTTATTGGACATGAGCCAATGGGAATTGTAGAAGAAGTAGGAAAAGAGGTTAAAACCTTAAAAAAGGGAGATAGAGTAGTTATACCTTTTAACATAGGTTGTGGCGATTGTTTCTATTGTAATAATGAAATGGAGTCTCAGTGTGATAATTCTAATCCATCACCGGCAAGTTGGAAAATGAATAATGGTGGACTCTTCGGTTTTGGTGGCATGCACGGAAACCACTGGGGAGGTCAAGCAGAGTATTTGAGAGTCCCATTTGCCGATTTCTCCTCTTTCAAAGTTCCAGATAGTGATTTGAAAGACGAACAAGTATTATTTTTATCTGATGTGGTCCCAACAGCTTATTGGAGTGTTGAACATGCAGGCGTAAAATCTGGAGATACCGTTATTGTTCTCGGTTGTGGTCCAATCGGTTTAATGGCACAAAAATTTGCTAAATTAAAAGGTGCTGAACGTGTTATTGCCATTGACAATGTAGAACATAGATTAAACCATGCCAAAAAATCCAATGGCGCTGAAGTATATAATTTTTCTAAAGAAGATAATATAGGAAAATTACTTCATGAAAGCACACGCGGTGGTGCAGATGTCGTTATAGATTGTGTTGGAATGGATGGCCAAGTTGCTCAAGATGATTTAGAGATAAGTTCAAATTCAGCGCAACGAGGTAATATTAGTCCCATTATTACAGCAGCTGAATCAGTAAGAAAATTTGGAACGATTCAATTAACTGGTATTTACGGTACACCTGCAGACAATTTTCCAATAGATTTAATTTTCAATAGAGATGTCCAAGTAAAAAGTGGACAAGCGCCAGTTATTCATCAAATGCCAAAATTATATGAAATGATTAAAAATGAGGTTTTTGATCCAACAGAAATTATAACTCATACAATGCCTTTAGAAGATGCAAAACAAGCGTATGATATTTTCGATCAGAAA
The DNA here is from genome assembly GCA_018713045.1 of Candidatus Coprosoma intestinipullorum. Taxonomy (GTDB): domain Bacteria; phylum Bacillota_I; class Bacilli_A; order RF39; family UBA660; genus Coprosoma; species Coprosoma intestinipullorum. Next base: position 288 of record DVFV01000062.1, on the reverse strand, counting down.
AAAGATAATAACATTAAAGTAATTCTAAAACCATAATAATAAATATATAAAGAAATCTATATACAGATTATAACCAGTATATAGATTTCTTTATTAATTTCAGGTGATAATTTTCAGAATCGCTAAGTTTCAAAATTTCTAAATCTAACCAATGCTCTATGAAAATATGAAACAATTTTAATCATTTGCTATATAAAGTTTCAAATGCTTAGATGTTAATGTTTTATTCTCTTTAACAAAGTTTATAGGATAGCCACTAAATTGTATTTTACCCCCATCTAGACCAGG
>DVFV01000061.1 GCA_018713045.1 Candidatus Coprosoma intestinipullorum | reverse complement strand
TCCATTGTACACCCCCCCCCCCCATAAAAATCAACTTTTTAGGGGGATTGTGTGATTTATACATTAATTTTGTGTTTTTATTACATTAATTGTAAGTCTTTGAATTATTTTTTAGCAAATTAACATTTAATACTTAAAAAGAAGAAATTTTATTTTTTCTTCTTTGTTTTTTGAACTGGTTTCAAATCAAATAAGGTTCCTTGAGTGTATTCTTCTAGAGGTGCTTGAACGTAATTATCTTTAGTTAAATCTGGAAGTTGTTTTGGCTTAATAATTTTAGGTTCAATATATGGTGTCGATAATGGGTTTTCACGGTCTATGATTTCCATCATTTGTTCGTAATTATTTATTCCGACTACAAGTCCTCTAATTGTTTTATAGTGCTCCAGTTTATTTAAAAGTCTTTTTAAATAATAATCATATTCATTTCGATAATTATTGTAACCATACATTAAGTTTTCAAAGTCATTTATTAATGGCTTTCCTGATATGTAATGGTAGTCGATAAGATATTTCATTAATTTTTCATTTCTGATTATTTTTAGACATATTTTTTCAGTACTGTTAACAAAGTAACAATTTTTATTTACTTGATATTTACCGATATTATCATGTGAAATTCGTTTTAAAAATTCGTCTTTTGAAAATACGGCCATTAAATATCTTGTTTGATTTTTTGCTTGGTAAGTGATGCTTAATTTATCGCAAGCGGGGTTAAGGCGATTGGCGGTTATAAATTGTTTAGGATTATCATAATCTGTAGTTATTGCATCTATTTCAGTTAAGGTAAATTTATAGTTTCCATTTTCGTCGGTATATATTTCTCTATCTCTATAGGCGGTACTTAATAAGACTAGTTTATATCTTTTAACTGTTTTTTTATCCATGATATCACTGCTTTCCGACTTTATTATACATGGTATGAGATTTTTGTCAAATTAAAAGGAAGCGGTTAAGCTTCTTTTGTATAGTCACAACTTGAACATTTGATTTTATTTTTCTTTTCAGTAAGCATACTGCCACATTCTGGACATTTTTCTCCAGTTGGTTTATCCCAATAAGCTGTTTTACAATTTGGATAATTGTTACAGCCGAAGAAGACTTTTCCTTTTCTACTTCTTTTTTCAACTATCTTTCCATCACAATTAGGACAGTCACAGATTATACTTTCTTGTCTTGGTTCTTGTTTTATGTATTTACATTCTGGGAAGTTAGAACAAGCGACAAATTTACCGTATTTTCCGTTTCTGATGACTAATGGATGGTTACATTCAGGACACATTTCACCGGTTTCTTCGGCTTCTTTTTTAGGAAGTTTGTCAAAGGCTTCTTTGACGGCTGGTTCAAAGTCTTTATAGAATTTTTCGAGTAATTCATACCACACTTCTTTACCCTCGGCAACTTTATCTAAATCCTCTTCCATGGCCGCTGTATATTTAACGTTGATTAAATTACTAAAGCATTCTTGAAGTTTATCGTTTACTTCAAAGCCAATTTCGGTTGGAACGAATTTACGTTCAACTAAGTTAACATAGCCTCGTTCTTTAATATTATCGATGATTGTGGCGTAGGTGCTTGGTCTACCGATTCCAAGTTCATCCATCGTTTTAATAAGTTTAGCTTCGGTATAACGAGCTGGAGGCTGGGTGAAATGTTGCTCTTTTTCGATTGAAGATGATGCAATTACATTAGATTTATAGGTATCAAATGGTGGGAGTATGGTATCTTTAGTGTCTTCGTAATCACTATATGCTTTTAAGTATCCATCGAAGACGATAATTTGACCAGTTGCTTTAAAGTTATAGTCATTGTTATCTAAGATAACGGTGGTTCCTTCAACTTCAGCTGGAGCCATAAGGCTAGCTAAAGCACGATAGTAAATCATACGGTATAACTTAAATTCGTCGTTAGTTAAATAAGGTTTTACTGACTCTGGTGTTCGTGTAATGCTTGTCGGTCTAATAGCTTCATGGGCATCTTGAACGTTTTCAGTTTTTTTAGATTTTTTTACTGGGCCAGTGTATTTTTCACCATATTTGTTTTCGATGTATTTATAACTTTCGGCAACGAAGTCATCTGATAATCTGATGGAATCGGTACGCATATAAGTTATTAGTCCGACGGTTTCATCGGCAAGGTCGATTCCTTCATATAATTTTTGGGCAACCATCATAGTTTTCTTAGATGAAAATTTTAATTTGTTTGATGATTCTTGCTGCATCGTACTGGTTGTAAACGGTGGTTTTGATTGTCTATTTTTACGTTTTTTATCAATGCTTTCAATAGTAAATGTTTTAGATAATTTGCTTAAAATATTGTCAGCTTCGTCTTCGGTTTTGATTTCAATTTTTTTATGTTTATATTCAAATAGGTCAGCTTCAAAGTCTTTAAAATTAGCCGTAATTGTCCAATATTCTTCAGGGTTAAAGGCATTTATTTCTCTTTCTTTATCGACAATCAGTTTAAGGGCAACACTTTGAACACGGCCAGCGGAACTTCCATCAGTTTTAGATCTTATTAGTTTGCTTAATCTAAAACCAATTATTCTATCAAGAATTCTTCTAGCTTCTTGACTACTAACTAAGTTTTGATCGATTTTTCCTTCGTGTTTAAATGCTTCTAAGACAGCTTTTTTGGTAACTTCATGGAAGACTACCCTACTATAATGATCATCGTCTAAACCAAGACATTTATAAAGGTGCCAAGAAATGGCTTCTCCTTCGCGGTCCGGATCGGTTGCGAGATATACTTTATCGGCTTGTTTCGCTTCTTTTTTTAGTTCATCGATTACTTTCTTTTTGCCTTTTATTGTTTTGTAGTCAGGTTTAAAGTGATCTTCAATATCAACTCCTAAACCGTATTTGCCTTTAGTTGACAGATCTCTAATATGTCCTTTACTAGAAGATACAATATAATCTTTACCTAAGTATTTACTTATTGATTTTACTTTAGTCGGTGATTCGACAATAACTAATTTTTTACCCATATGTTCACTCCCTTTTTTAAACTAATATAATTTATACACTAATATTGATTTTATGTCAAATGATTTTTTATTTACTTTTATTATTTATAATGTTAGAATAGGTAAAGACTGGAGAGGTAAAATGAAATACTTGGAAAACGATGTTTTTGATTTAATAAGAAACGGGAAAACTATTCGTGAGATAAGGCAGGAGACTAATACCAATTTTCGAAATTTGAGTTTAACGGTTTGGAATATAACTCAGAAAAATAACATGGTTCCCGATATCAACGATTCTGGAGAACTTAGATACGTTTTCGATGATGAATGCATGAATACGATTTCAATAGATTTAAAATATGCCCACAATTTTAGGGCGATGGTTATTTCGGATACGCATTTCGGTAATAGTTATAGTAATTTCGAGTATTTAGATTTAATCTATGATTACTGCCGAAGAAATGGTATTCACATTATTATTCACTGCGGTGACTTTATCGATGGGACTTTTTCACGGGAATACAGGGACAATAAAATGCCTAAGGCGCAGATTATCAATGCGATTAACAATTACCCTTTTGACGATAGGATTTTAAATTTGGTCTGTTTTGGTAATCACGATTACAGTGCGTTTGAGATGGGTATTAATATAAGAGAGAAAATTCAAAGACAAAGATATGATATTATTCCTTTTGCTTTAGGATGCGGAGTTATAAATATAGGTAGTGATATATTTTATGTAAGGCACAAAATAGAAGGGTTTAATTACATGCCGATTGAAAATCATTTCGCATTAGACGGGCATTCACATAAGATGATGATTACGTCGAGAAGTAATTTTGTAAAAATAAATGTCCCTACGTTAAGTGATTTGTGCTTTGACGAAAATCAAAGTTTTCCTGGGGCGATAGATATGAACTTGTCGCTTAATAATAATTTTCATATTGCGAGCGGCCAGTTTACACATTTGATTATTTGCGATGAGCTTAAAAAGGTTAGGCCTAATTTAGGTGGGATTATAGAGACTGGAAGATATAATTATAAGTTTGCATTCGAAATGTCCCCTATTTATGATAAGACTTATATTCCAAATGTTTTAGATGATAATAAACATGAGATTGTAAAGAAGTACGGATATACAAAATAGTTTGGTAAATAAAGTGTTACGTGGTATAATTATTACGTTGGGAGGCCTTATATGAAGATAAAAGTACTGACTAATGATGAGTTTTTAGCGTTTAGCAAACGGTTTAGACCATCTTCAATGTATCAGACAGTTGAATATGCTTTGGCGATGAACAATCAAAATCAAAATTCAATGTTTGTGGGATTAGTTGACGATAACGAAATTAAGGCAGCTAGTTTAATTTTAATTCAAAAGATAAATGGCTTCCGTTATGCAAGCGCACCTCGAGGTTTTTTAATAGATTATAACGACACAGAACTTTTAACTAATTTTACAAAGTTACTTAAGAAGTTTTTAGGTAAAAAGGATATCGTGGCAATCAAGATAAATCCAATGATTATTAAAACTGTATATGATCCAAGTGGTAAGAGTATTTTGAAGAATACAAGATACGATGAGATTTTTAGTAGTATGACAAAGCTCGGTTATTTCCATTTGGGATATAACAATTATTTTGAGGCTTTAAAACCGAGGTTTGAGGCAATTATCGATTTAGAAAAACCAACAAATCAGCTTTTTAAAGAAATCGATAAAGGTTTTCAAGCTAAGATTAGAAAAGCTATAAAAAATGGAGTTAAGGTTTATCACGGGGATGTGGATGATCTTGAATATTTATATTCAGAAACTAAAGATAAGTATCCAAGGGATTTGAATTATTTTAAGGATTTATATAAATATTTTGACCGAAGTGGGAATATAGATTTCTATTATAGTAAATTAGACACAACTGAGTATTTAAAATACACCCAAACTAAATACAATGAAATGCATAAATTAAGTTTTGATTTAGGTAAAAAATTAATCGGTTCATCTGGAAAAAATCCAAAGATCGTCAACGAAAAATTACAGGTCGACAAAGAAGTTTCAATGTACAGTAAACAGCTTGCAGAGGCAACTAATTTACTTAGAGATTATCCGGATGGAATTCTTATATCAAGTGCGTTAGTTATCAAATGGCAAGATACAGTCTATTTGGTAATCAATGGTTATGATGAAAAATATAGAAAATTTAGTGGTAATCATTTGATGATTTGGAAACTTCTGGGTAGATATTCTAAGCTCGGATATAAGTATTTTAATTTCGGTGGAGTTAGTAATATAACTTTAGAAAAAAATAAATTTAAAGGATTAAATGATTTTAAACTTAATTTTAACGCAAATGTGACAGAGTATGCTGGAGATTTTGAGCTTATTACGAATAGACCACTCTACTTCGTTTATAAAAACTCTTTTGGAATAAGCGATATATTTAAATAGGATTTATATCCTATTTTTTATATAAAAAAAGCTCTTTCGAGCTTTTTATTATTCAATAACTTCTGAAACGCTACCAGCACCAACTGTTCTACCACCCTCACGGATAGAGAATTTAGTACCGTTTTCAATAGCGATTGGAGCTATTAATTCTACAGTGATTTCAACGTTGTCACCTGGCATAACCATTTCAACTCCTTCTGGAAGTTCGATTACACCTGTAACATCAGTTGTTCTGAAGTAGAATTGTGGACGATAATTGCTGAAGAATGGAGTATGTCTTCCACCTTCTTCTTTAGTTAAGACATAAACTTGAGCCTTAAATTTAGTATGTGGAGTAACTGTTCCAGGTTTAGCAATAACTTGTCCTCTTTCAACGTCGTCACGGTTTACACCACGAAGTAATAAACCAGCGTTGTCACCTGCTTCAGCATAGTCTAATTGTTTTCTGAACATTTCGATTCCAGTAACAACTGTCTTCTTAGTAGGTTTAAGACCAACGATTTCAACTTCTTCGTTAAGTTTTAATTGACCTCTTTCAACACGTCCAGTAACAACTGTTCCACGACCAGTGATTGTGAATACGTCTTCAATTGGCATTAAGAATGGTTTGTCAGTATCTCTAGCTGGAGTTTCGATCCAAGTATCAACTGCATCCATAAGTTCACCAATTTTCTCTTCGTAAGCAGCGTCTCCTTCAAGAGCTTTAAGAGCTGAACCTCTGATGATTGGAGTGTTGTCTCCATCGTATCCGTATTCAGTTAATAATTCTCTAACTTCCATTTCAACTAAGTCTAGAAGTTCTTCATCATCAACCATATCGCATTTGTTTAAGAATACTACCATACGAGGTACACCAACTTGACGAGCAAGTAAGATATGTTCACGAGTTTGAGCCATAGGTCCATCTGTAGCAGCGATAACTAAGATAGCACCATCCATTTGAGCAGCACCAGTGAT
>DVFV01000060.1 GCA_018713045.1 Candidatus Coprosoma intestinipullorum | reverse complement strand
TGGAATGAACACTATGATTTCAGGATTGTTCAAAATCCAATTGCTATCACGCCATTTGTCGATAACAAATTATACAACGAACGTGGCGACAGTGCCCCACATACCTTTATTGACTTTAATCACCTAGGTGGCATAAGAGGAGCATTGAAATACATTGTCATTGGTCCAGCAAGAGCCATCAAATACATCTTTAACAGAACATTAGAAAAAGTAAGGACATGAACGAAAGAGTAAAAAATATTTTTCTGAGAATAAATTATCTAGGAATTTTACATAGATTATTATTATTTATATTTGCATTTTATATTTCATTAACAATAGTTGGTGTTAATATTTTAAATGAAAATAATATTTCAGGTAATTTTCAAGTAGTGAAATCTGCTTTTATTATTTTAGAAAGTTTTTCATTAGTAGGTTTTTCGACTTATTTAGTTCATTATTTGAATAAGAAGAATATTTTGAAATTAATTTGGAGTTATTTTATTTATTTAGTGGTTTCCTATTTTATATTAATAACTCGAAATATTAATAATCCTGACTTTAGGATTTTAAACCTTAGAAAAAATCATTTTTTTGAGTATAGAGGGCTAGTGCTAATCACTTTTGTGATTATATTAGCCTTTGTCCTAAAGTATATTGTTGAAAAATTTTATTTACAAAACTACTTCGATTCTTTTTTTCAAGGATATCAGCGTTCAGAAAGTCCTCTCTACTACCTTACAGTCTTTTTAGTTGTATCTGATAGCAAATTAACGCTGATTTTTTCAGAAATCATTTCATCAACTATGCTTGAAGATAATGCTTCTAAATTTGTTGGTGTACTTAGTATCAATGTCTTTTTTACTTTCGTTACTTTTTATTTTATTGTAAGATTTGCTTATCAAGCAGTTAATGATATACGGAGTAATAAACCTACTTTTTCTTTAGCTATAACAACAAGTCTATTGTTAGGACTTATCTTTAACTACACATTACAACTTGGTTTAAAAACAGATGGCGCATTAATGGACATGTTTGTTTTTCCTGGTGCAACAGCCTATCAAATTGCTTGTATTACTATTATAAACCTATTAGCTTATCTGATTATAAATAGGTTTGTGATAACTACATTAATTGAAATTCTTTTTTGGAGTGCGATTTCAATTGTTAATTACATAAAACAAGCAATGAGAAATGAACCTTTGTTAATATCTGATTTTAGTTGGATTAAAGATTTTAAATTACTTTTTGGATATATTGATATTAAAGTTGTCTTTTATTTCTTTATTGTTATTGTTATTTTTTGTCTATTTTATATACAATTTAGAAAGCGTCTTTTCTCAGGTAAGATTTTATCTAAAAAGAGATATAGATGTATTGGCTTAGGTGTTATAGCCTCAGTAATAACTTTTTATTCCACAATTATGTTGAATGAAAAAAATGGTATTATAGTAGATAATATTCCTATAATATCTCAGCTTAATAATAACTATAATGTTTATTGGTTGGGGAATTCTGTTCACGCAACTTATCGTTCATTATTGTATGTATGGACAAAAGATTTGACTTTTCCAGTAATGGAAACACCAGAAGATTATAGCGAAGAAAAAATCCAAGAATTAGCTAAAAAATATATAGAAAAAGCAAAAGAAATAAATGCTACTAGATCAGAAAATATATCTGATCAAACTGTAATATACATATTAAGTGAAAGTTTAGCTAATCCAGATAGAATTCCTGGTGTTACGCTATCAGATAGTGTTCTTCCTAACATTGATGCCATAAAAGCCAATACTACTAGTGGTCTGATGAAGTCTGATGGTTATGGGGGGGGGACAGCTAATATGGAATTTGAAACATTAACTAGCTTACCTATGTATAACCTGTCATCGAGTATTACTTCTTTGACTACTGAAATTGTTCCTGAAATGCAATATATTCCCTCAATTAGCAACTGTTTTAACAAAGAAGATAGACTAGCTATACATTTAGGAGATGCTCAGACTTATTCTAGAATTAATATGTATAATAGATTAGGTTTTGATAAATTTATTGCTGTTGATAATGGAACTGAAAAGGCAGAAAATGTAACAATGTTAGGAAATTTTCCAAGTGATGCTTCCACTTATGAAACGTTGTTAGAAAATATTAATACAAATGCGAATCAATTTTTCTCTGTAATAACTTATCAAAATCATGTTCCATGGACATATAGTTTTGATAAGGTATTGAGTGCCACAAGCGACAGTTTCTCTGACGAAGAAAATAACCAATTAACTAATTACGCTAATCTTCTACATGAAACAGATAAGGATACCCAGGAGTTGTTAGAAAATTTATCTAACATAGATAAAAAAATAGTAGTCGTTTTTTATGGTGATCATTTGCCTGGTTTGTATCCACAATCAACTTTTACTAGTAACAACGAACTACAATATCAAACAGATTATTTTATTTGGAGTAATTATCCAACTAAGCAATTGTACTATCCTTATGTGAACTCAAGTGATTTAACAGCAGAACTTTTAGAGTGTACAAACTCTAAAGTTTCACCTTATTATGCATTATTAACTGAGGTTTTACAATTTGCAAGTATTGATAAGGATAATTTAGATGCTAATGGAAAAAAAGTATCAGAAGATCTAAAATTGATAGAATATGATTTGATTCAAGGTAAAGGTTATATTAAGAAATATAGTAATTTCTTTAAAATAGAATAGTTAGATTTACGGAGTTTTATATGAATTTGAAAAGACTAAAATCATTATCGAATATAGTTATTAATCATAGTTATTTTTCATTATTTGTTTACTCAATTTTATTTACAGCGATCTCGTATGTTTCAATGAACACTTCAAGTCAAATATACGATTACCCTTTCCATTTAGCGAGAATTATCGGATTATCACAATCCATTAAAAATAATGACTGGTTACCTAATTTAAATTATTTATTTTTAAATGGAGCTGGTTACGGTGTGCCTATGTTTTATGGTAATTGGATGTTTTATCTCCCTGCATTAGTGTTTTTATTAACAAAAATTGGCACATTAGCATTTGCGAGCTTTGTTTGGTTACTAACATTTGCAACGGCTTGTACAAGTTATTTTACTGTTTTTAAAATAACAGGCAGCAAAATAAGAGCCCTCCTTTTTGCGATTGTAGCACCAACTTTACTAACTTATTTTGGATTTGGTATGACTGCAGTTGCTCCACTAATTCCTTTACTAATCTATGCTATTTATAAAGTATTGTACTTGAATGAGTTAAACCCTATCCTTTTAGCTATAGTAGTGGCTCTGCTTGTTCAGACTCATATTATTTCAACCGTTGTATTAGCTATTTCTTCAGTGATTTTTGTATTATTTAATATCACAAAATTAACTATAAAAAAAGTACTATCTTTCTTATATTCTATTATAATTGCTATTTTTTTAAGTCTGGGTTTTATTTTTCAATATTTCGAACAAATTCAATCACAAACATTTTTTGTTAATTGGAAATTAAGAGATTTTCCATTTCCAACAGCAGCTTTAATGACTTCGGAAAGTTTAAAGAATATTATTCAGAATTATTATTTCCCAATGTCGTTAATTGTTTTAGTTATTGCTATTGTTTTTTTAAGAAAGTTAAATACGTTATCAAAGCAATTAATCTTTTTATCAGTTATCCTGTTAATTTGCTCTAGTGAGATTCTACCTTGGGAAAGTTTTTTAAAATATTCGTTTCTAGCTATTTTTCAATATACAACTAGATTAGTTTACTTTTTGCCTATATTTATTTTTATGGCAATATGTATTAGTGCTCCTAAAAAGTTAACAGGTGCCGTTGTTTTAGTTCAATTAATTTTTTATCTAATTGCTAATCCGTTTGCATTTCAACCTAATACTTCAAACTATGCTAATAAATATGGTCTAGTAGATAGTAATATTAATGTTATGCGAAATCAAAATAGCAAAGCTTCCAATGCCTTTGAAAATCCAATAATGACAACATATGATACTTCTGGTGATGAATACCTAAATCTTTCTGTAAATCATGAAAATGCTAGAAATGGTGTCATTAATCAATTTGAATATAATAAGGACTTGGTTCAAGTAAAAAATGTCAAGCAAGGATATAATAACTTAGAATTTGATGTAAAACTACGAACATCAGATGCGCAGGATATTGTTTTACCAAGAATATGGTACAAAGGTTATGTTGCCTATTATTCTAACGGTGGTAAAGGAAGTCAACCTAAAATAGAATATAGCAAATTATCCAAGGATGAAAAAGAACAATACAAAGAGGCCCGAAAACCTACAGTTTCTCAAAAAGCGCTTTATGATGGTCGAGCTGTGATTAAAATAGATAACAGTGGACATGTAAAAATAACATACCAAAAGACTACTATCCAAATTATTGGCTTTATGTTAGAATTAATTAGCTTTATTATTGTTATAACTTATGTAGTAGTTAAGTTTTTCAAATATAGGGATGTGAATTATGTTAAATAAACTATCTATTGTTGTTCCTTGTTATAATGAACAAGAAACAATTTATCCATTTTTAGAAGAAACTCAAAAAATTGAAAGTAAAATGAAGGACCAATTGATTTTTGATTATATCTTTGTCAATGATGGTTCAAAAGATGAAACCTTAAAGGTTCTTCGAGATGTTGCTAACCGTTTTGAAAATGTTCATTATTTGTCATTTTCACGTAATTTTGGGAAAGAGGCTGGTTTGTTAGCTGGACTTGAGGCTGCTGATGGGGACCTTGTTACTGTGATGGACGCTGATTTGCAAGATCCGCCAG
>DVFV01000059.1 GCA_018713045.1 Candidatus Coprosoma intestinipullorum | reverse complement strand
TATTTACATTCTAACTCCAAAAAATTTAAAAAATACCATTTTTGGAGTCTTTTGGCGTGGGACTCTTTCCATTTATGACAAAACTATTAAAAGTACTTGACTTTTTATAGTTAGCCTCCTTCATAGATAATCATAGTGTGTCACTTGCTGATTTCCTTTTTTTATTTCAAAATTTTTTTATTTTTTTCAAAAAAAATGAAAAAAACTATGAAATTTACCTTTTTTCATAGCTTTTTAACTTTTCTTAGTAACTCTTCTAGTTACAATTATAGATATTATCACACATACAATGCCTAAAACAATAATTACTATTGATGCATATGCAGATGTAGCAGGAACATTTACAATTTGTGATGGTTCATTAGTTTCATCATTATCGATTACCGGATTACATGATGGGTCTACTTCATTTTGTCTTTCTCCGTTTATATATACAGCTGTACAACTATCCAATTCATTTGAATATATTGGGCCATCATACTTATTACCATTACCACCATATCGACGACAAAGTTCTTGTCCTTCATCTTCTGTAACAGAACCATCATATGTATAAGAGTCACTACAGAATCTTAAATTAATTTTATTATCTATAAACTCCATAAATCCTTTTTCATCCTTTAATTTTAAATTAGTTATTTTAGGATTTATATATATACTAAAAATTGGTACAGCTGTACTCTTTGCATAATATCCTATGGCAAACCATTTTGATAATACTAATGCATCTCCTCCCGTCACAGTATTAAATCCTTTATTTATATATATGCCATATCCTGAAGTACTTGAACCCAAATCAATACTTCCATTAATATTAACCGTTCCACCATTTAAATATATTGCATTTTCTGTTCCTGAAATTTCAAAAACATTTACTCCCTGATTCTCTCCACTGTTTATATTAACAACCCCACCATCATTTACTAGTACACCATTTTTCTGGCTATAAATGATTCTGTAAGTTTTACCAATATTTAAAACACCATCTCTATTAACTACAGCGGCATTATCACCCGTCTCTATATCAAAACCCGTCAAATTAGCAGTACCACCATTTACTTCTACACCTACACCTCCTTTATAATTCCAAATTCCCGCATTTTTTTAATCTCCCCGGCATATATTCTTGCGGCTCCTGTAACAGTTCCGCCATTCAATTGTAAAACTATATTCCCAGCATATAAATTAGAATTAGATGTAGTTATGGTTAAATTTCCACCATTTACTACTAGCGCTTTACCTTGACCTGATACTACCGTATCAGGATTATCATATTCATCATAGTTTCCATTCCATCCGGCATATAAACTAACATTGTTCAATGTTACATTTCCACTATTAACAGTCATAAGTGTATTATCACCTTGCATTAAGATATCTCTATAACCGCTTATATTCACATCTTTATCGATAACAAGTGGCTGAGTTATTTCAATATCTTTAGTTAAAGTAATATCTCCTCCTTGCTCAATTGCATTTCTAAGTTCTTCTTCATTTGATACATCTACAGCTTTTACATCAATACTTGGTAGTATCATTCCTAGTATAAATATACTTATAATTATTATCTTTTTCATATGTTTACTCCTACTTTCTATTATGTACAATTCCATTGTACTTCCCCCCCCAGAAAAATCAACTTTTCAGGGGGTTAGTGTATTTTATACATTGTTAATTTTGTGTATTTATTACATTAATAATTGCATAAAAAAACGGAATTAAATATTCCGATATATTTTAAGAGTACTTGGATTAATTTGTACAGGCGTTTGGATCGTCATATTCATAAGAAAATTGATTATTACTTTCTTTAATGTTGACACCTGTATTTAAATTGAAGTTTTCACCTGTCAAAGGATTTTCAATATCGCCATCTTGAAGGAAGCCTTCTTCTTGAAGTTCAGATAAGGTGATATTGTATGTTCCCCCACTATTTGTAATCAATGTTTCGGTTTGATAAACGTTTTTATTGGCATAGTTTCTGGCTGCTCTTTCAAACGATGTTACTTGATCTTCACATAGTTTTTGGTTGTTTTCAATTATTGTTCTTTGGACTAAGGGAACTGTTATCATACCGATGATGCCCAAGATAACGATTACTCCTAATAGTTCGACTAATGTAAATCCTTTTTTCATGTTCCTCACCTATTTTAATTATATATTATTTGTTTTTAATAATCAAGGATGATATAATACTTCTGGAAAAGGAAGTTTTATATGAAAAAGGTAGAATTACTCGCTCCAGCTGGAAATATGGAAACACTTCGCGCGGCCATTAAAGGTGGCTGTGATGCTGTTTATTTAGGTGGGAAAGCTTTTGGAGCAAGAGCTTTTGCGAAAAATTTTGACGATGATGAATTAAAAGAGGCTGTAAGACTTTGTCATTTATATGGAGTTAAGATATATGTTACGGCAAATATTTTAGTTTACGAAAATGAGATAGAAGAGTTTTTAGATTATTTAAAATTCTTATACGAAATTGGAGTCGATGCAGTTATTATGCAGGATCTTGGAATGATATCTTTAGTTCACAACTTAATTCCTGAGCTTGAAATTCATGCGTCAACACAGATAAATTGTCACAATAAGGAAAGTTTTAATTTTTTAGAGAAAATCGGTGTTTCAAGAGTTGTTTTAGCTCGAGAGATGACTTTAGATGAGATTAAGAATTTGGGCAGGAGGATGGAAATCGAGGTTTTTGTCCATGGAGCCTTATGTGTTTCCTATAGTGGAAATTGTTTATTCAGCAGTTTGAATGGTGGCAGAAGTGGCAACAGAGGGATGTGTGCGGGTTCGTGCCGTCTTCCTTATGATTTACTAAAAGATGGCGAGATAGTTAAGGAAGATGGAAAATATTTACTTAGTACGAAAGATTTGTGTTTAGCTTCTAATTTAAAAGAGGTTTTGGATTTAGGTGTTTCCAGTTTAAAAATCGAGGGAAGAATGAAAAGTCCTGAGTATGTGGGTTATGTAACGCATGTTTATAGGAGACTTATCGATGAATATTATAAAAGTGGAAATCCACAGATTAAAAAAAATGAGATTATCAATTTAAAGAAGCTTTTCAATCGGACGTTTACGTCAGGTTATATGTTTGATGAAAACATTTACAATATAAAATCACCTAATCATTTAGGTAGTCATTTAGGTGAAGTTATAAAATTTGATAAAAGGCGAATTTATATAAGATTAGATGACGATTTGTGTCAGGAAGATGGCATAAGATTTACTTTGGAAAATAAAGGAATGATTGTCAATAAGCTTTATGACGAAAAAGGTCTTCTTAAAAATATGGTAAAAAAAGGTAATGTGGCCGTAGTTGATAATAAGGTTAATTTGAAAAAGAAATCTTCAGTCAATAAAACAATTGATACCCTGCTTTTAAAGGAAATAGATGATATAAAAATGCCAAAAATAAAGATAGATATGAAAGTTTTGGCTTTGGAGGGCAGACATTTGAGAGTATCTATCAGTGATGAGATACACGAGGTTACAAAAGAAGGTCCTATGTTAGAGAGAGCTTTAAAGTATAAAATGAATAAAGACGAAGTTAGAGAAAAATTATGTGCGATGGGAAACTACCCTTTTATAGTAGATAATTTTGAGATTGAGATGGATGATGTGTTTATTCCTGTTAAATTCTTAAAAGATATTAAAAGACAGTGTGCGGATGAGCTCATAAATAAAAGATGTGAGGTTCATAATAAGGTGACATTTGATTATAAAAAGCAGGATATCGAGGAAGATGATAAAAATAAAATTTCAGTTTTGGTTAGAACAGAAGAACAACTTAAATGGATTTTAGATAAAAATGTGAGAATTTATACGGAAGATTTTGATTTATATAAAAAATATAAAGATTATGATATTTATTATAAGCTTCCGCGAATTATGCATAAGTTTCCGGAGTTTAGGGATGAGAAATTACTTGTAAGTGAGATTGGAAGTTTATATAAATATGCCCATGATAATAAAGTTATAGGTGATTATCCACTCAATGTAGTTAATAGTGAAACGGCTTTACTTTTAGAGAAAATGGGCTGTGAGATGGTCACTTTATCACCAGAGGTACCAAATATAAATGAGGTTCAAAAATATGTGAGAAATACAGAGACTATCGTTTATGGTAGATGTGATTTAATGATTTTAAAAGATTTTTATGACAAGGATAAGGGGCTTAGTTTAAGAAATAATATGGGTGATAATTTTCCAATTATAAATGGCGATTATACGACAATTTTACACCACGAAAATATAGAGAGAATGGCTCAAGGTAATATTAGAATTTTACTTTACGACGAAGGGAAGAAAGACTCTTTAAAAATTATCGAAAAAAATAAGAAAAATTTTAATTAGTTTTTCTTATTTTTATGTTCATAAAAGCTATATTCATAAAAATTAATTGACGAAATAAAAGGATATTTTTTAATTTAATATAGATTTTTCGACAATGATTATTTTGGTTTTGGATAGTTTTTCGGTCAATTTATCTTTAATTTTATCATAGTATGAGGTTTTAGATAATTTAGTTAAGCAGTCTTTAATTAAGGATATATTCGTCTCTGGTTTTTTTAAGTAAATATATATGAGTTCTTCATAGGCATTTGGAATTCCTTTTTGGGCGGATAGTTTAAAATATTCGATAGCTTTATTTTCATTTGGTTCAAGACCTAATTCAAGATTTCCTTCAAGATAGAAATATTTAGCTAGATTAAATGGGGCCCAAGGATTTAAGAGTTCTAGGGGAACGTCTAGAGAAATATTATAATAATTAAAAGCTTTGGAAAGATTTTTTTCGGGATAAAGGCCAAGACGGTAATACTCCCCTACTTTGTTACATGCCCAGCTTTCTTCTAATTCCGCACTTTTTAGATAGTAGTTAAAGGCGGTTTTTCGGTCACCTTTTTGTTCATAATATTTGCCTAGGTTATTAAAGGCATATACATAATTATGAGAAGCTGCTTTATGGAAATAGGTTAAGGCTTTATCTTCATCTATTTTATGATTTGGATTTTGAGCCGTTAAGTAACAAGTACCTAAGGTATTGATGGCGGCTGTACTGCCAAGGTTTTCAGCTTTTTTCAAATATTTAAAGCCTTCTTCGATACTTTCTTCTTTATCACTAGTAAGTTTTCCTTCGAGAAACATTTTGGCGATAAGCCATGTCGCTCTTGGGTGATTTTTTTCTTCGGCAACTTTTAGGTATTTATAGCTTTCAATATAACGAGGTCTACCTGTCATGGTTCCTTTATATTCCATTTCTCCTAGTTCGAATGAAGCATAGGGGTTACCTTCTCTTGATAGTTTTTTTATGGAATAGGTATAATTGATTCCATCTTGCATTTGGAGTTTTAACATTTTCTCGAGTTCTTTGACAGAGATATTCGTATCGTTTAGGATGTTTTCGACAAGTTCATAACGATTATCATCGATATAGATGGGCTGGGGTTTAACAAGAATGGCATAGGTAAGAATTTTCTCTAAGACTTCATAATAGTTTTTTTGGACAATTAATTTATTTATTTCAGAGGTAAGGGTTCGCGGAACTGATATATCGTTTTTGGCTAAGTTATATAGATCTAAACAAAGTTTTGATACTTGGGGACTTTGGGTTAGATATTTTTTTATCTCTTCTTCATTTTCTAAGTTTTTAATGTTTCCTTCCAATATATTTATAATATTTAAGGCGATATTTTCAAAGCCTTTGTAACCGTTTTTTTCAAAGGTTTGATAGATATTTTTATAGTCAGGTCCGATACTACGGTAACCTATGCAGTAGTTATTGACAGTCGAGTCACTAATAGTGTCGATATTAAAGAGCGCACAAAAGATATCTGTTTGGCCGGCAAATATTTTACTGACAGAATTGTTTTTGATAATTCGGCAGATATTTCCTAGGGATAACTGGTTATCATTATTGTTTAGTTTTAAGTATTTTCGCATTTTTACCTCCTACCTCTTTGAATATTTAATGAATTTTCAACTGCTTTGTCATAGTATATTTGGAAATCATCACCAATATATCCAACATAACCATTGAAACTAATTAATTTTTTTTCTAGTCTCCTAGAACTCAAGAGCGTATTAGCGATAAGTTCTTTTTGATTTTCGTCTTTAAATTTAGTTAAATCATTTTCGGATAAAATGAAACTTCTTCTAATTACGTCTTCTCCTTGACTATTTTGAATTATATCGAGATAACAAAATTCGCCTAAGTTTTTTTTCTTTCTTTCTGATGAAGTGATTAGAAAAGATGTTCCGTCTGTTCTAGTAAAGAGGTTATATTTGGTTTTAATTTCGGCCGGCTTGGGCCCGATATAACCTTCATTAGTAATAGCTTTTTCAATATTGGAAATGGTTAAACCATCTTTAGGAAGAATTTGATTTGGCAAATAAACTACTACTAGTTTGCCAAAAAGGTCAATATAATATTTAGTATATTTATCCCCCACTTCAGTAATATAATATTTAATTTTCTTTCCTTCACTATTTTCAAATGTTTTTAAAGAGAATGTTTTAGTTAACTCTTCGCTGACATTTTGAAGGTGAGATTTTAATTCTTCATCGGTAAATGGTGTTAAGGTAAAATTTATTTCTTCTAGTTCATGGTCTAAATTGTGGTGCTTATTTTCATAAAATTTTGGGTCCCTACCAAAACATCTAAAGGTACAGCGATTATTTTTTTTATTGAAGCATTCCCAAGTTAGATCAATTCCTCTGTATTCACCATCTAGTTTTACTATATTCCACGCATGATGATTTCGTTTGTTTTGGTAGTAACACGGTATTCCCAATCTATCCATTTCTTCTTTAAATGCTAAGGCAAATCCTACGCAAACAAGTCGGTTATAAAGCATGCCTGAGAGTGATCTAATTACTTCATAGGTGTTTCCATCGATTTGTTCATATTTAGATTCACCTTCATATCGATAATGATACATTTCTGTCATGGTTTTATAGACATATAAACTTTTTTCAGTATCATCCCAGGTAGGACGAATTTTACTTTCTATTTGTTCAAATTCTTTGATAATAGATGATAAGACTAGTGGACTCATAATGGTTCTTTTGATGTAGTATGGATCACGATACTTAGATATTTTAAGGTAATCAAGACCTCCTAGAATACTGAATATGGCTTTGTTTTTTGATATTTTACTAATTATTTTACTGTCTTGACCAGCGGTATTTAACATGATTAAAATTTTTTGATTCCCTGAATTATTGAGCATTTCGACGTCATCTTCAGTTATTTTTCCAGTTACAATGTAAGGGGCGTAATTGCTAGATATTTTTAGGTCATGATTATAATATTTAAATTCAGCCATTAGTTTACCTCCTTATAGACAAAGTTATTGTTTTCTTCTAAAACGATTATTTTATATGGAAGGTTATTAAATACTTCTTCATTTGTTTGATACATTTTATAGGAAATCGTGAGTTTTTCAGTGATGATATTATTTAAAAAATCTAAATTTTGAAAACTAGCTTTGGTGATGTTTAACGTACTTGCGACAAGTTTAATATTGGGCACGCAGATACTTGATAAGGTGATGTTACGAGCTTTGATGATATCTAAATTATCAGTTTTAATGTCGGTATTATCGATAACTAGAGTTTCGAGATTTAAATTTTCGATTAACTTTTCGGTTCCTTCGATTACTTCACAGTTTAGAAGATATAGGTTTTTAAGATATTTTAACTTTGTCAAAATGGACATAGCGAGAAAATCTAGGATACAGTTTTCAAAATATAGGGTTTCAAGGTTTGGAAAGTTTAATAGTTCACTATAGTCGACGTTTAAAATTTCTCCTGATATAGAGAATTTATCGATGATAAGTTTTTTTATTTGCGGAAGGTCTTCCCTATCTATATTATTAAGCATATTGTTTATACTATCTGTTTTGAAAGTCATAATTTCACTCTCCTTAGTTTAATTTTATCACAAGTGGGTATTTAAGTAAATTAATATGTGAGTATTTTGTGGGAATTTGTATATTTTCGTGAAGAATACACATAGTGGATATTTTCGATGGGAAAATCTATAATGAACTAGAAGGGAGAATTTGTATGAAAAAGTTTTGGAAAAATTATAAGCAAACAATATTACTTGTTTTAGCTATGATTATCGGAGCGATTTGCGGACTTATATTTAAGGAGGATGCGTCTTTAGTTAAACCGCTCGGAGATTTATTTTTGAATTTACTATTTATCGTTATTGTTCCACTTATTTTCTTTACAGTGACAACGGCGGTTGCGAAAACTAAACAACCGAAGAGATTTGGAAAGATTATGGTAATGACGGTTATCGTCTTTGTGGTTACTTCGCTTATTGCCGTGGCAGCTGGTTTTATCGGAACTAGTATTACGAATTTGGTAGAACCCGGTGACAGTAAAGAGATTAGAGAGATGTTTGACTCTGAAGTAACAAATGATACAGAGTTAAATGTTTTGGAAAGTACTGTTCAGTTAATCAGTGTCGATGATTTATCTAAGTTATTTTCTAAGGAAAATGTAGTTGCCGTATTACTTGCATCTGTTTTAGTAGGTCTTTCTATTAGAATGAGTAAAGATAAAGGCGAGCCTCTTTTAAAGGTTTTAGAAAGCGGGAAAGATGTTACTTTTAACTTTATAAAATTAATTATGTATTATGCCCCTATTGGTATTGGGTGCTACTTCGCATCATTTGTCGGAACTTTTGGAGCAAGTATTGCTTTAGGTTTCCTTAAAACGTTTGTTTTATATTTGATTATTGCGCTTATATTCTACTTTGGAGTTTACAGTTTATATGCGTTTATTGCCGGTGGCAAAGAAGGATTTAAAAGATTTTGGAAGAATATTTTACCTTCAACATTTACAGCTTTAGCTACATGTTCTTCAGCTGCATGTATTCCAATCAATATCGATTCAGCTAAGAAGATGGGAGTTCCTGAGGATGTAACAGAGACTGTCATTCCACTTGCAACGAACTTACATCAGGATGGTTCTTATATCGGAACTGTATTTAAAATTATGTTTTTAGTTTCTTTATTTGGAACTAATATAAGCGATCCTGGAACTATTTTAGAAATGGTATTTGTTACTTTGATTGCAACACTTCTTATAAGCGGGGTTCCAATCGGAGGCGGAACTATTTCTGAGATGATGATTATAACTATGCTTGGATATCCAGTAGCCGCACTTCCTGTACTTACAATGGTAGCAACAGTAATAGATGCTCCAGCAACTATGCTTAATGCAGTTGGGGATACTAGTTGTTCACTTTTAGTCGCAAGAGGTGTCGATGGTAGAAAATGGCTTAAGAATAAAGATTAAGCCATTTTTATATGAAAAAATCTAGTTTTTTTTAACTAGATTTTAAAGTTACGTGGTCTGTTCCACAAGCGTAAAACATTCCTGTTATATCTGCATTATCAGTTACCCAATTTTGACTTACATAGATTGTTTTTAAATTTGAATTACCACTAAATATTGAAATCATTTCATTAACATTGCTTGTATCAAAGCTGCTTAAATCTAATTCGGTTAAACTACTACAGCCGTTAAACATATCACTCATATTTTTAACATCTGATGTGTCAAAATTCTTTATGTTTAATGCTTTTAAATTATTGCATCCCATAAACATAGCTCCCATGTCAGTTACATTTGAAGTATTAAAGTTTGTTAAATCTAAGGCGGTTAAACTAGTACAACCGTTAAACATGCGACTCATATTAGTTGTAGCGCTTCCAAAATTTTTAGAAAAAGTTATGTTTAACATATTTTTGCATCCATGGAACATCCATGACATTGTTTTTACTTTAGAAGTATTAAAATTTGTCAAATCAAGTTCAGTTAAACTTTCGCATTGGTTAAACATCGTTCTCATATCGTTAACACTCGAGGTATCAAAGTTTTGTCCAAAATTAATATTTTTTAAACTTACATCACCACTAAACATTGCAGACATATTTGTAACATTTGATGTGTTAAAACTGCTTAAATCTAATTCGGTTAAACTACTACAGCAGTTAAACATATCATGCATATTGGTAACATTTATAGTATTAAAATTATTTATATTCAGCTTATTCAGAGCTTCACAATAGAAAAACATAGCTTCCATATTGGTGACATTGCTTGTATCTAAATTGCTTAAATCGATTGTTTTTGTTTGTTTAAAACCGTAGAATAAATAACTTGAATTAGGATTAGCAACTACACCACCATCGCCACCAATATATAATTTATAGAATCCTGCATTTTCTGGGTCATTTACTATCCA
>DVFV01000058.1 GCA_018713045.1 Candidatus Coprosoma intestinipullorum | reverse complement strand
AAGGAGTTCCTCTTTCTGTATGTGTTTTTTGTTCAAACCAATCATACGAGAAAGGAACTCCTTTTTCTAATATTTTAAGAAATTAATTTAAGGAATCATTCATCCTTACACAAACTATTTTACAGTCTCTGATTATCAGATATGTTATAAAGCCTAAAAAGGAAACCTTCATCTTTATTAAGTCTTTCTTCTATAGCATCAGTAGTAGTTTCTAGTCCTATATATGGGCGCATTATAATTTCACCTTTTGGTGCATTATCTGTTAATTCAAAAGAAAATCGAGGTCTTTTACTCTCAACATTTAAAGCACGTTGGATATTAGTTTGCTTTGTTATTGCTGCTATTCCCCAAATAAAAGCACCAATGGTTCCTATTGCACTTACCCAGTCAGCCAAAGATCCCAATTCTTCTCCCTTGCTATTGATTAGAGCACCAACCAATACACCGAACAGTGTCAGCACTACTAAAGCTATAGCAAAGTATACATATTTAACTACTTTTTCTTGAATTTGATCTTTTCTCTTTATAAACCATTCATAGCCTAATATTATTAGTGCACCTGTCACTAAAGATAAAAGACAATATATAATAACATCCACTTTAATACTCTTTTTCTCTTATCAGTTATTTTGTTGAAGTCAAACGATGATAATACTATTATTGTCTACTCCAAACAACAGAATCCTCAAAAAGATACTTTTATGCATATTTTTCAGTACTAAACTGAAAGACTAATCAGATTATTCCTTATTTAAACACGTTTCTTAACTACTTTTCATGTTGCATTAAATGTCTACAATGATCCATATTCTTTAATAATAATATTAAACTGCTCTAATGATCGACATCGTTTTTGTATTCTAAATTTAGACATATTGAAGAAATTATTATCTTCATTTTTCTCTATTTTTTCAAAAATAGATGGAGCATTTTTTTCAGTAAATATTATTTCGTTTTTGTTAATGCCATTTATTGTCTTTAAACTACTACACAAATCTTTATAATAAATAAAATGTAATTTATATTTACGCCACAATTTCACTAAACTAATTGGGAAAAATAAATTGGAGACAAATAATCCATACGCTCTATCTATATATTTAAAGTGTATATTTAAATTGATTAACTTTCCACTTGTATCCTTATATCGTAAATTATCAGTATGAGGGGTTCTCAAATAATTAATAAAGAACGCAATATGACCATAGCTTGCATTATCGTTTATTAAATATCTTAACGAATACATTTTATCTATTTCAGTTATATATTTCTTTAAAGCAGTAGGACTACCAAAAGTCTTACATTCCATAAAAGCTGGTGTATTTTGCTGATCTAAGAATAAAATATCTGTTTCATGGTCTTCTTTAATAGACTTAGGTTGATTTATAGAATGCCAAGAAATATATCTTGGGCTAATTTTTCTCAGTAAATAATTTTCAAAATAGTTACCAATGTTAATTTGTTTTTGAAGCAGACTATAAACAATATACAAAGGATGCACATACAATAATGCTGGAGTGAAAAGATATTTACCAGCAATTATAGGTAAATCAAATAAATCTTTTCTTGTTACATCTTTTTCCGTAAAACTTAGTTTATTAATTATAAACTTTAATTCTTGATTATTAATTTTAGTTTTCAGACCCTGACTACTCAGAAGATTAGATTTATTAATTTGAGTTAAGTTAACAAAGGGACTTAATATAGTACTAAATGCTTCTGTAGAACAAACTTTTAGATTCCACAAAAAAAGTAACCATTTCTTAACTTCAATTTTCTCTATGCATAATTCATCTATATCTTCTTCATCTACAAAAAATAGCTTAGCAAGTAATTGCATATCTTTTTCTACACCCTCTGTAACAGAATCACTGTTTTCATCCCCTCTCCTATTCTTGGCATTCTCTTGTTCGGTAGCTAGATAGCTTAATAAATAGTCCGTCTTGGCATCTATAACTATTTTTTCATTTTCTCTATATAATCTAGCATTAGCAAATTTCCAATATTGAACTATTACACAAAACTCGTCTGAATTTTGTGCTAAAGTCATATTATTTAAAGCACTTTTAGAAAGGTGAGACCATGGAATGTTATCCCCTATTAAGCATGTCATAATAGATGCATCAGATTGCAAAGATCCCCAACTTATACTGTTGTACATTTTATTACGAAAATACTGAACCCAATTCATAATACTCATTTGATTTTCGTTTTTATTCATTCTATTTTTAATATCTTGAAGTATATTTACGTCACTTTTTAGTCTTAATATCTTATTTTTTATATCATCACTAGCATTACTATCGATGATTATATTGAAAATTTGATTAAAATCTCGATTAACTATATTCCCTTCATCATCAATAAAAGCTTGTGACCATTTAACAAGCTGAATAAATCTATTAATTTTTACTGTATAAGGCCTCAGATCATTTTGGTTTTTCATAAAAAACTCTAAGCTTCTACGATAAAATACTTTATCATTTAAATTATTTCTCTTATCAATTTGATTTAAACTCCCAATAAAATCATAATCTTTGTCATATAAAATTTGATCTTTTCTTTTTTTCCAAGATGTCATTTATTTTCTTCTCTTATCAATAAAAATATGATTAACCGACAATACACACTTTTTTTCTACCCAACAACATATTTCAAAAAGTCCATTCCAAATGAAGTAATAGAAATACTTCTGTACAACCAAGTCCCATCTTGATCATTCTCGGCTTTTTCATCCAACTTTTCGACTATACTGTCGTCTTCAATTCCGTATTCTAGTTTTTCATCAGTTTCTTTTATGATCCCTAATGATTCCAATACATTAATAGTGGGCTTAAAACCAGAAAGAACTTTCTTCTCTCCACTAAAATATAAAAAATAATCACTTATATATTTATCAATATGATTATTATTAATGGCTGCCTTACGAGCATGTAGCACACTTTCACCATTTTGATGAACTAATTCTCTTAAAAATACCGCGTCCTCATATCCAAGTTGTGAAAGGATATAAACATATCTTGGCGTAATGGTGCTATTCTTTCTTTTATCAGCTAAATTAGCCACCAAATTAGCAAACATTGCTCGTATTTCTTCTTGGTTTAATTGATAAACTGAATTCTGTAGTGTCTCCAATACTAAGCCTAATTTACTTGGATCTCTAAAATCATCTGGAATATTTCGCATTTTTTGAGACATCTGATCTACGAAGTCATTTAGTGCAGCTTCATTAACAATTTTGTATTCTATTGGTCTGTGAAATATCCTATAAATTAAACTAATCCTTTTCCAAGTGAATCTAAAATAGGATCCCAGAACTTTATAAGTGACTCATCTGGAATCAAATCATACATATCTTTGAACTCACCAAAGTTCATATTTTCTCCTAATCTATATCACACAAAAAAGCTCCAATAACCTCTACCCACGAGATTACCGGAGCTATAACTTATTAACACTTAAATTATATCAATATAACGTAGTATATTATCAGGTAAAACAAAAAACATCCTATAAAAGGATGCCTTATCATCTTTACACTACTACTTCTTCTGCTTATCAAACCGATATTGGCCATATTCTAAATCAGTCCAAATATTAATACGGCCATCTTCATTCAACATGACTATATAATCATCAGCTTTTAAATGCTTAAGTGAGTCGTTAATATTTAGCCATTCAATTTCTGTCGGCTCTCTTTTCAATATCAAATTTATATTTTTATCTTTTCCACCATTTATTAAGATATTAGCTACAGATAGAGTCTTTTTATTTGAAGAGTCAACCCAAAATACATGCTTTTCCTTAAAATTCTTGATAGCTAATTTAATCATGTCATAAACAAAGCTACTAGCTACTCCACCTGGAATAGAACTAAGAATAAACAAAATAGTACTAAGTATTAAATCATTTTTTGGTACTTTTGGATTTAAATCATGTTCTATTATCTCAATATCACTTTTATCACCATTTATTTCAGCTATCTCTTCTTTACTTAGAAATTTAGGATCATATGCTATTTTCATACTTTCACCTACTTTATTATTTTTTCAAGCTACCCAGATTCAATTTGAAATCAAGAGTTTGAGGATTATTAAATGGATCGACGTAGATAATTATTACTTCAACTGGGTTAGCATTATTTTCGTTTTCACTTAAAAATTTGCACAATTGCTCACCATCTACAGTCTGAGTTTTAGAAACTGATCTTCCTTTGATAATTTCATATCTTTGTGTTGTATCATATTTTGTATCATCTCTTATATTTATTAATTTATTTGTTTCACTAAATATCCTTTCAGGATCTTCAAACTGCTCATCCTTTATTAATTTATAATCTTCCTTTTTACATATTCCAACATATCTATAAGTACCTGAACCATATTTTGTGAGACTGTCAAATCTTTTGTGTAAATAGTTCTTTCTCGCAAATTGATTTTTTAATTATTTATTCAAAATAAGATTCTAAGGTATCCTGAACCTGACCAAAGCCTTTATGAATTCGGTTGAAATAGCGGT
>DVFV01000006.1 GCA_018713045.1 Candidatus Coprosoma intestinipullorum | reverse complement strand
AACTATGAAGAAGAAATAAATGATATTCTAAATTCGCAAAAAATAAATCCAGACCACATTAAATTTCAGACTAAAAAAAGCTCTAAAATTTAAGAAAAAACCAAAGGCATACATAACCTTTGATTTTTTTTACCATATAGAACCTAAGTTACTAGCACTAGCAACCCTTTTGCCACCCCATTCACTAAACCAGCCATTATTACCAGGATTACCATATTGATTATAATAAGCTCTAGCTACCTCAAATTCTATAACATTTTGACCATTATTATGACCCCATTCGTTACATCCAGGATCATTCGGATTTTTAATATCGGCTATAATACATGGTATTTTTGTACCATCTTCTAAATAAAAGTCAACTTTATCACCAACATTACCATAAGTAGTCGTACAAGCAATCAAATATCTTCCATCATATGTAGCTATACCATTGTCAAACTTCGCTCCACTCTTAAGCCAGTAATTATAGTAAAGTTTTCCTTGATTAGAATTTTCGGCCCATTGCCAGCTATTATCACTATTACTATAGAAAGTAACAGTATAACCACCATTACCATATTCTTCTGGTATTTTAATATCACCAGAACCAGAATCAACCGGATCACATATATTTTCAGTTGTTGCCTTTGAACTGCTTATCGCCCATGGTCCATAATTTTCAACCTCTAATATATTTGTTGTTATATATTCTGGAGATTGATATCCATATCCTTCTGTATTACTTCCATTTGGATTGAATACATAAATTTTATTGGTTTTCTCGTCATAATGATCAAGCATCATAAAGTGACCGCTAGATGTACTGTAAACCCTATTGTTCGGTGCGACATTTACCAAAACTTTCTTTCCTTGCTTAAGTGCATTAATTACATCATCAATATTTTTATTAAGTTTTTCGCCAGAAAGTCCCCAATTCTTCGTCATCGTTGGTGAACCATCTGGAGTATCAAAATACGGTGTGGCCATTCCTGCCTTAGAAGGTGTCCAAATTCCTTCTGCTTGGACATCTTGAACAAATCTGTTGACATCCACAGCTTGACCCGTAAACATATACTGAATAGCCATTAAAGATGCAACCGCACATCCGGCACTACAAATATTAGTATTACCTAAAGCAACATTTTTTAAATTACTACCACATTGGAAATAATTAGAAAGTCCATCAAGTCTTGATTGATATTCTGAACTACTACTGTTGAAAGAAGCATTAACAACAGTCCCCGTCGAACTTGAACTTCCTGTAGAACCAAATTCAACATCATTCGCACAAAATTTATTATAAGAAACAAGAGAACTACCTTTATAAGCTTCTTGAAGCGTTACTAAACCTTGTTGACCTTTAGGTGGTGAAGGATCCAGGACATAAACTGTACCATTTTCGACATGATCAAACGCAATCCAATGTCCAAGTGATAAGAATAAAACTATAAACGGTTGATGATTTCCATTACAAGGTTCATTTATTGCTTGACTTAAAACTGACGCCGCATTCGAAACATTTACAGGAACATCTCTTGCTATAGTGACAAAATTAGGCGCAATTTTTTGCCAACTATCCCAATATAAAGCCCCGCCTGTGAAACCTGCATTTTGAACAAACACTCCTGGATCAAATGAAGGAACAGTAAGCTTAGTACCAGATTTAGCAATCAAATAAGAAACTGATGTTGCCGTACATCCTATTTGACAAACATTACTTGTACCACCTAAAGATAAATTACTCCAAGGTTCATCACATTGTCTCCAGTTAGTAATATCGCCTGTCCCAACACTTCCTGCATCATATACACATTCATCTTCCTCTGGGAAAAGCGTTTTATAAAATTCGGCAAAATCAATTATATTTTGAGCAATCTCTCTTTTAGCAGCCTCTTTTTCCGGCCCTTCATCCATTTGTCTAATATTTTCAAAAGTACCACCAATAAAACCATGCTGACAAATTTGTACAGTTTGATAAACCGCATATCTAGAATCAGAACCATTTCCTGAAGAAGGATCAATTAAAGAAACAAACCATCCTATTATAGGCAGTGACCTTATCGCTGCATCAATCGTCTGACCCACAAACTGCCCAGTACAAGCAACTCCATTTACTAAGAAATTATCCGATCCAAAACCATTCTTAGTAAGAGCTTCTTTGTAATTTTCTTCATTATATTGTCCATCGACAGAAGAATTAATCATTATAATTGCTGCTGCATCAAGCGCATCAATCTCACTTTGATCAATTCCTGTATACTCTTCGATATCAGTTGAACCACCCTCTTTTCCGATGATCCAATCACCTAAAGTCTCATACCACTCTCTATACTCTTCTTCGTTGTAATCTTCATCGTACACAGAGTCAAGCATACTATAATAATCACCTTGAAATAATACTGTCGATGCTAAAACAATTTTATCAATTTTATCGCCATTAACAGCCGCAATAATATCTATCTTGTTTTTAAATTGCTCAAGTTTAATATCCTCAAGTTCCTCTGTCGAGCAAAAAATACATGAACCTCTAAGCGTATTATTAATTCGCTCGTCGGCTTGCTGTACAAAACCTAAAAAATAAGAAACAATAGCGACAATTATAAGTATAGAAAATAAGAAAATAGATGCCCCTAAAACTATCCCTAAAATCATAAATTTAAAATGTGACTTAAAAAAGCCGCCAACCATCTTCGTTGGATCAAATCCCACAGATTTTGTTGCTTTATTCTTTATAAAATTTAAGGCTAATTTAGGAAGCATCTTATCACCACCATACTATCTATATTTTATAGTCCACCACCAGAACCGAATGAATCAAGTTCTTGATCAGTAACTACAACATTTATTCTCATTCGTTTACTACCACATACAAACAAAGCTTCACCTTGATTGTATCCCTTAATATTTTCTTTTTCGTTATCATTTAAATCTATTAACTTAGACAAATCTTCAACCGCTTGTTTTTTCAGACCCATTACCAAGTAATAAGAAGCATTATCAAATATCGCTTTACCTTGAGTAATAACTGACGGATCACTGAAATCAGTTGGCTGCTGTGTAATAATAATTGTTCCTGTATTATACTTACGCGCACGTCTTTGAATTTGAGCTAAGAAATCCGCACCTAAAGTATTACTACCAGATAAAAGAACATGAGCTTCATCTACCATAAGTACTGTATTTTGATTAACATCTAAAGTTAAACTCCACGCATATTTAAGAACATTGAAGAATAATGCATTTCTAATATTAGAATCAGTATTCATAAGTTCTCTAATATTAAACACTATAAAATCACTTCTTGGGGTAATTGTCGTTGTCCCATCAAAATAGAAACGAAGCTCGCCAATTAAAGGTCTCATTTTAAGCTCCAAATGTTCCAAAATATCTCTTTCTCTACTCTGTTCAGGCATTGAAGTAATCTTACCTCTTACAGTCGCATAAACATCCTTTAACGTAGGATAATCTGCTGAAGTAAAATGTGTAAAATCTGTATTAAAATCAATACCAAAACGTTTATAAGTCTCTTGAACCATTTCACTAAATACATTTACAACATCATCAGTAATAGACGGATCATAATATTTTATAAACGCTTTTATAGTCTGTAAAGTTCTAGTTAAAACAGCATATCCAAGACCTTGTTTAATCTCATCCTCATCGGCATCAATTACAACTTCAAGTGGATTGATCATACCAAACTCTCCACCTTTACCTAAATCGATAAAGTCTCCGCCATAAAGTCTTGTCATATCCTCAAGTTCACCCTCAGGATCGATTACAACAAGTTTATATCCATTTCTAATATGATTACGAAGAAGTAATTTAGCTGCCGTAGACTTACCACTACCAGACGTACCAAGAATAATCATATTAGCATTATTTCTATTGTGTTCCTTTTGAACCTGATATAAAAATTGATTAAATAGAACAACACCACCTGAGAAATCGACACCAAGTAAAGTCGATAAACCAGGATCTTTAATACTATCAAATACGAAAGGATACATTGCCGCAATAGTTGGAGATGGAATAGGAGTTCCTATCCTATCCTCAATATCTTGCTTAGGAAAAATTGGAAGCATTGACTTTAAAACCTTTTCCTGTTCAAATCTTAAAGGAATAGCTCGCATATTCATTGCTTCTAGATACCCTCTAAGTTGTAATTTCTTAGAAGTAAGTTCCTCATCAGAATCAGCCGTAATCATCAAATGTAGTTGAAAATCAAATATTCTTGATTGACTAGCCGCAAGTTGTTTAATAAACTCCTCCAAAGACTCATAATCCTGTCTAAGTCTTTCCTGAATAGTTACATCATGCTCTTCCTGATAACGAACCTTTAAATCGGCAATCTCTTTATTAACCATCTTCGTAATAACACTAAATGGTAAAGGAATATGTTTAATAACCATTTTAATACCAGACATACTAGTTAAATTAGCTAAGAAACCAGGTGCGATGACCTTTGGATAAGATATAACCGTCATAATAGTTGAATACTTATCACTAGCCACAAAACTACTAGGTCTAAATTCAAGCCCTTTAGGCGCAATCTGTGTCTTTATATCCATTAACTCATCACCGCCCCAAACGTTGTGGTTGAACCACCATTTAAGAAATTATCTAAAATTATTCGCAAATCATCATTAGAAGTCTGAGTTGCAACAAGCTGAGCACTCGCAAAATTTTGAATTAAACTTCTTATTTTCTTCTGAATTTTATCCATATCTTTTTCTTTAAAAAGTAAATAAAACTCCGTATCGACAACATTATTTGTCGTAAACATATTTGCCTTATTAATGTCTTCCATAATTAACTTTCTTCTAACAGGGTTAATTTCTGAATTATATAAAAGTTGAAGCCTTGACAAATAAGCCGTTATATCAACTGGCCTATCAGCTGCAATAATCCAGAACTCATAATCAATCATGTTATAAACATTACGCAAATTATTGATTATTAAATTTTGTTCACTAGGATCGAGAATAAAAATATTTCTAGGGGATATTTTTACACCCGTTACCTTATCATTGTTTTCACATATAATAACACCATTTGTAATTGATTTAATAGGTACAAAATCATTTGTGTATTTGCTTCGACTCGTCGTACTCATCTTTTGCACACCATCCTTTCCAAATAAATCTTTGCCTAGTTGTATAAAAAGTGTATAACTCTCTTATAATAACCAAAGTATTATGATAATTGGGAATTGGTAAAACCAAAAATCCTGTTATTACTCCCGGAGCCAAATCAATAGCCGCCATAAGTAAACTGGAAGGAGACAGAATCATAAGCATTAATATTGTGATTCCAAGTCCCGTTCCAAAAAGTATCAAATCCCCTGGTGTAAACACTCCAAATATGAGCATTGATTTCTTTGTATTTGTCGGTATCAAATAGTTCATTTATAAAGCCTCCTTTATTTCTTTCCAGCAGATCCTCCGCCTGGTTTACCTTGAGCATCAGATATTTCTTGAAGTTTACCTTGTTCTTGACGAATACTTTCAGCTTGAATATCAAGATCGATAATAGACCTTTCATTTGATGCAAATATATCAAAGTCATTATTATTAACTTGATTAATTTCACCAGTGGCAACCTTATCTTTAAGTCCTTGAACTTCAGCATTAAATGTAATAGCATTGCCATTCTCATCAAACATCAAATTACCATTCTCATCACGCATCTGGAATGTTTCTGTATAAGTTCCTGACTCATTTAAAGCTCTCATATATTGATTATAATCATATGTAATCTTATTACCATTGGCATCTAACAATCTTTCATTATTAGCATCTGAAGCATAGAATGCTGCATCAAAATCTTTCATCGTATGTTTTGTACCTGATATGAATTGGGCTTGAGCTTGTCGCATACCACTTTCTTGTTGAATTAAATTTTCTCTATTACGTTGTAAATTCTTAATATCTCTATCAATTTTACCTATACCAGCATCTTTATTCTGAATATTGGCAAACTGACTAATTTTATCACTAACTCTAGAACCAATGCCATATCTTCCTCTATTAATATCACGAGTATTTCTCGCTTCAGTTGCGCCCTGAATTCCTGTCTTAATACCTTTAATTGCATTTTTACCAGTAGAACCAGCAAGGCCACCTCTTGCAGCCGCACTGACACCACCTGTAACAATTCCAGCAATTGGTGAAGCAACACTTCCAATTCTTCCACCAACAAGATTAGCCTTATTTCTTAATCCTTTAAATCCTGTACCAGTACTATTCCACTGATTTTTAAAGTTAGAAAAGTTATTACCCCAATTATTTCTTATATCTTGTATACCTTCTTTACCTTGTCTTACAGCACTAATTGCATTTGCTGTCATACCACCAAGACCGGCAACAGCACCTCCAACGGCACCTCCAAGGACACCAGCCGCAAGTGGACTTTGTGAAATTGTTTTAAGTGGGTTAAGACTAAAGTTACCAGAAGCTTTAATACCTGTAATACCTTCAATAAGTTTTGGTATTTGATTAGCAAATATAAGTAATCCAATAATTATCATAACTTGAACTAATATCGCCATCCATCCGCTTGGAACATCACCATTCGCATATGTTGCCGATGTATTTGTTGCAAGTATTGTAGATGTTATTGCATCCACCATAAAGAAGACAAAATATATTATTGCAAGTCTAATAAACAGCGAAGCAAACGTACTAGAACATTCTTTAATCCATTTATGCAGCATACTATCACTATAAGATTTTCTTGGATCCATATAAGACACAATTGGAATAGGCGCGATTATTTCTAAAAATGCAAGCTTTATTGCTCTTACTGCAACCTCAATACAAGAAGAAATAAGTAATAATACCACAACGACTCCAACTATTGTTGAAATAATAAACATATAATCAATAATATAAGTACCTTGAGAATCCTTTACATTAATTATATCCGAATATTTACTAAAATCACGTCCATCTTTATCAGCGGTTCTAAAGAAATAGCCTATATTACTTCTCTCTTCATCACCATCCATCATAAGTTCTTTTTGAACTCTATCTAAACAAGATGCATTCTCTTCCTTTTCACCATAATCATTATTTGGATCATACGTCCCTGTTGCTTGAACCATCGCTTTAGTACCTAAAACCGGACCATCTTTACAAATTCCATAGAAAACATCATCATCGATTGAAGCAAACGTTCCAAAAACCAAAAATTGCATATCGACAGACATTGTTTTATTAGCGGCATTAATAGAAGTACTATTACCTACAGAATTTCCCAAAACAATTTTTCCAATAACGTTACTTGATAAAATTTTTGATTGAATATTATAAGCAAACGCAAATATAAAAGGAACCGTTACTATTAATACTAATGAAACCAAACAGTTCGTTACTAATTTTCCAAATCCCTTACCCTTATCAGAAAAAGCATCAGGATTTACCATGTACTGAAGTATTGCAAATGCAATTTGAAATAACATTATAACGCCAAGAAAAACATATATTCTGCTGGCAAACTTGAATATCAAATTATTATCATCCAAAACAAAGCCAGAACCAGTATACATGCTACTTATCCCAAACAAATCAAGGTTGGCTAAATACATAAGTAATTCGTATAAAATACTAATTAACCCATAAACTATATTATCTATTTGAAAAAATAACCATCTAAATATATCTGTAAGCCATGACATTATAAATCACTCCTTTATTTACCAACCCCGCAAAGTGGATCATCTTGATTAACTCCGGCTATATTACCAACTCCATTAACTGTTTGAATTGCAAAATTAACTATTACTGGTGCAAGTAATAAAACCACTAAACATATAATTCTCACCTTAAGTCCTTTGACAAAATCTTTAATTGCATCTTCCGTTCCAGTTATCACCTTAATACCTGAAATGCAAGTCATTACAATAACCAGTATAATACCACCTATACTTATCCAAGTAAAAATAGTATTTAACAAATTTTTAAGATCATCATCTATTAAATTACAATTACCTGAATCATTACTATAATTAGATGTTTGATCCTTTCCGTAATAATTTTTTATATCATCGACTGAAGCCAAGCTATCATCTACAATTGGCGTATCCGCACTATCATCACTAGGTACAGTCGTATTAGTAGTTCCTTCATGAAAAACTTCATCATCATCCACAGAAAAACTACTATTATTATCATTATTAACATCACTTTTACTCAAAGACATAGTTGTAATATTTTTAGCACCAGCCTTTTCTGCAGATTTTTGGGTAAGATAAACCTCGTTCATTGAAAAACCAGTAGAAGAAGCTAAAAACAAATAATTAGGACATTTCCACTTACCATCATCATCTTGAAATTTCTTTTTTATTGTATCCGCACCCAAAAATTTCATATTTGTCGGCGCACTACCTTGATCAAAAGTGTTTTTATTATTATAAATAAGAATATTACTTACAAACAATCCCTCAGAGTTAGTATAAACGTTCGCTTCTATCCGATATGAAGCCGCATTATCACTAGTTGATGATTGAAATTGGCCATAGTCACATAAAGCATAGCCATTCATTGTTTTTATATCGGCTGCCAAAGTATGTGGGACAAACGTAAAAAACAAAATCAAAATTAAAAGTTTTAGTTTCATATCTAGATCACCTAATTAATAAAATTATTTACCAACCCCGCAAAGTGGATCATCTTGATTAACTCCGGCTATATTACCAATTCCGTTAACTGTTTGAATTGCAAAATTAACTATTACTGGTGCAAGTAATAAAACCACTAAACAAATAATTCTCACCTTAAGCCCTTTAGCAAAATCTTTAATTGCATCTTCCGTTCCAGTTATCACCTTAATACCTGAAATGCAAGTCATTACAATAACCAGTATAATACCACCTATACTTATCCAAGTAAAAATAGTAT
>DVFV01000057.1 GCA_018713045.1 Candidatus Coprosoma intestinipullorum | reverse complement strand
AAAAACTATATAAAAGAGAATATAAAAAAACCCATATAAAGGAATTATTTAATTATGAAAAATTTGAAGAGGTAAAACCCAATATAAAACTTCCTGAAGACACTTCGATGATATACACATTACTGAAAGACATTAAACTAAGAGGCATATATTGTCCAAGCGACGACTATATGTACAGAAATTATGCTAAAGCATTTAATATATATAAACTTTTAGACAATAACTTATCAATTATAACATCATTATTGAAAATGTTTGACGAACACTTAGAAAATATAAAAATGTTGGATGAAAATAAATATAAAATATTTTATACAAATAATTCAACAAAAGAAGTATCAAATTCAGAATTATATGAAATGTTATCAAGTGGGACAACCAAAGGTTTTGGGTTATTTACCTTTGTAGTATATTCGTTAAAAACAGGATCAGACTTAATAATTGATGAAATAGAAAATCATTTTCATAAAACTTTAGTTGAAAACTTAGTCAATCTCTATAAAGACAAATCGGTAAACAAAAAAAACGCAACATTAGTTTTCACCACCCATTACTGCGAAATCCTTGACTTATTTAATAGAAGTGACAATATTTACATAAGTAAATACGACAAAGCCATAATCTTAGAAAATATGCATACAAACTACAAATTTAGGACAGAATTATCTAAAAGTAATAAATTTTACAACAATGAATTTAACACCAACGTTAACTATGATGCTTTAATGAATTTTAAAAAGGAATTAATGCAATGAGAATCTTATTGATGTGTGAGGGTCAAAACGAAGAAGTAATATTAAATATTTTATTGGATGCTAACGCATTTTGCTTCTCAAGAGATGATTTAATTGGCCGTAGACCATATCCCATTAGACAATTAAATAATCCAACAATTAAATCTGAATTAAAGCACTATGGTTTACCAGTGAAAGTATATCGAATAGGGGATAAACAAAATGAAAAAATATCTATTCCTAAAGATCTAAAAGCAATTGTAACCCAAAAAGAAATATATAAATATTGCACAAAACCTGAACTAGAAATGCTTTTAATACTAAATGAAGGACTAGAAAAAGAATATGAAAAAGTCAAAAGTTCACAGTCACCAAAAACATTTGCTAAAAAAAATATTAAATATAACGGAAAAAAATATGATCAATCATCAGAATTTTTGAAAATGTATTACAGTGGGAATAATACAAAACAACTAATTAGTAATATTAAAAAATATAAAATATATAAAAAACACCATAATAAAGATGAACTATATTTAGCTGATTTGTTAAAATAATAACCGACAAACGACAATTTCGTCGTTTTTTTAAAATCCTTACATAAAAAATTCCTATTTTAATATATTTTAAAGTAGGGGAGAGGTCTATGAACAATATAGCTATTAGTTTTATTTTAACCTTAATTGCCGGTTTATCGACACTAATAGGCACAATATTTATCTTTATCAAATGTGATCAAGACAAATTAACCAAATACGCCCTTAGTTTCGCCTCAGGAGTCATGATATGTGTTTCTTTAATTGATTTACTTCCAGAAAGTATCTCACTTTTAATAAATGAAAACAGTAAAAATAATACCTTTATCAACCTTTTTCTCTATATCGTCGTTGGATTTTTAATTCCAACAACTATAAACATATGCCTCAAAGAAGAAAAAAACACCTATAATCCTAAATTATATAAAATAGGTATTCTATCAATGATTGCCATCATAATTCACAACATTCCGGAAGGAATTGCCACTTTCTTATCCTCAAGTACTAATCTATCACTGGGAATATCGATAACTATCGCTATAGCGCTGCATAATATCCCAGAAGGTATAAGTATATCCGTTCCAATCTATAATGCAACCAAAAATAAAAAGAAAGCCATATTGTTGACCCTTATATCTGGTATGTCTGAACCATTGGGCGCAATCATCGCATACCTTATAATTGGACCCGTAACCAATAACATAATTATGGGAAATATTCTCGCAATTGTTGTTGGAATAATGGTTAACATAGCTGTTATCGAACTACTTCCAACCGCCTTAAAATACCAAAATAAAAAGAAAACGTTAATTTTCTTTGTTATTGGCATTATATTTATGTATCTAAGCCTTCGCTTAATGAATTAAGAAGTAGGGGAGGAATTACTTTCAAATTCCCCTATAGACTCTTTTATTCTATTTTTTACATAATCCTTTTCATTCGAATATTTAGTATAAAAAGTAATCAATTTAATTCCCGCCTTCTCACATATTTTTCGAACCATTTTATCTCTTTCCCGGCGATGATAATCATTATGACTATCGTCATTAAGCTCGATTAACAACAAAACTTTACTATAATCCGCACTAAAAATACCATAATCGATATTTCTAAATAATTCATTATGAAA
This sequence comes from Candidatus Coprosoma intestinipullorum, assembly GCA_018713045.1. Lineage (GTDB taxonomy): Bacteria > Bacillota_I > Bacilli_A > RF39 > UBA660 > Coprosoma > Coprosoma intestinipullorum. The sequence goes on along the minus strand of DVFV01000057.1, from coordinate 5,743 downwards.
TCTACTGTCAGAAACCTTTTCGATAATCGATGCTAAATTAACCTGTGGTACAATATTTACATGTAATTCATCTTCTAAATCGATAAATTTAGTTAAAAAATTATATTCTTTATTAGATAAAAATTTCTTAGGAATATAAGTAGTAGTATCTGAATAGTTATCTGTATCAGAATTATCATCAGATCCGCCAAAAACACGAATAATTGCCGCAAAAACAAAAATCATAAGAATAATTAATCCTAATATGTATATCATAAAACACCCCTCATTATTTTTAAATAAAAGAGTAGTACCACTAATTTTATCAATACTACTCAAAACAATTTTATATACAAGTTAACATAATATATATTATCGGATTTTTATTAGGAACGTTTTCTAGCTTGAATTTCATCTATTTTATATAATATTTCTGCAACATTTTCATCATTTACTTCAGTATAACCAAGCTCTTTCATTGCTTGAACCTTAGCTGAATTTATTTCCAAAGTTCTACTCATTTTATCTTCAAGTTTCTTCTCAATTTGCGCAACAAAACGTTTATGAGTCTCAGCAATTCTTGATTTACTTGCATTACCGCCATGATATAGATTTAATGCAGAAAATAAAATACTTTCGAATATAAATTGTTCAGTTTCGTCAAACGCAAATTCATAAGGTTTAATATAACCTCCAACCTTAGAAAAATAAGCTAAAATGTATTTTAATTCTTTTGTACTACCCATCATCTTAATATAATTAGATAAATATAAAATAGAATTATATCCATCTTCGTCCTTATCATCACTTAAACGTTCTTTTAAATCATCTATAATTGAATGTAATAAATCTTTACGTTTTTCATCTAAACCACTAAAAATAATATTTCCTTCGTTAACTTCGCTTTTATTACCATTTTCAAATAAACTGTTAATTCTTGTTTCAACATCCATTATATAGTCTGTATCGACCTTAATTTTGTTTATATCATCAGCTGATTTAACGCCTAAAATATTAAGTAAAATTACTTTTTTATCTTTCGGCCATTTATTAATATCGTCAAGCTCCAAATAATTATAAATCATCTGTCTAGAAACGCCTAAACATTTAGCAAGTTTTACTTTTGAAATACCAAGTTCTCTTAAAATGTCATTTAATCTTTCCATTTTCGTAACCCTCCTACTATTACATTTTAACCATTTTACATATACTTGTCAAGTAGAATGTAAACAAAAAGTAGGGTACTACTCCCCTACTATTTATTAGTCTTATTTACTTACAGTTTTTAAATGTATCTTGAATTAATATGTCATCATAAAAAGTTGAATTGTCTTGTAATTTTTCATCTAATTGTTCCTTACCATATTTTTCAGTTAAAGTTTCCCTATTAGAAAACAAATTAGTTCCAAGACCTAATCTATTGCCTTTTATATCAAAACCCAAAGCTGATAATGTAGTTGGATAAAAATCAAACGAATTAAATTCTCTGTTTTTAGTCCTTTTTTTATCCTTATCTGTATTTAAATAAACATTATAGACATATCTATTATTTTCGTTATTATAATCAAACATATCAACTATATTACCTTGCATTGTTAAATGATCGCCCGTAATTACAACTACTGTATCCTTATAAAAATCTTGTTTTTGAATCCAATCTATAAATGCCCCAAGTTGAGAGTCACTACAATGATAAGAATTTAAATAATGATCTTTATACGGTGTATCACATGACTTATCGACATAACCATCCGTAAAATGCGTATCTGCTGTAAGCAGTGTAAAATTAAATGGTTCATCAGTTTTCGAAATATTTGTTAGTTCATTTTTAGCAAAATCGAAAAGCTTACTATCTTCATAACCCCACCAAGTATAATAGTTTTTAGGTATCCATCCATTGTCTTTGGCGTAATTATAATCTAATATTTCATAATCACCATGCTTACTAAAATAAACATCTCGACCAGCAAAAGCTGCATCCGACCCAAGCATAAAATAATTTTTATAGCCATTTTCTTTCAAAACATCACCTAAATTGTAAACTCCCGGCAAAAAATCTTTATATCCTCGGCAATCATTAGCTATATGATTACTACTTAAAGTAAATTTTAAAGGAATCCCAGATGTTGAACCCACTAAAGCTCCCATAGTCCAAGTAGTTCCGTAAGCCATTTTTGCCCCACCTAACGTATTAGTTTCACTAAAATTAATATTATCACTAGCTAGTCTTTCTAAATTAGGAATTACAGAAGTATCAAAATTACCACCATTTCTTACAGAAAATAAAGATGTTTCTAAAGATTCTACGTAAATATATATTAAATTTTTCTTATGTTCCGGTGCTTTTATTGAAACACTTCTAGCATCGACATAATTGTCTCTTATAAAATTACTTTTTTTAGTATTTAAATATTTATCAACGCCAAAACCATAATAAGCATAATTAATAGACCATATTGCAAATATTAATACCAAAATAAATTTTATTATAAAATGAATCGGAAATAATCTAAAGCTTATTTTTTTCTTACCAAAGTAAATTCTTAAATAAGTTTTCTTATCTTTAAATACCTTTCTATAAACCAAATATAATATAAAAATTACTATATTTACTACAAAAAGTCTTAAAGCAACATAAATAAAACCATCTAAAACAACACCTGTGCTTGTACCCTCAGACGTAACAAGAGTAAATAATAATTGTTCGAAAGTTATATCAGAAAATTCTTGATTTTCATAATTCGTTAAAAAAATCAAAACAAAAATAATATTTATCAGTAAAATCAATAAAATATTACTTAGTTTTCTTAGTTTTCTTTTTTTCATTACTAATTACCTTTTCATTCACTTTCTCAGTAGTAATATTAATTTTAATATTTCTGATTATAACTTCAGCAAGAATAGCTAAAATAACATTTATTAAAATATTAAGACCAGTAAATTCACTAAATAAAAATGGATCATTACATAATTTTATAAATAAATTATTATTAACATCAAACAAACCACTACCAAGTGAACTACAAATTATCCAAGAAATACCCAAAAATATCAAATAATAATAAATTGTATTTTTTAAACTAAGTCCTTTTTTTAAATAATCAAACAACTTTATTCCAATTACACTAGGAATTAAAACTGCAATTACACCAAACATCTAACATCAAACCTCCTAAAATAATAATATATAGTTTACTATTATTTTAAATCTTCGTCAATAACATACTTTAACTATAAAATATGCAATTACTTAATTTCTGATATCTAATACTTCTTTAATTATTCCTCCACCAAGACATTCATCACCATTATAAAATACACAAGCTTGTCCTGGAGTTACAGCTCTTACGCCATCAGGATACTTTACAAGTAAATTACCATCCTCTAGTTTAGTAACAAAAACCTTATTATCTTTTTGTCTATATCTGAATTTTGCATTACACTCGTAAGGCAAATCATCAAGTAAATTAACATCCTCGATTATCGCCGAATAACTTATCAAATATTTACTTTCATCACCAGAAGCAACATATAAAACATTTTTGTTTAAATCCTTCTTAACGACAAACAGCCTGTCCTTAGTCCCACCAATGTTAAGACCTCTTCTTTGACCGATAGTATAATACATTAGTCCAACATGTTTACCTAAAACTTTTCCCGTTTCAATATCGACTATGTCACCAGGATTATTTGGTAAATAATTCTCCAAAAAATGTTTAAAATTGCGTTCACCAATAAAACAAATACCTGTTGAATCTTTTTTATCAGCCGTAATCAAATCGTATTTGTGAGCAATCTTTCGAACTTCGCTCTTTTCAAGCTCCCCTACTGGGAATAAAACATTTTTCAGCTGTTCTTTAGAAACTTGTGACAAAAAATAAGTTTGATCTTTATTTGAATCTTTTCCCTTATAAAGTTTACCATCAATCATTCTTGCATAATGACCAGTCGCAATATAATCGGCTCCAAGGTCTCTTGCTTTTTTAGCAAACATATCAAATTTAATGTACTTATTACACATAACATCCGGATTTGGAGTTCTACCCTTTTTAAGTTCATCTAAAAAATAAGTAAAAACATAATTCCAATATTCTTTTACAAAATCAATTCTATGAAGTGGAATACCGATTTTTTCGCAAACCTTAACCGCATCATTATAATCCTCTTCCTGAGGACAAATATTATTATTCAAATTAGGATTGCCCAAAAAATCATTGTTTAATGTACTATCCCAATTTCTCATAAATAAACCGATAACATTATATCCCTGGTTTTTAAGCAAAATAGCAGCCACACTACTATCAACTCCGCCACTTATTCCAACAACAACAGTTTTCATAGGCAGTCCCTCATTTCTAACATATATTATAACAGAAAAAAATGACTTTTCAGCCATTAATTTACCAATTGAACTAAAAAATTCATCAAAGCAGGCATACAATATACCTCGTATAAACTAGTAAAAGTTAAAACAATTAAAGAAAAAACTAACACAAAACTATACCTATTTATAACGTTTTTAAAATCCAGCTCTTTCTTTCCTGTAAAAGCCCTGATTATTCTAAATGAAACACATAAAGCATACGCACATAGTAATATATAAATAAACAAATTTACAATATGATGAGGAAATACATAACCAAGTGAAAGTAATATCCCTTTTGCTTTAAAATTAATAATTAAACTTCCAATTGAAAAACCTACAATAAACGATTTTATAAAAAGTAAAACAATAATAAAAACAAAACCAATAACCGATATTCCAAGAACCCATAAAACAAGTGAAAAAACCAAAGTAAATATAAGCGTATTCGAGGTTGAAACATTATACTCCAAATTATCATTAAGCGAATTGTTAAAAAAATCATTTAAATAATCTGTCACAAGTTGCTTATCCTCAGTCCCTAAAACCGATGAGAAAAAAGCCCCAGCTGTAACTCCAACAATAACCATAACAACTAAAAAAACAAATAAATTTTTATTAACGTGTAACCTAGTACGTAAATTATTAAGTATTTTCTTCATATCTTATCCCTCTATCAAATTATATTGATATCAACTAAAAATATTCCAAAAAAATCAAAAATGTAGTAAAATTAAAAATGAGGTGAAAATATGAATAGTAAAGTACAAAAAATAATAGTCTGGATAATGCTTATTGCCATAATCGCATTCTTTATTGTTTCATTATTTGTTACTCCATATTAAAAAAAGAAACCTAAGTTTCTAATATTTAATACAATCATCAGTAATATATTTGATGATTTTTTTGTTTGTCTCTCTCGTATAATGAAGTCCATCATCCGTATCAAAATCCAAATCATTATACGCATCACAATAATGTATATTTTTTTTATTATCATTTTTTATATTTTTAATAATAGTCTTATTAAAATCTTCAATTTTTTCATTTGTTCTAACATTACCAGGCTCATTTCTTTCCAATAATTTATACCTTATAGGATTAATAGACATAATATAAAAATTAATTTGCGGATATTTTTTAGCCAAAGCATCATATATATCATAATATTCATCTGCTCTGTTCTCAGGGTCTAATCCATAATTTAAATCATTAACACCCATATTAATAACAACATTATATTTGAAATTCTTATCTTTTACATTATCATTAAATTCTGGAAGGGCATTATCTCTAAACCATTCTAATGTTTTACCACTTTTTGCAATAAAAACCATATTATAAGGCACTTGAATTTCTTTATCGTCAACAATAAATTCCATTCTAGAATCTCCGATTATA
>DVFV01000056.1 GCA_018713045.1 Candidatus Coprosoma intestinipullorum | reverse complement strand
GCAAAGTCGAATCGCTGCTAAAATAGCGCAGCTATTCGCTTTGCTTCGCAAAGTCGAATCTTCTACTCAACAATACGCAAAACTTCAGACTTTGCTGAAGTCGAAGGTGCTGGATTTGGCAATGCGTGGAAAATTAGTCAAGCAAGATCCCCATGATGAACCTGCGAGTGTTTTGTTGGAGAAAATCAAAGCCGAAAAGGAGCAGCTTGTCAAGGAAGGCAAGATCAAGAAGAGTAAGCCATTGCCGCCAATCACTGATGATGAGAAGCCTTTTGATATTCCTGATAACTGGGAATGGGGGAGATTAGGGGATGTAACTACGTTAGGAAATTTTTACTCAATAAATCCACAAGATATTCAATATGGTGAAAACTTAATTGAATTGGCTGATATTGAAAGTGGTACTGGAAAACTAATAAAGCAAGAAACAGTTAATGGAACTGTGGGAAGTTCTAAATATCGATACTTTAAAGGAAATGTTCTATTTTCAAAACTTAGGCCATATCTTAGAAAGGTTTTACTTGCACCAAATACAGGGGTTTGTACAACCGAACTATTACCGATCGATGGAATAAAAATTGATAATTATTTTCTATATTATAGTTTTTTATCGGATTTCTTCTTTAAGCAAATCGAAAAAGAAATGCATGGTGTAAATTTACCTAGAGTCAATCCTAAGAAACTATCAGAAATTGTTATTCCTATACCACCTGTTTTAGAACAGGAACGAATCTGTAATGAGATATCACATTTGCTATTTCTGCTACACAAAAGCAAAAAAAATAATAAAAGGTATTTTACGAACACTAAATCATGAGCACAAATAAATCACTTCAAAATAAATATACTGAATTTAAAAGAAACATTCGCGAAGCCATGAAAAACAATCAATTGGCATTATTTGTAGGCGCAGGGGTATCAATTAATTCAGGTATGCCAAGTTGGCAAAATGCAGTTAAGACTATAGGTAAACGATTAGGTATAGAACGGGTAGCCAATACTGATTTTTTGAAAATACCACAGTATTATTATAATGCCAACGGAAAACAAGCTTATAATTCCTTAATGCAAGAAATATTTAAATATCGAGTGGAATTACCAATCTCCAGTATCCATAAAAAACTTTTAAAGTTCAACGCTCAAACTATCATTACTACTAACTACGATAAATTAATAGAGAGAGCTTCAGAAGAAAAAGGGGAAATAAGACATGTTATATGTCAAGACTCTGATATACCGTATATTAAAAATAATAAACAATTAATTAAAATGCATGGTGACTTTGATCATGATAATTTCGTCTTAAAAGAAGATGACTATCTCAATTACTCATCAAATTTCAAATTAATTGAAAATTATGTAAGATCTATAATCGGTTCTAAAGTAATATTATTTGTCGGTTATTCTTTTAATGATCCAGATTTGAAGCAAATTTTTAGCTGGGTGAAAAATATTCTGGGTAAAGATATGCGCAAAGCATACTTAATAAATGCAGAAAATGAATACAATGAAAATGAGGCAAATTACTATAATAATTTTGGATTAGATGTGATCTATGTTAGTGCATGGGATCCAAAGAATTTTAATAAATCAGGAATTGACAAAAATCTTGAAATAGCTCTTGATAGATTACTCTCAAATTCTGAGGATACCGATCCTATTGAACGTATATACGCAGATTTAAAAAAATTTGAAAACCTAAGATATATTACAACCAAATATCTTAATAACACGTTAGCAAAATATGGCTTAAGAATTTCATCAGATTTGTATTTACAAAGTATTGATAATAGTTCAGAAAATATTCTACCACTGCTGTTTTCTAAACAAGAAAACATTGATAATGATAAAAAGAGAAAGATCACAAGAATACAAAATTTATTGAGTCGAAGTATTATTAAAGGGGTAATTATTGATAAGAAAGTCATTGAATTCAAAAATTCTTCTAAAGAAGATAATTGGCAGAAAGCTTTTTATACATTCGATATCCCTGCGCTAAAAAAAATAAAAAATAAAAATGAACTGTCTATGAATGATAATGATGGGGAATTACTCTTAGAGCAGGCAACTATTGCATATTATTTAGATGAGTTTCTATTAAGTTTTGAATACTTAAAGCGTGCAAGCAAAAGTCTCTTTAAAAATAAATCATATAGTTTATTTTTCATAGCACAGGTTAACCTTAAAAAATTGGGTAAATTTATTATTGATGACCGATATATCTTGAGAATTGATGATCAGACAGCTAAATTGATTAAATCTGAAGTTGATAATATTGATATAAATGAAATAATAGAAAATATTTCTGATTTAAAAGTTGATGAGAGACTATTAGTAGAAGATATTAAGCAATTTAACTTCTCATATTCTTCATTTCAAAAATTGTATAAATTGAATATCAAGTCAGATGAGGAAGCATCCAAAAAATTCACTTTATTTATCGGTATGCCAGCTTATGCTATTTCCAGAGTTGAGATAAAAGACTTTTTTAATTTTGAAACTAAGAACTTTCTCTTATTTGAAAAATATCAAGAAATTCAAGAAACCTATAAACTATATGTCCGAACCATCATAGCATCTGCTTTTTCAGAAGACCTAACCGATGTAGCAGATCCTATGCTTCCTGAAAAGAATATTCATTTAAAATACTTGAACGATTTAGATATCTTTCTAATAATTAAATATTTTCACGATTCTGATATCTCAACGCTTTTTGATGCCTATTACAAAGGTTCACCTATTGACATAAATAGCGAAGGTCTTGAGTATTTAGAAACCATAGTTCCGAATATAATTAAATCAAAATTTAAAATCTACCAAAAAGATGATTTATACTGGAGATTAATTGCATTAGGTGGATATATAAAACTAAATAGAAAGATTGTTAAAACACTATTAGCCATAATGCCTGAAAAAATCACAGAACATGCTATAGCAACAAAAAATCGCATATTACAAAACTTTTTAGTTAATATTAAAAATCAGGAATTAATTTCACAGCAAGAAACTGTGCAACTTAACAAAATATCGCAGAATATTCTTGAGTTTAAAAATAAGTTTGTTATTGAAAATAATGATGCTTTGATCTTTTATATAAATAGAATTATTTTGGATGTTGATAAGAGTTATGACAACAAAGATATAATTAACAAATGTTTGTCGAGAAATTTAGATTCCATATTAATGAATCTATTTGGTCTATCAAGTAAGAACTCTAAAAATAAAATTAAAAACTACTTCAGAGATAGAAATTTTAATGATTCAATTGAAGATTATATCTTTAGAATGTTTTTGGTTGATTATGATATTCTTAAATTTAATATAGAACTTGAAAATAGAATTGTTGAAAAAATAAAAAATAGAAATCAACGATTTGATGAAGTGCATGAACGGCCAAATAAAATAGTTATTTTAACTAATAAACTGGTTGAATTATATCTTCAAGATAAGACTTATAATAATAAAGCAATCAGAGAAATTATTAATAAGTATGCGACACCAGTATCTAAATGGTTAATTAGATATCAAAATTTTGATTATGAACACTTTGATGTTAATTGGCTGAGCGAGTGTAGTAAATACGTTATAAATAAAATATCTTCAGATAAAGATGTCAAACATAAAATTAAAAGTAGACTGATTCAAGCATTTAAGGAAAATAAATTAACGACTGAACTTGAGAAAATTTACTTCAATTATTTTTCAGATTAATTACTTAAACTTCCCACACGCAAAATTGCTTGTTTTATTGTGATTCTGCGTGTTTTTGCAAATATAAAAGGCACAGGACCTTTTCATTGCTATAATTAAAGTGCTCAAACTGTAATTAGTTAAATGAAAGGCTGTGCCAATGTCTATTTTATCATCTTCTGACCCACAAAATGAACAACTATTTTCCAATTCCATCATCAGCTTTATTAAAAAATTCCATGTGATCAAGCTGCTGAGAAAATGCGGCTTTCGCAAAGACAAAGGCATCAGCCTGTTCTGCTTGTTTCTCTATATCTTAAGCAATGTTTTTCGTGATCGCAGCTTATACATGCAGCTGGATACAAATAGTTTTCATGAGAACTTTTCCAAAAACTCATATTATCGCTTTATGCGCAACGTTCATATTAACTGGCTTCGCTTTACCACGCTGCTTTCTGCACAAATCATTAATGGGCATTTGCGTCCATTGATTTCAGATCAGCGGGCTGATTGCTTTGTTGTAGACGATTCCTATTTTGCCCGGACTGGCTATAAGAAAACCGAATTAGTCGCTAAAGTTTTTGATCATGTGTCCATGACTTACAAGAAGGGCTTTCGCATGATGACCCTGGGTTGGACTGATGGATGCTCTTTTATGCCAATCAATTCAGTACTGCTGTCCTCTCAAAAATCGAAAAATATGATTGGAGAAAACAAAGTTATTGATCAACGTACTATTGCTGGCAAGAGGCGTATGCTTGCTAGGGCTAAAGGAACTGATGTAATGATCAGCTTAATCGATCAGGCAATGCAAGCGGGCCATCAAGCCAAGTATGTGTTGTTTGACAGCTGGTTTTCAAGTCCGCATCAAATTGTGCAGCTCAAGCAAAGAAAACTCGATGTCATTGCCATGGTTAAGGTTAGCTCTAAGATCAAATATGAGTTTGAAGGAGAGCGTAAAAACATCAAGCAAATTTATCGCAGCTGTCGCAAACGTCGTGGGCGTTCTCGCTATCTTTTATCAATCCCAGTCAAAGTTGGTCCCAAGACAAAGATGATGCTGAAATTGATGCCCGGATTGTTTGTATCAAAAACCGTGCTAATCGCAAGGACTGGCTGGCAATCATCTGTACTGACATGTCTTTAAGCGAAGCAGAAATCATTCGCATTTATGGCAAGCGCTGGGATATTGAAGTGTTCTTTAAAACCTGCAAAAGCTACCTCAAGCTGAGCAAAGAATATCACGGTTTGTCTTACGATGCCTTGACTGCGCATGTTGCTGTAGTCTTTACCCGTTACATGCTTATGTCAGTAGCCAAACGAGATGATGAAGATGAACGAACACTGGGAGAGCTGTTTTACTACATGGTTGATGAGCTGGCTGATATTACCTTCAGTCATTCGATGCAGCTAATCACAGAAGCAATGCTGGCTAGTGTTCAAAAGGTCTTTCATGCTAGTGACGAACAGATAGCAGAATTCACAGCTGATTTTATCAGCCGTTTGCCCGAATACATGCAAGAACTGCTAAAAAACAACGATTTGACTGCGAAAAATAGTATAGAAGTACCAAGCTAAGTAATATCAACGGATTGCTAGCTTATTTGATGTGGGAAGTTTGAGTTTGTTACTTAACGCTTACTTTTAGAGAATATATGTTTGCACCTCGCTGTATAATACTATATAATGTATAAAGCAGAATGACTAGGCCATATATAGTAGTACTCAAATTCTGGAAAGGATACTTTTATTGAATATTTCTAATCAAATAATTAGCTTTTTTAGTCAAAATGTATCAAAGTTTTATAATTCAAATCCTAGAAAATCTCAGGTTAAAATAGCGCTAGATGTAGCTGATTTTTTATTTAATTCTCCTAAGAAAATTATGTTTATAGAAGCACCAGTTGGAATTGGTAAAACTTTGGGCGTATTAATTCCTTCTATCTTATATTCTAGATTACAACGATCACAAATTACTTATGCAACTGCAACTAAGAATCTGCAGGATCAAATTTTTAATTCAGATCTACCAGATTTGAAAAGAATGAATATATTAGATAGTGAGAAAAAAGTATTGGCAATGGGAAAAGAAAACTATTTTTGTATTACCAATTATCAAAAAAATAGAGGAAAGTTCAAATCTAGTCAACGTTCTTCAGATATAGGTATGGCTATAGATAAGTGTTATACAGGATTAAGAAAGGAACTAGATCAGGTTCTAAAAAATGACTCCAAAGAGAAGACTACTGACCATGAATGGGATATACTCAAAATTAAAAGTGATCAAAGAAACTGTAAATTAAATTATTGTCCAGGACATGGATATAGAGATTCTTTTCAAACACACCCTTTTATTACAGTCACGAATCATAGTCAATTGATACAGTCCAGAATTAATCTAGATAAAAAAGTTCCAGGTATTGTCTCTGTTTATCCTGGTTTAGTAATTATTGATGAAGCACATCTCTTTAATGATAATTATTTAGGTTGTGCTCAAGAACAAATAGGTATTGAAGATTTCAAAAAGATATCTAGTTTTGCAAAAGATAATTTAAGACTGAAAAGAGCCTTAACACAGATAAAAAAGAAATTGATAAAGTTAAGTAGACAAAAATATGGTCTTCAAACTCGTCATACACTGGACAAAGAAGACAGAGTCAACCTTTCGATAATTAGAGAGGAATTAATGAATGAAGAAAGATTTGATACCAATAAAAATGGAAAAATTAATGTAGAAGGACCAGTTGATGAATTAGTAGGTAGTATTTATAAAATACTGGACACAGATAACTATATTAGCTGGATCACTTCAGATAATGGAGAAAAGATTCAATTTGTAACTAAAAATATATTTGCTGAATTTGAAAAAATAATTAAGGAATTATCTGCTTATAACAAGGTGATTTTCATGTCTGGTACATTGACTTCAAATCATGATTCTAAGGAAGAAATTAAATCAATTTGGGGAATTAATAATTTTGATTATAAATCCTATGAATCTCCTTTTTCGCCAAAAAATCAAATTTATTTGTGTCTTCCCAAAAACGGATTTGAATTCACAAGGAATAAGGATCGTATGGTGAAACCCATTATCACTAACTGCATTAAACCTTTATGTAAAAGAGTTAAAGGTGGAGTACTAATTCTAAGCAATTCATTGGAACTAAAAGATAAGATAAAAAATGGCATGGGTGATAGATATGAAAATCGTAATGTCTTTAGTCAGGGCAACGACAATGTAAATGAATTAAGTGAAAAATTTAAAAAGGATAAATCTAGCATACTGATTGCTTCAGGAAGCTTTAAAACGGGATTTTCGGTAAAAGGAAAAGCATTGCAAGCAGTAGTAATCACGTCATTACCTTTTCCGGTTAAAGATGATCCGTTTATAAAGTTAAAAGTCGATGAATATTGTAAGAAATTAAAGATGACCCCTAATCAAAACAATAGATTTAAAATTAGCTACGATATCATGTTACATGATTTAGAGCAGAGTATTGGCAGACTAATCAGAGATGTAAGAGATTATGGAGTAATTTATATTACTGATAGCAGGATTTATAAGACTAACTACGGTAAAGATCTTCAAAGATATTTTTTAAGTAAAGGATATATAATTCACAATGATTTGACTGGACTACGAAGGTTTATGAGAAGCGCTAAGAATAAAATTTTTAATTATTTACAACAATATAATAAAGAAAATGGACTAGATAAGCTAATAAGCATACCACAAATTTCTTATTTACCAACAAATCATTCAAAACTAAATAGACCATTTGTTTTAAAAAATAAGTAAATTGTTATAATCTACAGAGTTTTTTAGATGAATAATTAACTTGTAAGAGGCATTGCAGAGAATAAAACTATCTAAAGTTAATTATGTTCAGGTAACACAAAAGTCTAAATTCCCAGTTGCATATAATAAGCAAGCTGTTTGCTTTAAACAAAGGAACACTGTTAAAAAGTTCAAGAGTTAACTAATATCGACCACGAGGCGAGACAAAATACTGCTATGGGTTACTTGGGTGAGTAGGAAGTAATAACTTACGAGCAGAAAAGATTGTCAAAGTACCTCGATTTACAAAGAAAGATATGCTGGGAATCACAAGCTTCAGATGTAATCGGCCATGATATTCTATCATTTGATAGAGATGGCACTCTTCGTCAGATAGAAGTTAAAAGTACTATTGCAAAGATTAGTCAAAAATTTGATTTTATTTTAACTGAATATTAAAGAGTGCACTCTTTAAAGTTGCTAAATTATTGGATTTAGTGAGTCTTTAATGTATAGAATAAGCCCATTATTTATAAAATCAAAAATCCTGTACAGAATGAATTGACTCATTATAGAATCTATTAAGTATCGGGCGACTATTAAAGGTAAAGATATACGTTAAGAAACGGCATTATGTCGAATGAAGTAATTGACACAAACAGAACCTAAAAATCAATCGATTATGATCATTCTTCGACTCATTTTGTTTTGATCATGAAAAACAATCCATTATATAATTTTAATGATCACAATTTACGTACGAGGGAATAATTTAAATGTCACAAAGAGAAAAATTTACAACTTCCTGATGGCAGTTTTAGCCGTAATTTCTATAGTACTGGTAATTTTAGACTACTCATCAGTACTAAATCTAAATACTGGAGTATGGCTATGGGTAGATAATGGGATTCTAATTATTTTTGCCATTGACTATTTCTATCCGTTTGTTTAAAGCTCGAAATAAATGGAATTTGTAAAATATAATATTTTCGATCTACTCTCAATAAATTCCTGTTAGTGAATTTTTTGCGCTTTTTAGAATTGCACGTTTAGGTCGTTTAGCTAGACTGACAAGATTGTTCAGAATACTTGGATTAGTTGTTTAACAGGCGATTAAAAAGGTTTTGCGTACAAGTGGCCTGATCTATTTGCTGTATATAAGTTTAAGTATGCTAATTATTGGTGGCGGGATTTATTCAGTTACAGAAACTGGCACAAGGTTTCTGGTGAAGGATTGCTACAGCGACTACTGCTGGATATGGAGATATTTCTCCTCAAACTTTTGTTGACAAAATCGTCAATTTTGTATTGATGCTAGTTGGAATTGGCGTGATTGGGGCTTTGACTAGTTCAGTTACGACCTATTTTGTTAGAGAAGATAACATAGATGCAGATGACTAAAAAGATCAAAAACTTGATGAAATAATGCAAAGATTGAATGACGTTGAGAAGCAGAATAATGAATTGAAGTCAGAAATAGAGAAGTTGAAGAATAAATCATAAGTTTTAGAAAGGTTTGATAACTATGCAATTCCACAATCCTAACGATACTATCCATGTTCCACCACAAAATATTTTTGAAGACTTACTTGATCAGGTCGAAAAGTTGCAAACGCAAGTGGACGAACTCAAGCGGCTTCAATATA
>DVFV01000055.1 GCA_018713045.1 Candidatus Coprosoma intestinipullorum | reverse complement strand
TGTATTTTAATATAAATATTTGTTTTTTTGATTTTTTAATAAAATAATTTTTTTTATTTATAATACTTTTTATTTATATTCAATTTTATGCTTTAAAGTGATTTTATCAATTTATTTTATCAATAAAATATTGTCAGGTATCCGAACAATGTTTCACGTGAAACATTGTTTTGATTTTTATATAAATTTTTCTATTTAAAAGAGTATAAATTTACTGCTTTTATGATTTAGTTTTCCACATTTTGTTTTTTTGATTATGTTTCACGTGAAACATTGATTCATTTTTTCTTATTATTTTATGGTTTGCTTCTTTTTATATTAGATTATTTGAACATTATTCTACGTAAAAAACATTTTGATTAATATTACCTAAAGTGTACTCCATACATTATGTGTGAATTAAATAAAAACGACTTGTTTTAGTCGTTTTGTTCTTGAGTTTCATCTTCGGTTTCTTCTTTTTCTAATAGGGTAACTGTACTAACTTTTTGGTTATCTTTCAAGTGAATTAATCTAACACCTTGAGCTACTCGGCCAGTTGTAGATACTTGATCGACAGCTAATCTTATTATTATTCCACTATCAGTGATTATCATTAAATCTTCGTCACCGTTTACTAGTTTAAATGAAACTATATTACCGTTTTTCTCGGTTAGATTAAGGGCACGAACTCCTTTGCTACCTCTATGTGTCATACGGTATTCATCTATGTTTGTACGTTTGCCATATCCGTTGCTGGTAACTACTAGTATTTCTTGGCCTGGATTGGCTATTTCACAGCCTACACAGATGTTATTATCTTCTAATTCTATTCCTTTGACACCGGTTGCGGTACGTCCCATTATTCTAATTTCATTTTCATTAAATCTAATCATTCGACCGTTTGATGAAGCTATGACGATTTCGTTTTCCCCAGTTGTCTTTTTTACGGAGATTAATTCGTCGGTTTCTTTTAAGGTTATTGCTATTTTTCCACTATTTCTGATGTTTTCAAATTCAGAAATGTTTGTTCTTTTGATTAATCCATTTTTTGTACAGAAGACAATGTATTTGGACTTCTCATTTTGTTCAATTTTCAACATAGCAGTAACTTCTTCTTCTTTTTCAAATGGAAGTAGGTTAACTATAGGTATTCCTTTTGATTGTCTACTATATAGAGGTACTTCGTAACCTTTTGTTCTATATACTTTTCCTTTGTTTGTAAAGAACATTAGGTAATCATGAGTGGTCATCGATATTATTTTTTCCACAAAATCGTCTTCGTTTGTCGACATTCCTTTGATTCCGACTCCACCACGGTTTTGGGTTTTATATGTTTCGCTGGCCATACGTTTGATATAACCTTTATTTGTCAAGGTTACAACGATGTTTTCCACAGGTATTAGTGATTCATCTTCGATATAGTCAACTGCAGTCATATCGATGTTAGTTCTTCTTTCGTCACCATATTTTTCTTTGATTTCAAGTAATTCTTGTTTAACGATAGCAAGAACTTTTTCTTCAGATGCAAGGATTTCTTTATAATATTTGATTTTTTCTAGTAAATCTTGCAGTTCTGCTTCAATTTTTTCACGTTCTAAGCCGGTTAATCGACGAAGTTTTAATTCGAGAATTGCTTCGGCTTGGATTTCTGAAAGGTTATATTTTTCGATTAATTTAGTTTTTGCTTCAACGTCGGTTTCAGCATCTCTAATTATTTTAATAAAGTCATCGATGTTATCGAGAGCAATTTTATATCCTTCTAAGATGTGAACACGTTTTTCAGCTTTATTTAAATCAAATTTTGTACGTCTGATTATTACTTCTTTTTGATAATCTACGTATTTAGATATTATTTCTTTTAAATTTAGTGTTTTTGGTACACCATTATCAAGCATTAGGAAGATGATTCCATATGTTGTTTGGAATGATGTATGTTTATATAAATTATTTAATACAACTTGCGGATTGGCGTCTTTTTTAAGGGTTATAGTTATTTTTACGCCATCTTTTAAGTCGGTATGGTAATCTGATATTCCGTCGATTACTTTGGTGTGAACAAGGTCTGCAACTTTATTTTTAAGTTCGGCTGTATTAACACCATATGGAACTTCTTCAATTATTATGTGATGGCGACCATTTGATTCTTCAATCGTCGCTTTACTTCTAATTGTAATTGTTCCACGGCCAGTTTCATAGGCTTTTTTGATTCCACTATTTCCTAATATACTAGCACCAGTAGGGAAGTCTGGTCCTTTGATATATTGCATAAGTCCAGTAACGTCGATATCTGGATTATCAATATAAGCAACGCAACCGTCAATTACTTCACCTAGGTTATGTGGGGGAATATTAGTTGCCATACCAACAGCTATTCCCATTGTTCCGTTTACTAAGATATTTGGAAATCTAGATGGAAGAACAGCTGGTTCTTTGGTTGATTCATCATAGTTTGGAACGAAATCCACAGTATCTTTATTGATATCTCTAAGCATTTCTAGAGAAATTTTAGATAATCTTGATTCGGTATAACGCATGGCTGCCGCACCGGATCCATCGATATTACCAAAGTTTCCATGACCATCGACTAATGGATAACGGTAGCTAAAGTCTTGAGCCATACGAACCATGGCTTCGTAAATACTTGAGTCTCCATGTGGGTGATAATTACCCATAACATCTCCGACGATTTTCGCACTTTTACGATGAGCTTTATCTGGAGTATATCCAGATTCAAGCATCGAATATAGGATACGACGATGAACTGGTTTTAAGCCATCTCGTAAGTCGGGTAGGGCACGTGAGGTAATGACACTCATGGAATATTCAATAAATGATGTTTCAATTTCCGAAACAATGTTGTTTTCTTCTAATCTATCTCTTTCATGATCCATAATTTACCTCCTATATGTCTAAATTCTTAACGAAGACAGCATTTTCTTCGATAAATTTACGTCTTGGTTCAACTTCTTCACCCATAAGTTTATTAAAAGCTGCATCGGCGGCAATGGCATCATCAACGGTAATTTTTCTTAATACTCGGTTATTAATATCCATTGTCGTTTCATATAATTCATCGGCATCCATCTCACCTAAACCTTTCATACGAGCTATTTCGTATTTTGTATTTGGGTTGAGAGAGGCAAGATATGCGTCTCTTTCAGCCTCATTTAAGACGTATTTACGAGTTTTGCCATGTTTGATACAGAATAGTGGGGGCTGGGCAGCATAAACGTGTCCAGCTTCGACTATTGGTCTAAAGAAACGATAGAATAGGGTAAGTAATAATACTCTAATATGTGAACCGTCGACATCGGCATCGGTCATGATTATTATTTTATCATATCTTAGTTTCTTTAGGTCGAATTCTTGGCCAATTCCGGTACCAAATGCGGTAATTATCGTTCTAATTTCTTCGTTTGAAAGAGCTCTGTCAAGTCTAGATTTTTCCACATTTAAGATTTTTCCTCTTAAAGGTAGGATGGCCTGAGTCATTGAATCTCTTCCTTTTACAGCAGATCCACCAGCGGAATCTCCCTCGACAAGGAATATTTCGCATTTTGATGGGTCTTTATCTTTACAGTCGTTAAGTTTTCCACCGAAGTTAATAACATCGAGATCACTTTTACGACGAGTTAGTTCACGAGCTTTTTTGGCAGCTACCCTAGCACGAGCGGCTGTCATATTCTTTTCAACAATAATTTTAGCTTCATCTGGGTGCTCGAGAAGATAACGTTCAAAACCTTCTGAGAAGACTTTATCGGCTAGTTTACGAACTTCTGAGTTACCAAGTCTTCCTTTGGTTTGACCTTCAAATTGTGGGTTAGGGTGTTTACATGAAACTATCATTGTAAGACCTTCTTTAACGTCGTCGCCACTTAGAGGGTCATCTTTATCTTTTAAGAATTTGTTTTTACGAGCATAATTGTTCAAGACTCTAGTTAATGCACGTCTAACGCCTTCTTCATGAGTTCCACCGTCGTGAGTATTGATATTGTTGACAAATGAATAGATATTATCGGTATAACCAGTGTTATACTGCATAGCTACTTCAAAGAAAACACCTTCATCTTCACCGCTTAGGTGAATGATATCACTTTGAATTGGCGTTTTATTACGGTTTAAATACTTAACGTATTCACTAATCCCGCCTTCATAGTGGAAGGTTTCTCCCGTTGTATCTTCGTCGTCACGGTCATCTCTTAATGTAAGTCTTAAGCCTTTATTTAAAAAGGCAAGTTCACGAACTCTAGTTTTAAGTGTTTCATAATCAAAGATGTCCGTATCGAAAATGTCTGGATCTGGTTTAAAGGTAACGGTTGTTCCAGTCCTTTCTTTTTCACATTCGCCAACCACTGTCAGTTTTTGGGCGATGTGACCACCGTCTTTAAACTTAGCTTCATAGACTTTTCCATCGTGATAAACGGTAACATTTGTCCACAAAGATAAGGCGTTGACAACTGAGGCTCCAACTCCGTGAAGACCTCCGGAAACTTTGTAACCACCGCCACCGAATTTTCCACCGGCATGAAGGACAGTATAAACTGTTTCAACTGTGGAAAGCCCAGTTTTAGGGTGAACACCAACGGGTATTCCACGACCATTGTCCTTGACTGTTATAGAATTTCCTTTATTAATGACGATTTCAATGTTGTTACAATATCCAGCTAAAGCTTCATCAATACTATTATCAACTATTTCCCATACTAGATGATGAAGTCCTTTAACGTCGGTTGTTCCGATATACATTCCTGGTCTTTTTCGAACGGCTTCTAAGCCTTCTAAGACTTGAATGTCGGATACATCATAGTGTTCTTGATTTTCGGCCATTATGCCACCTCGTTTTCTATTATTTGACCGCTTTTAATGTGAATTAGTTTAGCCTTTTCTAATAATCTTTTATCAATGTTTTTTAAATCTGTGGTGGTTATGATTATCTGCATATCACCATCTAAATGTTTTAAAAGGTTATTTTTCTTGGTGTTATCTAAATCACTAAAGACATCGTCAAGTAAAATTATTGGATTTTGTTTTTTATAATCTTTAAATACTTCTATCTCAGATAATTTTAAGGCGATTACAGCCATTTTTTGCTGGCCCTGAGAGCCAAATTCTCTTAAGTTGTTATCTTCTAAGCAAAAGGTAAAATCGTCTCTCTGAGGGCCATATAAAGTGGTTTTTAAGATAATCTCTTTATCTAAATTATCTTTAAATTTTTGTTTTAAGGTTTCCTTTAAGTATTCACTTGAAAAATTTTCAAAATCAATCGATGGATTATATTTAAGATTAAAACCAGTTAATCCTGATATTTCCTTGAATATTTTAGGTAAAACTTTATTTACTTTATCGATATAGGTTTTACGCATTTGATAGATAAAGACACT
The DNA here is from genome assembly GCA_018713045.1 of Candidatus Coprosoma intestinipullorum. Lineage (GTDB taxonomy): Bacteria > Bacillota_I > Bacilli_A > RF39 > UBA660 > Coprosoma > Coprosoma intestinipullorum. The sequence continues at coordinate 6,122 of DVFV01000055.1, read as the reverse complement.
TTTGTTTACGATGTAATCTGTTAAAATATCAAAATAACTCATATCGACAGGTTCACCATTGTTCATTTTTTTTAAATAGTCATTGCGGATTTTTAGAAGTTTGGTTAAATCGTTTTCCACAGTATAGTAATTGGCAGATAACTGACTTATTTCCAAATCTAAATATTTCCGGCGACCGGCTGGGCCACCTTTGATTAAATCTAAATCCTCTGAAGAAAAAATAATTACATTGGTTTTGGCAATGTACGAGGAAATTGTTTTCACAGGATTATCGTCAATTTTCAAGTGTTTGGTGCTTTTACCAAGGTGCAAATAAAGATTATAAGGCATGTCCATAAGTATAGTTCCTTTTAGTACTGCTTCTTTTTCACCGTCTTTGATCAAATTGCTTTCAATATAAGCACGATGGGATTTGGTTAGGGCAAGAACATAAATACTTTCTAGTAAATTAGTTTTACCTTGACCATTATCGCCATATATTATATTAATATGAGGATCAAAGTCGATTTTAAAATTAGAGTAATTTCGAAAATTGTGGATTTCTAAATTTTTGATATACATAATTTTACCTCTTTTCGATTTTTATTACCCTTTACGCGTAATTTTAACGTTAATGTACTCCTATACCTATATATAATTATACCATAAATATAGGGCATAAATCAAAAAAAATAGGGATTTAAGCCTATTTTTTAAGGTTAAAACTCATCTTTTTTGCGAGTTTTGAGAATTAATAGTAATTTTGAGGCTCTTAGAACCTCGATTTCTAAAGTTTCAATCGAAATATCAAATATTTGCGGTTTGCCTTCTTTGAAATAAATACAAACTTTTTTATCAACTTCTTCATATTTAACGATATTATTTAGTGATATCCAACAACATGTATCATCATAATAAGATTTAGTTGGAAACATAATTGTTTCTTTTATTTCCGAAATAACAATAGGTAATTTATATTTTTTACCTAAGTGCAATTGAGAATTTTTGAGGCGTCCATTAAATGTACTACCACCATATTCACAGTTACGTTCAATTATTTCTTGTGGAATATGGGTACTGTAAATTTCTCTTTCTCCTTCTAAAATTATACTTCCTTTTTTTGAAATGCCGATAATGGCGTTTGTTTTACTATTAATTTCGTATTCATTTTGAATCATACTGCCTCCTCGTCATTTAAAAATGACACATCTCTTATACTCCTATGGGGTGTCGAATAATGTCAGAAAATGTCAGATTGCAAAAAAAAAGAACTTTTAATAAGTTCTAATTGGTAAAATCAATTGAATTACGTCGTCATTTTCAGGGTTTTTAATGATTATTGGTTTAATTTCACCATTAAATTTAAGTTCTATTTCTTCTGATTCTAGAGCCTTAATCGATTCCATCATAAACTTAGAATTAAAGGCGATTTTAATTTCACTATCATTATCTTTGTTAACTGTTATTTTTTCTTCGACGTTTCCAATTTCAGGAATATTAGATGAAATTATAACTTGGTCACCATTGCTTTGAAGTTTAATCGTATTTTTATCAGATTCGTTAGTTAATAGAGAAGCTCGGTCGATAGCTGCAAAGAAATCATTTGAATCCACAGTCATAGTAAGTTCATATTGGTCTGGGATTAGTTTTGAGGTATCTGGATATGTTCCACTTATGACACGAGTAAGCATTGTGATACAGTCAAAGCGGAAGATTACTTTGTTTCCAAAGATGTGCATTTCTAAGTTATCTTCATCGTCGTTTAATAATTTATATAGTTCGTTTATGCTTTTAGTTGGGATTATAATGTTAGATTTTTCAGTAATTCCACTATCTAAATGAACTTTTTTCACAGCTAAACGATAAGAATCTGTAGCAGTACATTCCATAATGCCATTTTCAATTTTAAAATTAATACCAGTTAAAACAGGTCTTGTTTCACTTGGAGAAGCGGCAAAAGCTGTTTGATTGATAATAGTTTTAAATACTTTTTGGTTTAAAACGATTGGATTTTGATTAAATTCTAATTCTAAATCTGGAAATTCAGTAGCAGCATTACAATTTAAAGTAAATGAAGAGTTAGAAGTTGTTATATATAGTTTAGAGTCGATAACTTCTTCTAAGTTAATAAGTTCATCTGGAAGTTTTCTAACTATTTCATATATATATCTTCCTGATACAACTATTTCACCATAAGAATCAATATGATATATATCTTTTTTAGGAATAAAAGTTTTAATGGCTATTTCGTTATCAGTACTCATTAGGTTTAAACCTTCTTCAGTTAATTCAAATTTAATACAGTTTAATATTGGTCTTAGGTTTTTAGTTGATATACCTCTAATGGCGTAGTTTAAATGCGTTAGTAAAATATCTTGATTAATTGAAAATTTCATAAAAACATCTCCTTGTTATTTTATTATTTTAAATATTATTTACTATTATTAGTGGGGAAAAAGTGGAAAAGTGGATTTAACCCTTTAAAAACTTAGTTAAAAGGCTTAAACCCGAAGTGATTTTAATGTGGATAAAAATTAATTATCCACTATTTAATTTGGTTTATAATTTTAGATATTTCCACTTCGAGATTTTTATCTTTTTTAAGCTCCCTTTTTATTTTGGCAACTGAATGCATAACGGTTGTATGATCTTTTCCACCGAATTCACTACCAATTTTAGGTAGGGATTCTTTTAAGTGGACCCGGCATATATACATTCCGATTTGTCTTGGAACAGCAATTTTAGAAAGCCTTTTTTTCGATTTGATATCTTCCACAGTAATATTGTAGTTGTTGGCAACTAACTGAATAACTTGATCAATTTTGTTTTTAGAAATTATATTTTTACCAATATAATCTTTTAAGGCTTCAATAGCTAAATCTAGAGTTATTTCTGAACCGTTCATAATAGTTGCATAAGCAAATACGCGGGTTAAGGCTCCTTCTAGTTTTCTAATGTCAGAGGTACAGTTGTTAGCAATGTATTCTTTGACTTCGGTTGGTACTAGTTTGCCAATGCCTTGAGCTTCAATTTTTTTATCCAAAATGGCCATTCGAAGTTCAAAATCAGGTGGAAGAATGTCTATCGTTAGACCCCAATTAAATCTGGTTCTGAGCCGTTCTTCGAGTTTTTTAAGGTCGTCAGGGGAACGGTCAGATGAAATGATTATTTGTTTGTTTTGGGTATGTAGTTCGTTAAATGTGTTGAAAAATTCTTGTTGGGTTTTAGAGGCAATTTCTAAGTACTGGATGTCATCAATCATTAAAACATCGATGTCGCGATATTTTCTTTTGAAAGAATCCACAGCTTTAAAATTGCTTGTTTCGTTCCTTCTATATATATTAAGGAAGTCATCGACGAATTTTTCACTTGTAACGTATAAAACTTTTTTGTTAGATGTGGCCATGATATAGTTACCAATGGCGTGCATTAAGTGGGTTTTGCCAAGTCCGCTACTTCCATATATAAATAGGGGATTATACATTGAACCTGGTTTTTCAGCTACGGCAAGACCAATGGCTTTGGCAAATTTGTTACTGTTACCTGAGATAAAATTATCAAAGGTATAACGGCTATCTAATCCACTTTCGAAGATGGCTTCATTGTTTTCCACAGGCTTAGTTTCTTTTTGTGGTAAAACGGTTTTAGCTTCTTCTTCAGTTACATATTTGAATTTAAAGATAGAGCCGGTTACTTCTAAAAATGTTTCTTTGATAATGTCACTATAGTTTTCTGTCAAATGTTTTTTGTGAACATCAAAAGGAACTTGAACGACAGCATATTCATCATTTAAGTCAATTAATTTAGTATCTTTAAACCATGTTTGATAAAGAACAGGTTTAAGTTTTATTTCAATTTTAGAAAGGAAAACTTTCCACATGCTATCTAAATCCATAGATATCCCCCCATAATACAAACAACAATCTATTTCCTATTTTACATTATTTTGACAAAATATGCCATAGAAAGACAAATAAAAGTTAAAAAAAATATCCACAGGGTTTATGGCTTTGAAAAATAATATACTTTAGAGTTTTCCACCTAAAATGTGGAAAACTTAGTTTTGCACTTTTGTGCATAATTTGAAGTTATTAACATATGTTGATAAGTGGTGTTTAGTTTTAAAAAATAAAAACTAAATAAAAAGTGGATAAATTTTGGGGTGAAAAATTTGTCACATTTTGTTGTTGAAAAAAATTTATTGAAATTTAGATCGTTTTAAGGTATAATTATGATATTTCTATGTTTGTTTGAAAATGTATAGGAAAGCAATTGACTTTTTTTGCTTTTATCTATATAATTATTTAAGCAATTAATTTTATTTTGGGAGGTGGATTTATGAAGAGAACATTTCAACCTAATACAAGGAGAAGAAGTAAAAAAATGGGCTTTTTTGCACGTATGAAGACATCTGTTATTAACAGAAGAAGAAAAAAAGGTCGTAAAGTGTTAGCTCATTAGTAGTCACTGCTGAGGCAGTGGTTTTTAGTATAGGTGAGTGAAAATGAAAAAAGTTAATATTATTAAAGAGAGCCGGGATTTTACAAGAATAATAAAAAATAATAAGCCTTTTAAGTATATGGACTTTTTAGTTTACAAAGAAAATAAAAAAAGTGATGTTTATAAGTTCGGATTTTCAGTTGGTAAAAAGATTGGAAATGCGGTTGTTAGAAATAAGGTAAAGAGGAGACTAAAAAGTATTATCGATAAGAGGAAATATAAGGATAATTTCAATTGTGTGATTATTGCGAGAAAAGGAATTGCCGAAAGAAGTTATCAGGAACTTGAAAAAAATTTGTTTTTTGTTATCGATAAGCTTGGCTTGACGAAGGAGAAATAAGATGAAAAAGAAAGTATTACTTTTAGTATTAGTCACATTTTTAACGTTTAGCTTGACAGGATGTACGACTTATTTAAAGGATGACGATGGAAAAAATGTCAGAGAAGAGACAACGGGTCAAACTTTAACTGAAAACATTTTATGTCAGCCAACTAATAAAGATGTTATTAAAACTTATAAGAAAAACGGCGTTGATATTAGTGAACTTCCTAAATGTGATGATTTTACTCCAGCTTCTGGTGGATATAGTGGTCTTTGGGAAACATTATTTGTTAAGCCGCTTAGCTGGGTTATTATTAAGTTAGGTACACTTTTACACAACTATGGCTGGGCAATTATAGTAGTTACAATTTTAATTAGACTTATTATTTTCCCAATAAGTAGAAAGTCTGCTTTACAATCAGAAAACATGAAGTTTGCTCAAAAGGATTTAGAAAAGCTTGAAAATAAATATCGTCATCGTGATTCGCAAGAGGATCAGATGCTTAAAGCTCAAGAGATGATGGCTATTTATAAGAAGTACGAAATTAATCCGTTATCAGGTTGTTTATTTGCATTTATTCAATTACCTTTATTTTTAGTATTCTTAGAGAGTTTGAATAGGCTTCCAATTATATTTGAAGGTGACTTTTTAGGATTTAATTTGGGAACTACTCCTTCAACGGCAATACTTTCTAATGGAAACTGGCTATATTTGATTTTACCAATTTTAGTTGCACTTACAACTTTCTTCTCTTTTAAGCTTAATTCTGGAATGTCTGCAAATTCTGAAGAACAACAGAAACAGCTTAGAATGACGATGAATATTATGCTTATATTTATCGTAATTTCATCATTTGTAATGCCAACAAGTATTATCGTATATTGGATAACTGGTAGTTTATTTACAATTATTCAAGGTCAGTTAATTAGGAGGGCAAAAGAAAATGGAAGTAGTAAGAAGAGAATCAAAAAATAAGGAAGATGCTTTAGAGAAAATTTTAGAGGAATTAAATGTCAATTTGGACGAAGTTTTTTATTCAGTAAAGGAGTCTCAAGGTAGTTTTGGAAAGACTAAGTATTTAGTTTCGGTTGTTACTAAGTACGATGTTAAGGATTTCGTCAAAGATTATTTGAATGAATTTTTAGATGAACTCGGAATTAAGGCAGAGATTGGTTTTAAGGATGTCAATGGCGATTTGAATGTTTATATATATTCTTTGGATGACGATGAGGCGAGTTTCTTAATTGGCAAACAAGGTAAGTTTTTGAAGTCACTTCAACATGTGCTTAGAAAATCTTTGAAGACGCAAACTGGTTTTGG
>DVFV01000054.1 GCA_018713045.1 Candidatus Coprosoma intestinipullorum | reverse complement strand
GACAGTTCGGTCCCTATCTGTCGTGGGCGTAGGAAAATTGAGGAGAGCTGTTCCTAGTACGAGAGGATCGGAATGGACATACCTCTGGTGTATCTGTTGTCACGCCAGTGGCACTGCAGAGTAGCTATGTATGGAATGGATAACCGCTGAAAGCATCTAAGCGGGAAGCCAACTTCAAGATGAGTTTTCCCATATGTATATAGTAAGATTCCAGAAAGACTATCTGGTTGATAGGCTGGAGGTGGAAGCATGGCGACATGTTGAGCTGACCAGTACTAATAGATCGAGGATTTAATCCTTAAATTGATTGTCTTCTAAGAGTATTCGCACATTACCATGTTTTCAGAGAATTATTTCTCTAATTTTGATTTGTGATGTTAGTGAAGTGGATACACCTGTTCCCATCCCGAACACAGAAGTTAAGCACTTCAGCGCCGACAATAGTGTATGCGAAGATAGGTGATTGCAAATCTTTTTTTTTGCCTTATTTTGTTAATAAGGATTTTTTTATAACAAAAAAAAACAAGTTTATATTTTACTTGTCTCTTCTTCTTCCATACATAGTTTATATAATTCAACATTGAGAACTAAAGATAAGTGCCAAAGTGTTCCTAGAGAAAACGTTTGGTGAACATTGTTTTCAATGTTGGATATAAATTGTTTTGAATATGTAGATTTTTCGGCTAACTCTGCTTGGGTCCATCCTTTTAATTTTCGATATTTTCTAATATTTTTACCGACTAAATCATAAACATAATTTTCATCATTACGATCAAACTGCATATTATCACCATCTATTTATATTTTGCCATATTTTTCCATTTATAAGGTGTCATGGTTCGTTACACTTCCAGCGTTGTTATTTATATGTTAACATATACTGTTTTGTTAGTTAAATGGTTATTTTTATTAATTATAATAGATATTTTGTTTTTTTATGTTATAATTATGTTGGTGATATTATGGAATACAAATTAACTATGCGCAGTGTGATGGATACTATCGAGCTTGCTCAAAATTTTGAGTCTGAAAAATTTCCAAATATGATTATCTGTTTGAATGGTGATTTAGGAAGTGGGAAGACTTTATTTACGAAAGCTTTTGCAAATGCACTTGGTGTTCAAGAGAGTGTTACGTCTCCAACTTTTAATATTATCAAGGAATATGATGGTGAGCTTCCTTTGTACCACATGGATGTTTATCGGCTTGAAGGTAATAGTGATAATGCTTTAATTGAAGAGTATTTTAATAAAGGCGGAGTTGTTATTATCGAATGGGCAAATATGGTTAAGGATATTTTGCCGGAACATAGACTTGATATTAAAATTAAGATTATTGGGGAAAACTCAAGAGTATTTACAATAGTCCCTCATGGCAAGGAATATGAAGATTTATGTGAGGCGGTTTTATGAAATATTTGTTAATCGATACGGCAACTAGTTATTTAATCGTCAGCATTGTAATCGATGATAAGCTTGTTTATTTATATAATCAAGAAGAAGGACATAGAATGTCTGAGAGAGTTATGCCGGTAATTGCCGAGGCGTTTGATAAGGCAGGAATTAAACCAAAGGATTTAGATATGATTTTGGCAACTACAGGTCCTGGCTCTTTTACAGGAATAAGAGTCGGGCTTACGGTGGCAAAAACGATGGCATGGTCTTTAAAGATTCCAGTTGTACCTATTTCAACTTTAGAGGTTATGGTATCTGGTTATGATGATAAAAAAAATATTGGACTTATAAATGCCCGCAGAGGTTTTGTATATGCCGGAATTTATGACGATAAGTTAAATGTTATATCAGAAGATAGATATGATAGTTTAGACGATATAAGTTTGGATGGTAATTTGGTAAGTTACGATTTATTTGATTTTGAGGTTAAAGAGCCTAAATTAGATGTTTTAAAAATTGTTTCTAAGCATAAGGACGATACACCTGTTAACCCACATTTACTTAATCCGAAGTATTTAAAGAGAACAGAAGCTGAGGAAAAGTTAGTTAGTAATGATTAGAGAAGTCGATGATTTTAAATTAATAGATTCTTTCTTTAAAAAGTTTTTTCCACAGTATAAGAGTTCTTCTGATCCTTTTGAATGTTTTTATGGTTATTTTGAGAGTGACAAATTAATTGGTCTTATAAGTGTGAGTAAGATTTATGAGCGAGAAGAGATAAATTATATTGCGGTTGATAGTGATTTTCAAAAAAAAGGTATTGGTAGTAGTTTACTCGATTATGCGACTAATGGTTTTGAGGTTATAAGTTTAGAGGTCGCTTGTGATAATGAGAGTGCTATTGAATTTTATTTAAGCAATGGTTTTGAGGTGCGTTCTGTGAGGAAGGGTTATTACGGAACGACGGATGGATATTTAATGGTTAAAGAAGTAAGGTGATTTTATGTATATTTTAGCAATCGAATCTAGTTGTGATGAAACTAGTGCGAGTATTATAAAGAATGGAAGAGAAGAGATTTCAACGGTTGTTTTATCACAGATGGATACTCATGCAAATTTTGGCGGGGTCGTTCCAGAAATTGCCAGTAGAATGCATATAGAAAATATAACGATGGTTTTGGAAGAGTGTTTAGATAAATCCGGTTTGACAATGGACGATATCGACGCGATTGCGGTAACTTATGCACCTGGGCTTATTGGTTCTTTGCTTGTAGGTTTAATGGCCGCAAAAACACTAGCTTTTGTTTATGATAAGCCACTTATACCGGTTCATCATATTGCTGGACATATATATGCGAATAATTTGGTAAAACCGCTCGAATTTCCACTTATTTCACTTGTTGTAAGTGGTGGACATACAGAACTTGTATATATGAAGGAAAATTACAGTTTTGAAAAATTAGGAGGAACACTCGACGATGCGGTTGGTGAGGCTTACGACAAAGTAGCTAGGGTTATTGGTCTTCCTTATCCTGGGGGTCCAAGAGTTGATAAACTGGCAGCAGAAGGTCAAGATGTTTATGATTTGCCGGTTCCACTAAATGATGATAGTTATGATTTTAGTTTTAGTGGATTAAAGAGTGCGGTTGTTAATTTGGTACATAACGAAAAACAACGAGGCAATGAGGTGATACCAGAAAACGTGGCGTCATCTTTCCAAAATAGAGTTACCGAGATTTTAGTTAAAAAGACGATGAAGGCATTAAAAGAATACGATGTACATAATTTGATCGTGGCTGGTGGAGTGGCAGCTAATAAAGGACTTAGAGCGAAACTAATTTCCGAATGTGAAAAGTGCGGGGTCGATTTAACTTTACCAGAGATAAAATATTGTACAGATAACGCTGCAATGATCGGAGCGGCTGGATATTATGCTTATCAAAAAGGTAGAAGAGCTTCGTTTGATTTGAATGCAAAAGCTAATGAGGAATTAAAATAGAAGTGCGAGCGGCACTTTTTTTGTCTATTTTTTTAGGTGATTTTCTCTAACCATTTGGACTTATACGAATATAATACCAGTGGAAGGGAGAGGTTTTGTTTGAAAAAGATTATAGCTATACTGATAATAGTTTGTCTGATAGTTGTAGGATTCTTTGTTTTTAGGAAAGAAGAGGAAGATACCGGTTTAAAGAAGGTTAAAGTGGCTGAGGTTACGCATAGTATATTTTACGCACCGCAATATGCCGCACATGCACTGGGATATTTCGAAGATGAAGGTTTAGATATCGAAATTATTTTGACTTCAGGAGCGGATAAGGTTACGTCAGCTGTACTTAGCGGCGATGTACAAATCGGTTTTTGTGGTAGTGAATCAACCATATATGTTTATAATCAGAAACAAGAAGATTATTTAATTAGTTTTGCGGGTCTGACTAAAAAGGATGGAAGTTTTTTAGTGGCTAGAGAGAAGACTGATGATTTTAAATTAGATGATTTAAAAGGTAAACATATTATCGGAGGTCGCGAGGGTGGTATGCCGGCAATGACTTTGGAATATGCTTTGAATAAAAATGGAGTTTCTAGTGACGAGACAAATATCGATACTAGTATTGATTTTGCGTCAATGTCCGGGGCTTTTATGAGTGGTACTGGTGATTATGTCGCACTTTTCGAACCAACGGCTTCAGAGCTTGAAAAAGAGGGATACGGTTATATCATAGCTTCTATTGGTGAGCTTGGTGGAGATGTTCCTTATACAACATATAACGCGAAGAAGAGTTATATCGAAGATAATCCAGAAGTAATAGAAGGTTTTACTAAAGCAATTCAGAAAGGTTTAGATTTTGTTCATACGCATTCTAGTGAAGAGGTAGCAGAGGTTATCGAGGATTATTTCCCAGATACGGATATGGATGATCTAGTAAGTATTGTACAGCGATATAAGGATATCGATTCGTGGTATGACACGACATATATTAGCGAGGCTGATTTCGATCATATTCAAGAGATTGTAGATAATGCGGGACAGCTTGAAGCGAAGGCACCTTACAATAAATTAGTTGATAATACTTATGCCGAAAAATGAGATTATTTTAAAGATAAAAGATATCAAGAAAACTTATCACACTAAAAAGAATGAAATTTTAGCAGTGGATAATTTTTCTTTTAATTTAAAAAAGGGTGAGTTCGTAGCTATAGTTGGTCCGAGTGGATGTGGGAAAAGTACAATTTTATCAATTCTCTGCGGTTTAGAAGAGGCATCTTCTGGAACGATAGAAATGGATGATAATTTAAAATTTGGATATATGCTTCAGAGCGATAATTTGTTTGAATGGCGAACGATTTATAAGAATTGTTTGTTGGGGCTGGAGATAAAAAAACTTAAAGATAAGGAACATCTCGATTATGTAAATAAGTTACTTAAAACGTATGGACTTGAGGAATTTAAAAACGCTTATCCATCTAATTTATCAGGTGGGATGAGACAAAGGGTTTCGCTCATTAGAACTTTGGCAACCAAGCCAGATGTATTACTTTTAGATGAACCTTTTTCGGCGTTAGATCAAGAAACAAGGCTTGCCGTTTCTGATGATGTTTATAAGATAATAAAGCGAGAGAATAAGAGTGCGATTATGGTAACACACGATATAGGGGAAGCGGTTAGTATGGCCGATAGGGTTATTGTTTTATCGGATAGGCCGAGTGTGATAAAAAATATATACGAGATAAAAATTGAGAATAGAAAAAATCCAATTGAAAATAGGCAGACAAAAGAGTTTGCAAAATATTATAATTTGATATGGAAGGATATTGGTTATCATGTACAGCCTGGAACATAAGAAGTATTTAAAGAAGATTAAAACGACGAGTATTTTAGTTCATACGGTTCAAATAGTAATTATCGTGGCAATTATTGCAGTTTGGCAGATAGCTGCCGATAATGAATGGATTAATACGTTTATCTACTCAAGTCCGAGGGCAATTCTTGGAACGATTGGAGATTTATATCAGGATGGAACACTTTTTCATCATATTGGTGTTACTTTTTACGAAGTTATTTTAAGCTTTATTTTGGGAACGATTATCGGAGTAGTTACGGCTAGTATACTTTGGCGGTTTAAATTTTTATCGAGAGTAGTTGACCCATACTTGACGATTTTAAATAGTTTGCCGAAGGTTTCTTTAGGTCCGGTTATTATAATTATTGCTGGTGCCGGAGTCAAATCGATTATTTTAATGGCTTTATTTATTTCCGTAATTGTGACGATTATAAATGTTCATCAAGCTTTTATAAGTACAGATTCTAATAAGATCAAGCTTTTAGAAAGTTTTAAGGCGACGAGGAGTCAAATATTTTTTAAATTGATTTGGCCGAGTAATTTTAGAAATATGGTAAGTACTTTTAAGGTTAATTTAGGTTTGGTTTTTATCGGGGTAATTATGGGAGAATTTTTGGTGTCAAAGGCCGGAGTCGGATATCTAATAATGTACGGTTCACAAGTGTTTAATTTGAATTTAGTAATGACAGGAATTATAATTTTGGCTATTATGGCAAGTTTAATGTATTATTTAATTGTTTTTTTCGAACACAAATACCAGAAATAGAGAAAAAGCTCTATTTCTTTTCGTTTTGTGATTTTTTTTTACAAAAATTGATATTGTGTATTTTAGATGATGGTGTTAAAATGATATATAGTAGGAGACTACTTAGAAGGAGGAAAAGGCGGATGGCAGAAAAAACTGTTAGTAAAAGAAATAGTGCGATTGAGTTTTGGCGTTTTATTATAGCTATAGCTATTGTCGGATTCCATATCGGATTTATTATCGCCAATACTTGTAATGGTTCAAATGGTTATTATTTGGAATCATCAAACTGGTTCTTTGGATCAAGTGAGGTCTTATGGATCTTTACGATTACAGCTGGATTCTTTATGGTTTCACACTTTAAGAAGAGAGAGGCTGATAAGGAATACAGAGAACAAAGTGCGTCTGCGCGAGCATGGCAATATACTTGGACAAGAATTAAGTCTTTGTTACCAGTTTTAATTATCGGATATGTTTTAGGTGTATTTATATGTACTAAGTTCTATTATCCTGATTATAATTTACAACAGACTTTAACGATGACAGTTAACAGTATTTGGGAGTTCTTAGGTTTCCATGCGGCTGGTCTTCGTAGTTCAGGTAATGAATTCTTTAATTTAAATGGACCACTTTGGTTTATTTCAGCTATTATAATCGTCGGTTATTTCTTATACTGGTTATTATGTAAGAATGAAGAACTTTTAGCTGGTATTATTGCCCCATTCACTTTAATTTTCTTAGGTGGTTGGTGGTGTTTCACTGGTACAAGAGCTTCACAAACTGCTTGGTCAACAATCGGTTTACAGACAGCTTCTACTAATGGAACTGGTGGCTCAGCTACTGATACAACAGCTATTTTAGGTTTTAACAATGGGTTACTCTTCGTATTAATGGGTATGCTGGCAGGAGTGATTCTTTACTACTTAATTCAAAAGATTAAAGATCACAAGTTTACAACTGGTGGTAAATGGGCACTTACTATTTTATATTTAGTTTGTGGTGGTTTATTACTATGGTATACAATTTATCCAGCTACTTGGTTTAATTTAGAGAGATGGACTGTTGCATTCTTATGTATGGTTGTTATTGGTTTAACTTTACTTAATAAGGATAAAATTACTGGTTTGTTAAACAATAAATATACTCATGGTTTACTTAACTATTTAGGAAGTATTTCATTACATATTTATATGTTACATTATCCAGTTGCAATTCTTATTTTAAGAGTGTTTGGACCTAATACAAAAGCTACTACTTATTCTTTCTGGCAAGTATATATTCCAACAATAATATTAACAATAGTTTTAAGTGCATTCCTTAAAGCGGTTATGGATATTATCAAGGATGAGAGACAGGAAGTAAAAGAGATAGAAGCAAAGCCAAAAGCTAAAAAACAAAGTTAAAATACTTTGTTTTTTCTTTACAAAATATCTTTATTTTTGACGTTATTTTGTGTTATATTAGATAATAGACCAACTATAATGTGTCAATAGAAAATTGAACATTTTTGAAGCATATATAAAATATCAAAAGTTGGCATGCCGAAAAGACCGAACGCTGATAAATTTTTAAAAAATTCGGTCAAAACGCGAAAATTAAATTTATTCCAATTTCTTTGCTTGTGAAAAGTTTTTTCGGCAAAAATTAATTTTCTAATTGTTCTTTAAATTCAACGTTTTCTTTAAGCATATGAAATATTACTCTAGTAAGTTTATGAGCGACATGGCAAACAGCATTATTATGGGTTTTACCTTGAGAAAGTTTTCTGTTATAATAAGCATTGTAAGTTTCTGAATTCCAAATTATTATTCCAGAAGCTCGAAGCATTGCATAACGAAGAAGTTTAGAACCACGTTTGGACATTTTAATGATGGTTGCATTAAAATTGCCAGATTGTTTGACAGAAGGATCTAAGCCTTCAAATGCAAGTAACTTAGTAGGACTAGCGAATTTGTCTATGTTGCCAATCTCACTTAAAATGATAGCACCTAAGGTATAAGAAATACCAGGAATAGTTAAAATGACAGAGTTTAACTCATCCATTATTTCTTTGATTTTTAAATCAATTTCCTTAATTTGACTATCAAGTAATTCAATTTGTTTAAGAGAATGTTTGATTTGAATTGAAAGTGAGGAGTTGTTGACACCAATAGAAGATTTCGCTAGTTCTTTTAATTTATGAGCTTTATCTAAAGAAAAGTGACCTTTAGAGGCTTTAGATAAAAGATTAGCAAGAGCATCAACACGTGTAGAAGCAACATCTTTTGGACTAGGATATTGAGAAAGTAAAGCATAACAACTTTTTAAATGAATAGAATTAAAAATCAAATTCAATTCAGGAAAAAGTTGATCAACAAAAGAAACTAAACGAACTTTTAATTTTGTACGATATTTAAGAACATCATCTCTGTGTCTACTTAAACTTCTGAGTTCTAAAATTTTAATATCTTTAGAAACGAAAGGAGTATAGTGTTTTAACATAAGAGATTGAATTATTAAATATGTATCAATTTTATCAGTTTTAGTTTTTCTAATATTACTATTTCTAAGAGCATCGGTTTGAATAGGATTAATAATTCCAATATTAAAACCTTTGTTATGAAGAAATTGAATTAGATTTTCTCCATAGTGACCAGTAGATTCCATACCTACTAAGCAATCAGAAATATTAATGTTTTTCTCTTTCAATTTTCCCATAAAGAAGTTAAAACCATTAATAGAGTTTTTAACTAAAAATGCTTCTTGAATAACTTCACCATTTGAATCAGCAATAGATGCATAATGATTTTCTTTAGCTATATCAAAACCAATATAGTACATAAAATCAACTCCAATTTTAAAATAAAATTTTTGACAACTGTGTTCCACGTAGTTTTATTTCTTGTAACCTTGTTGGAGATAAAAAGTCTCAGCCTTATCCAACTTATAACCAATTAAAAATAAAACTGTGGCATTAGTCTATATTAGAATAGTCAAAGCTATAAGGTGATACAGAAAAGTCCACAGTGTCGGAACATATTATATCAAAAATTTTAAAAATAAAAAGAAAGGATATAATACATTCAGTTCCTTCAAATAAGAACTGATTATATTATACAAGGTGATAATATGAAAGTAATAAAAAGGGAAGATTTAGGAAAAATTATAAAAGATGGTGACACTGTTGCGATAAGCGGTTCTGGTGGTTCAGGATCTGCTGAAGAATTGATTAGAGGTATCAGTGATAGTTTTGTAAAGACTGGTCATCCTTGTAATTTGACGGTTACTTGTGGGATAAGTCCTGGTAATTTAACTAATGATGAGGTTGGTATGAATATGCTGGCAAAGGAAGATTTAGTCGGCAAGGCCATATGTGCACATTTAGGAATGGGCAGAGTTTTTGGCAATGCGATTGGTAAGAATCAATTTCCGGCATGGGCAGTACCTCTTGGAGTTATAAATCATTTGTATAGGGCAATAGCTGGTCATGAAATAGGTGTTTTAACAAAGGTTGGTCTTAATACTTTTGCCGATCCGCGAGTTGAAGGGTGCTGCGCAAATGAAAAAGCTAAGGCTTTAGATCCTTTTGTTAAACTTGTAAATATCGAGGGTAAGGATTTACTTTTATATAAGTCTTTTCCAATAGATGTGGCTATTATAAAGGCAACTTATGCCGATGAAGATGGTAATATTTCATTCGAACATGAAGCGGTTATCGGTGAACAATACAATATGGCAATTGCGGCACATAATAGTGGTGGCAAGGTTATTGTTCAGGTTGAAAAGATAATGATGAAGGATGGTCTTAGGGCAAGAGATGTTTTAATTCATTCTTCTTTAGTCGATTATGTTTTAGTAGCTGAGCCTGATACTTCTTTGGGGGATTATAATTTACCTGTTTATAGACCAGAGATGACAGGAGATAAAAAGATTGCTCTTGACGAGATTGCGATAAGACCACTCGATGAGAGAAAAGTATGCGGTAGAAGAAGTGCGATGGAACTTAAGAAGGGTTATGTCGTAAACTTGGGTGTTGGAATGCCTGATTCTGTAGCTAATGCTTGTGCGGAAGAAGGTATTAGTGAGGATATTTATTTATCAGTTGAGTCTGGACCGACTGGAGGAGTACCTATTGGTGGCGTTGCGTTTGGCGGTTCGATCAATCCTGATTCGGTTATTCCAACGGCGGAACAGTTCGATGCATATAATGGCGGCAGTCTTGATATGTGTATCGTCGGGCTTGCTCAAGCTGATGAAGATGGCGATGTTAATGTCAGCAAGTTTGGAACGCGAGTTACAGGTCCAGGTGGTTTTATAAATATTACTCAGAATACGAAGAAAGTTATATTTATAGGAACGTTTACGGCTGGAGGTCTCGAAGAAGAGATTAAGGACGGAAAACTTCATATTATTAAAGAAGGAACAATAAAGAAGTTTGTGAAAAATGTTCAGCAAATTACTTTTTCGGCTAAAAATGCGAACGAGAATAATCAAGAGATATTGTATGTGACCGAAAGGGCAGTATTTAGATTAGTCGGTTTAGGTTTGGAACTTATCGAGATTGCTCCTGGGGTCGATCTTGAAAAAGATATTTTAGATCAGATGGAATTTAAACCGTTTGTTTCTCCTGATTTGAAATTAATGGATGAAAGAATATTTAAAGAAGGTAAAATGGGCCTTAAGATTTAAATGTTCTTTTTTTAAGCGTAATTTTCTATAATAAATAGAAAAAAATTACGGTGTGGCGTAATTTTTTGACAAATTAAAAATATAATATTATAATATAGGTACAAGGAGATGATGGTTTGTGGTAATAAGGGAAAGATATTTGAAACAAATAAGACCATTTTATGATCAAGATTTAATTAAGGTTTTGATTGGTATTAGGAGATCTGGTAAATCGGTAATTTTAAATCAGATTATCGATGAACTTAGAGAAAAGGGAATTGATGATAAACATATTATTTATATTAATTTTGAAGATTTTGATTATGATGAATATACTGATCCTAAAAAATTAAATGATTATGTAAAAGGAAAAATAATCGATAGTAAAAAATATTATTTGTTCTTTGATGAAATTCAAAATGTGGATAAGTGGGAAAAAGTTATTAATTCATTTAGAGCAACACAAAATACTTCTATTTTTATTACGGGCTCAAATAGTGATTTGCTTTCTAGTGATTTGGCAACTCATATTGCTGGAAGATACGTAAGTTTTAGAATTACACCTTTTACGTTTAAGGAGGCTTGTGAACTTTTAAATATCAGTGATAGGCAAGGGCAAGAAAATGAGTTTTCTGATTATATTAAATGGGGAGGGCTTCCTCAAAGGTTTATGCAGACTGATGATGAGTCTAGGAAAATTTATTTAAAAGATGTTTATGATTCGATAGTTATAAAGGATATTATAAAAAGATTTAATATTAAAGATATAGATTTACTTAATAGAATTGTGACATATATTTTGACGACTCCATCACAGACTTTTTCTCCTGAAAATTTAAAGAGATACTTTGAAAGTGAATCTAGAAATGTTTCTTTAGAAACTTTATATAATTATTTAGATTATATTATAAGAGCTAATTTAATTTCAAAGGCAGAAAGATATGATATAAGAGGAAAAAGAATTCTTACAGGTAAATATAAGTATTATTTAACTGATTTGGGTTTTACTAATATTCTGAGTGAGGGTAAAAGAGAACAAATAGGTGCTTATTTGGAAAATATCGTTTACAACGAACTTTTGGCAAGAGGTTATAATGTAAATATTGGTAATGCAGAAAATGCTGAAGTTGATTTTGTGGCAACACGTTTTAATGAGAAGATTTATATTCAAGTGGCTTATGTACTTTCTGATGAAAGGGTTATCGATAGAGAGTTTGGTGTTTATAAAAAAATTGAGGATAATTTTCCGAAATATGTACTTACGATGGATAAATTTGACTTGTCACGTGATGGTATAATTCATAAAAATGTTATCGACTGGTTACTTGAAGAATAGAATGAAATGATTGTAATTTTATCATAATCTCTTGAACTTGGAATAAAAAAAGAGTAAACTTATGATTAATATACTTAGGGGAGATGGCGAGATTATGAGAGAGGTTACTTATGAAGATTTAATGGATAACGTTAAGAGTTATATAAATGATGATGAATCTTTAGAACTTATATCTAGGGCATTTTTCTGTGCGAATAAGTTTCATGCTGGTCAAAAGCGTCAGAGTGGTGAGGATTATATTGTCCATCCGCTTTCTGTCGCTTTTATTTTATCGGAAATGAAGGCTGATGCAGATACGATATGTGCGGGTCTTTTACACGATACGATTGAGGATACTAGTATGAGCAAGGAAAAAATTGCGGCTGATTTTAACGAGACTATCGCAAAGTTAGTAGATGGGGTTACTAAGATAAGTAAAATGAATTTTTCTTCTAGAGAAGAACAAGTTGCGACTAATACGCGAAAGATTATTACAAGTCTTCAAGAGGATGTGAGAATTGTAATTATTAAGCTTGCTGATAGACTTCATAACATGCGAACTTTAGAATATAAAAGCGAATTTAAACAGAAAGAGAATGCTTTAGAGACGATGGAAATATTTGTTCCACTTGCTTATAATTTGGGAGCTTATAAGATAAAATCAGAGCTTGAAGATTTGGCTTTGTATTATTTAAAAAATGATGCTTATGTGAGTATTGAGGATAAGATTAGTGAGATGAATCCTGAGGCGACAGAGATTACTAAAGAGATGGCTTCAGATATGACTGCTATTTTAAATAAACATGGTATTCCGTTTGATTATATGACAAGAATAAAGAGTATTTATGGAATTTATAAAAAGCTTTCTAAGGGTAAGAAAATGAGCGATATTCACGATTTACTTGCGATTAAAATAATGACAGACAGTGTGGATGATTGTTATAGGACATTAGGTCTTGTGCATAATGAATTTGCCCCACTTAATAGTAAATTTAGAGATTATATCGGGCTTCCTAAAACTAATATGTATCGGTCACTTCATACGACAGTTTTTGGATATGAGGGACATTTAGTTCAGTTTCAAATAAGAACTTACGATATGGAAAAAATAGATAATTATGGACTTACGGCTTACTGGGATATTAAAAAACACAATGCGGAATACGAGATGCAGGAGGATCTTAAAAATAAACTGCCGTTTTTCCAAACTATTAAGGATATTGATTATTTAACTAACGATAATGCGGAGTTTGTAAAAAACGTCAAAAGAGAACTTTTTAATAAGACGATTTATGTTTATACTTATAAGGGTGATGTAGTTGAACTTCCAGCTGGAAGTACGCCAATCGATTTTGCGTATAAACTGGGAGCAGATATTGGAAATACTATTGTAAGTGCGACGGTTAACGATACATATGTTCCAGTGGATACAATTTTACAAAATAGAGATAGAGTTAAAATAATTACAAATGATAAATCTTTACCAAATGACGAGTGGAGAGATAAAGTTAAAACGGTTAAAGCAAAGAAACTTATAAAAAAATATAGTAGGTAGGTGATTTATGTTGTATGAATATATATTTTTATAAAGAATAAAAAATTTTTGAAATTTTATTTAATTAATATATTATATGAGGAGGAAAATATGAAAATAATATATCTAATGAGTGGACCTGATAAAGTAAATGGGTTTGATGAAAAAATTAGAAACGAATTGAAAAACGATTTAAAGGGTACTAAAAGTTTAACATTTATTGTTTCTTCACCAGATTCGTTTGCCAAAAATGATATGTATATAAATGGTAACGGACAAGTTATAGGGGTGAAAAATTTTTTAAGAGAGATTTCTGAAATAGAAACGTTTAATATTTTGGATAACCGTGTAGATATAGAAACTGGAAGTAAATTTATACAGTCTTCAGATGTATTATATTTTCTAGGCGGTGATCCCTTTGAACAAATTAAATATATTAATAATAATGGATATGATAAGTTGTTAAAAGAGTTCAATGGAATTATTTTAGGAGCTAGTGCGGGAGCGATGAATTTAGGAAAAATATCATATTATTCAAAAGACGATGATTATGATAAGTCATTATTTTATGATGGACTTGGAATAACAAATATTACCATTGATCCTCATTTTGATATAAATAATGGTGAACAATTTAATGAAGCACTTACAAATTCAAAAGGTCATGAAATAATAGGAGTTCCAAACAATTCGGCTATTAGAATATGTAATGAAGATATTCGTTATGTGAATACATGTTATAAGTTTGTTGATGGAAAAGTTGATATAATCAATGAGTAATCAAAATAAAAAAATTGACGAAATAGTAAAATTGTTATTGCATGATGATAATATCATTGGAATTTCTTTAGTTGGCTCTTTTATAAAATATAATGATTATAATGATTTAGATTTTTTAGTGGTTAGTACAAAGAAAAACGTCACCATTAATTTAATCAAAGATAATTTTCGATTGTATGATGTTGGGTTTAATGATGACAGCATTAGAGTAAAAAATTATATGAATAAGGAAATAGGTTTTGGATTATATGATAAAAAAAATATGGATGATAGATTGTGTAATTATTTAAATGGAAAAAATCTTGATCCCATTTATAAGAATTGGAATATTGTTGGGTGGTTACCAGAGTGTTTTGTAAATGTTCTTTCTATAGATGATTGTTTTGAAAATGTGAATAATTTTATAAATAAAATAAAGGAAGATGGTGATTTAGTACAATTTTATAAAAATTTTTATAATTTGGTTTTTAATTCGAATAATGGTATCAGATTTAAAACAATTTTAGAAAATTTTAATATAGATGAGATATTTACTAAATTAAATTCTTATGTGCAGCTTAATTGTTCAAATAACAAAGTTTATAAAAAGAAAAAAAATATGTAATACTCAATTTATAATTTAAATTTTTTTAAATATTAGAAAATTTATGAGTTTTTAAAGAATATAATTGTAATATTTTAGAAAATGTATTGATTTCTTTTTACCAAATGACAAGTGGAGAGATAAAGTTAAAACGGTTAAAGCAAAGAAACTTATAAAAAAATATAGTAGGTAGGTGATTTATGTATAGTTTACTTTTTAGTGATTTTCCAAAAGGTGTTGATAATCACAAAGATGTAATAAAGAAATATATTAAGGATGATTATAAGGTAGCTATTTTACCTTGGGCTTTTCCTACTGAACTTGATGCGGAAAGGTTTGATAATGAATATTTTTCAAAAGATACTAATAGATATCAAAGATATATTGGCGCGTTAAAGATGCTTGATATACGAGATGAGAATATTATAATTTGTAATTGTTATAGAGAGTCTAGAGATGAACTTTTAAAAATTTTAGAAGATGTGGATGTTATATTTTTACCGGGTGGAAATCCTGAAATGATGTTTAGTAAGGTGGTTCACGATAAGGATTTACTTTATGTATTAAAATATACTAAAAAGATAGTTATTGGTGAAAGTGCGGGATGTGAACTGCAACTTAGAAGATATTTTATTACGGCTAAAAATAATTATTATAAATATTTTGCTTTTTATGATGGTTTTGGTTTAATCGATGGTAATTTTTATATCGATGTTCATACGATTAACAATAAAAATTATTTAAATAAGTTAGAGAAAGTTGCTTTAGAATGTAAAAAGGATGTTTATGCGATATATGATGGTGGACTTATTGTCTATAATAGAGAAAATAAATCTTTAGATACTTTTAATCCGGTTAGAAAGTTTGAGGTGAGATGATGATAAAACCTAAGCTTTAAAAGAGGTTAAGGTTTTCGTATTATGGATCAGCTGTTCTTAGTGAGTTTCGTAAAAATAATTATTACTGAAGGTCCAGTTAAATAATTATTTTTTATTTTTTCAATTTTGGTATATAATAGAAGGTACTCAGAAAGGAAATGAATATGGAAAATTATAATGGTTCGACGTTTCACAATGAACTTGAGGAATGTATAATGGAAATGGATATGAGGAAAAACAGGTTTGAAAGTGCTTCTTCTTCAGCAAAAGAAGCTTATGAGAAGGCATGCGCAGAGGCAGATAAGGAATTTAAAGAAAAAGAGAGGTTACTTATAGAGAAATATGTTCGAAGGGTAAAACCTCTCGAAAGAGAATATTATAAGGTGGAGAGATGTGCGAGAAGGGCTTTATCTGAAAAAAGTAGGCGCATAAATGATTTGCGTGAAAAAGATTTAGAATATGCAGATGAATATTTTAAAAATAAAATAGAATTTATTTTGAGTCATCAAGAATACAGTTACTTAAGAGATAGTATATATATTATGAGAAAACGAAGGATGAATGAAATACGAAAAAAATACAATGATAAGATTTCCCGGGTAAAGAAGGAATATGATGATAAGGTTAAACCTTATCTTGATAGGTATGAGAGTGCTAAAGATGAAATAGATAGAGAGTTTTCTAATATAAAACAAGACCGCGATATGAAAGTTAATATGGCTAGGGAGCAATATGATTTGACAGTTAAAGAGGCAATAGATGAGTATAACAAAGGCGCTATCTCAGATGAACCTTTATTATCTAGATTAGTTAATAGAAATGTTCAAAAGGTTAAGAAGCTTTTAAGATTAAAATAATATTGGTGATTTTATGAAGGCAATTTATATTAGTATTAAACCTATTCATTTAAATAAGATAATTAGGGGCGAGAAGACTTATGAGTTTAGAAATTACGTTCCGAAAAAGGGAGTTGACACATTGTTTGTCTACGAATCTTTTCCAACTTGTGAGCTTAGGTATGTAATTAAGATAGGTGAGATTATAAAATACCCTAATAAAATAGTAAAAAAGGGAGTAGGGAATGACGAATTTAATAGAGGGGATAAAAAGAGCAAATATGCGTATGAGATAAAAGAAGTTTATAAGTTAGATAAGTTTATTCCTTTAAAATTTTTAAAGGAAGATTATGGTTTTAATCCACCTCAAGCTTATGCTTATAGTGATAGGTATTTAAAACTGACTGATTATATAATAAATTCTAAAAAAATAAAAGCCTGAGTTTTAGGCTTTTATTAGTTTACCTTGTTTTAAAAGGTTTAACATTTTGACATTTTGTGAGTATGAACCGTGGTAATTTTGAATACCATTTTTTTGAGCTAAACTTTTTCGATAGCTATATGAACTATTTATACCGATTTGTTTTAAAGCGTCGACAATTGATCCATGTTTATAATTTTGATTGCTTAAATAGATTGTGGTAGTGTTTGTATTTTGGTAAGTAGAAATTTTTGAATTGGAGTTCGAATCAATTTCAACGTTTTGTGGGGTGGTTGAGGTTGTTTCGGTATTTTCAAGAGAAGGAGTTTGAGAGTTTTGTTTAGCTTCTTCGGGTTGTTCATCTTGCTCTTCACTTGGGGCTTGTAAGTAGACGATTGGATTTTCTTTGGTTCCATTTTCGTTTACAATTTCAAGGTGAAGGTGACGGCCGTAGGCATTGCCCGTTTCACCCATGGTTCCAATAACAGTTCCTTTGGTTATATACTGTCCTTTATTTACTTTGATCGAGTTATATTTAAGGTGCGCATAAAGGGCAGTTTTTCCATTGGTTTGTTTAACTTTTACAAAGTTACCATAGGTTGCGAGGCCTTTAGAATTATGGTTTGGACCTTTGGT
This sequence comes from Candidatus Coprosoma intestinipullorum, assembly GCA_018713045.1. Classification (GTDB taxonomy): domain Bacteria; phylum Bacillota_I; class Bacilli_A; order RF39; family UBA660; genus Coprosoma; species Coprosoma intestinipullorum. Next base: position 2,667 of record DVFV01000054.1, on the reverse strand, counting down.
GTTGTTGACAACGGTTTCGACGGTTCCATCTTCTAAAGATATTATGTTTGTTTCCTTGCGGTCACCACTTACGATATCAAGAGCTTTATGTGATGAGTCATAGTTATTACTTATTACCTCATTCATACTTGATAAAACGTGTTGCATCATTTAAATTTGTTTAAATCACCTCCTCATAGATATATATAGTACATTCATCTTCGATTTCCTTTTTTTTTAGAGAAAAAATTTTAAAATATGGTATAATTATCATAGGAGTGGTAATATGGACTTAAGTAAACTTAATGATAAACAACGAGAAGCAGTCATGGAAACTGATGGTCCGATACTTGTTCTAGCGGGAGCAGGTAGTGGTAAAACAAGAGTTTTAACAACTAAGGTTGCTTATTTAGTTTTAGAGAAAGATGTTTTACCGGAAAATATTTTGGCAATTACGTTTACAAATAAGGCAGCAAAAGAAATGAAGGAGAGAGTCCATAAGATGCTGGGGTCTGATTCTTATAGAATACAGATATCAACTTTCCATTCTTTTGGGCTTTTACTTGTAAAGGAAAATTATGATAAGCTTGGGTTTGACAAGAATTTTACGATTTTAGATAGTGATGATGTTTTAACTATTATCAAGAGAATTTTGAAGGATATGAATTTGGATCCAAAGGTTTATAATCCACGGGCGATTAGAAATAAGATAAGTAGTGCGAAAAATGAACTTATGGATTCTAATTATTACAGTAGGTTTGCCAATTCGGAGTACGAAGAGATTGTTTTGGAAGTGTTTAGAAAATACGAAAAGAAGATAGCTAAAAACAACTCTTTAGATTTTGACGATTTGCTTCTTTTACCGATAAAATTATTTAAGGAAAATCCTGATATTTTGAAAAAATATCAGGAGAGGTTTAAATATATTTTAGTCGATGAGTATCAGGATACTAATGAGGCTCAGTATAAGATGATTAAAATGCTTTCAGCTAAGTATAAGAATATATGTGTAGTTGGAGATATCGATCAGTCAATATACGGTTTTAGAGGGGCCAATTTTAGAAATATTTTAAATTTTGAAAAGGATTACCCAGATGCCAAGATAGTTCCACTCGAAGAGAATTACAGGTCGACTGGAAATATTTTAAATGTAGCTAATGATATTATTAAAAACAATAAGCAGAGGAAAGAGAAGAATTTGTGGACGCAAAATGAGGATGGTCCTAAGATTCGTTATCACCGGGCTTATGATGAAAAAGACGAGGCTAATTTCGTCAAGAATGAGATTCAAAAGTTAATCGATAGTGGGGAACCGAAGAGTAGTATAGCAGTTTTATATAGAACGAATGCTCAGTCGAGAAATATGGAAGAAGCTTTGCTTAAAGATAGTATTCCTTATAAGGTTGTCGGAAGTTTTTATTTCTATAACCGAAAAGAAATTAAAGATTTAATTTGTTATTTAAAACTTTTATATAATCCACATGACGATGTCAGTTTACTTAGAATAATAAATGTTCCAAAGAGACAGATAGGTCCGAAAACAATCGAAAATTTAAGTGTAAAGGCTGTAAGTAACGGAACAAGTTTATATGAGGCAATCGATTCTGGCAAAGAGCTTCAATTTAAAAATTTAATCGAAGATATAAAGAAGGAAAGTGAAAATTTATCTTTAACTGAACTTGTCGATTTGATTTTAGATAAGTCAGGTATGAGGCAGGAACTCGAGGCGACAAAGACTATCGAGGCCGAAGTTAGACTTGAAAACTTGGAAGAATTTAAATCTATTACGAAAAATTTCGAAGAAAATAATGGTATTATTGCTTTAGATGAATTTTTGGACGAAATTAGTTTAGTTGCCGATATTTCTGAGCATAATGAAAATAGTGATGTAGTAACTTTAATGACTATTCATTCAGCTAAAGGTTTAGAGTTCGATCATGTATTTATAATTGGTCTTGAAGAAGGTCTTTTCCCACACAATAACAGTTTATATGACGACGATGAACTTGAGGAAGAGAGAAGACTGTGCTATGTGGCGGTGACGAGGGCTAAAAAAACATTAACTTTAGTCAATGCGAAGAGAAGAATGATTTATGGAAATACTAGTGTGAATGCGCCAAGTAGGTTTATTTCGGAAATAGAAGATAAATATTTAGAAAAAGACCCTGATAAAGAGGTAGAAGTATTTAATAAAGAAAATATGTTTGACGATAGTGCGACATATAACGTTGGCGATAAAGTTGTTCACAGTGTTTATGGCGAAGGTATTGTCGTTGGAATTGGAAATATTTTGACAATTGCCTTTAGTCATCCTTATGGAATTAAGAAAATTATGAAAGGTCATAAAAGTATAAGAAAGGTGGAATAAAATGATATTATCTTTTGTCGATAAGTTAAATGAATGGATTGAACCATTTAGAACATGGATTGAAAATAATCATAATAATCCATTCTTATGGGCTGGTTTAGTACTAGTAGGTTTAGCAATATTTGCGATTACTTATGACGCATTAAACAAGGATAAGTAATTTAAATAGAATGAGCTTTATGTTCATTTTATTTTTTTATTTACTAGGAATTTGCTTTGTAAAAGTAAAAAAAGTTTGCAAAAAGTTATTTACAAATATAACTATTCGTGATATAGTGAAGAGCAATGATAGAAGGTGATGGTATGCAAGTACTTAAAGG
>DVFV01000053.1 GCA_018713045.1 Candidatus Coprosoma intestinipullorum | reverse complement strand
AGTGGTCATAATTGCCCCATTCGCCTTTTTCGTCGTCGCCAACAGCTTTATGCGTTATATTTGCTTTCGGCATAGCACACTCCTTTTAAATGTGATATAATCTAGTTAAGTATTTTTGTTAAGTCACTGATTTCTCAGTGGCTTTTTTTGTTATAATCATCTCGAAAGGAGGTGATTATCGTGAAATTAAATTATGATTGCATTAGAGATGTTTTGCTAACAATCGAAGAAATCCCAAATCGTAAAGATGAGCTAATTCTTGCGAATTTCAAATCTTATAAAAAATTGTCTAAATATAATGAAGACGAAATTCAATATAACGCTTTAAAATTGTTGCAAGAAGAATATGTTATAGGTTTGAAAATTTCCGCCAATAACAGCACAACTGTTTTATTTCTCACTGATTTAACTTGGTCGGGTCACGCATTATTAAATGATATTCGTTCCGAAACTGTTTTTAACCAAACTAAAGAGAAAATTATAAAATCAGTCGGTTCTGCTTCTTTAACCATTTTCCAACAACTTGCTTCTACGATTGTGTTAAAAACTCTCGGGCTTTAGCTATCTGTTAATTTAATCTCAACACCATCAACTAAAAAATATGCTTTACCTTCTTTGTCTTTGAACGCATCGTATTTAAAGGCTCGGAACATATCATCGATGCTGTCGGCTTCAAAAAGAAATATTCTTTTGAAGCCTTTTTTGTAAAAAACGATAGTACTTTGGCTTTTCATGTATTATCCTTTCTAAATTCATCTAAGCTAACATCTAAAGCGTCAGCGATTTTGACCATATTTCGAAATGAGATTTTACTATTCCGAATGTTTTGGATTGTGTTTTTACTAATTCCTGCTTTTTCCGCAAGTTCTTTTTTTGTCATTCCTTTTTCAATCAAAATATGATTTAATTTTTTCCACATATCTTCACCAAACCACAATATGTTGTATCTGTTTTTAATTTTACTCACTACATCTTGTGATTAATTCTACTTTCTGCTATAATATAGATGTGACAATCAGGTAAAAAACTTTAACTACCAAACCAAGCGATTTCCTGAGAGTCAAATATTATGGAAAGGAGAAAGATATGGTTCATCTAAAAATCAATCTTGAACAATTTGGATTTAAAAATGAAGATATTAAATATGAAGTGTTAGAACAAACACCAATGTTCATTAAAGCGCGTACAACCTATCCAAATGGACTAGTGCTCACTATTGAGCAAACAGCAGAAGAAATCTCTGTCGATACCAACTGGCGCTGGCGTCAAGAACCAGATGGTTCTTTAACGCCTATACAATAATTTTAGGTGCTTCTAGTTCTATACCATTGTTGTTTACGGAAATTTTAGTATCACCTACAATTTGACTAAAAATTTGGTTCGTTCTTGAAGTAACCGAAGTTACATCAGCTTTTAATTCATTTACTTTGATAGCAATCTCTTCATGAGGTTGCTTTTTCTTTCCACTATACGGATAACGTTTTGGTTTCATGTTTGCTCCTTTTAATTTTCTTCAAATTCTTCCCACGGTTCACGAATACCAAGAATTTTAGAAACACGTAGTTTTAAATCAACACTACCTTTACCAGATTTAAGCAAATCAGTAATAGTGCCTTGACTTCGTAAACCAACCGCTTGTGTCAAATCTGCTTTCGACCAGTTTTTCTCTTTCAATCGCTGTTCGACTAAAGCAATCCATTTTTTATGTTGCTGACTCATTTTGTATATTTCCTTTCTTTAAAATAGTAAAGCGAATTTTTTTGTGAATTTTTTTACACTTTATTATTGACTTTTTACAAACTATAGTCTAAAATCAATGTATAAGAAAATCACTAACAAAACACTTGATAAATACTGATAATCAAAGTCGCCAAACTTATTTTTTAGTTTTATCTTCGTTTTTTGTTTCGCTTATTCATTCGCTTTACAAATTATATTCTAGACTAAAGTTTGTAATTAGTCAAGTGATTTTACAAACTTTTTTATAGATTTTTTTCGTAATGCTTAGAAAGGTTGATAAATCAATGTTTTCAACATTCGAAAGAATTAAAGAACTAGCTAAATCTAGAGGAATTACACTAGGAGCTCTAGAAGAAAAGCTAGGATTGAGTAGAAATTCTATCTATACAATAAAAAATAAAAAACCCTCTGCAGAACGCTTACAGCTAATCGCCGACTATTTCAATGTGTCTACAGATTATCTATTGGGACGCACTGATAATCCAAGAATTGCTTCTGATGATACTGCATCAGAATATACTACTGAAGATTTACGTAAAATGGCAAGAAACGCCAAAACCTTCGATGGTAAACCCCTCACAGATGAAGACGTCGATGCAATTACAAACATTATTGAAATCTACTTGAAAGGTAGAAAATAAAAATTACTTAGCAAAGGAAGATAGTCTATGACTATTGAAGAACTTGTTGAATCGTATGGAGTTACACTAGCTTATTTTGATAACGAGCTATGGCCACGACCTGGAATCTATATTGATGAC
>DVFV01000052.1 GCA_018713045.1 Candidatus Coprosoma intestinipullorum | reverse complement strand
TTTACCTCATAACTATGACATAATCAAAAGTTATTTATACTATGACATTATCATAAATTAATTACATTTTACCGGTTTTTTTGTTTGATAAAACAGTTGTTCGTGTTATAATAAGTAAAGGTGAAAGTATGTACGCAGATGTTTTAGTTGAAGTCAAAACAAAGGATTTAGAAAAGATGTTTACTTATAGAGTTCCAGATTCGATGGTTTTAAGTCCAGGAATGAGGGTTTTAGTTCCTTTTGGGAAGAGAAATATCGAAGGTTTTGTAATGAAAATTTATGATCATGGTGATTTTGATTATGAAGTTCGGGATATTGTTTCGGTAATCGACGAGAGAGCGGTTATAAATGAAGAGATGATGGAGCTTGGTAAGTATATAAGTTTAAAAACTTTATGTCCACTTATTTTGGCTTATCAGACGATGCTTCCTAGAGCTTTAAAGGCCAAGGTTAAGACGAAGGTTAATAAAAAATATGCGACATATGTAGTTATAGATAGGGAAGATGAACCGGAAAGAGAAAAACAAAAAGAGGTTTACGATTATGTTAAGAAAAATGGAAAGGTTTTAAAGTCTTCGGCTATAAAGATTTCTTCAGCGGTAAAAGCACTTATAGATAAGGGTTATTTGAAAGAAGTTAAAGAAGAGGTTTATCGTTTTGCAGAAGATGAGAAGATAGAGGTCAAGGATTTTAAGTTGACTTTTGATCAAAAGAAAGTTATAGGGGAAATCGATTTAAACAAATTTAAGCCATATTTATTACACGGAGTTACTGGAAGTGGGAAAACATTTGTTTATATAAAATTGATTTTGGATGTTTTAAAGGAAGGTAAGGAAGCTATTGTTTTGGTTCCAGAGATCAGTTTAACTCCGCAAACTGCCGATACGTTTAGAGGTTATTTTGGAAATAAGGTAGCAATTTTACATAGTGGGCTTTCAGAAGGTGAAAAGTATGACGAGTGGCGACGGATCGAACGAGGTGAAGTTTCGATTGCAATAGGTGCGAGAAGTGCGGTTTTTGCCCCTTTTACAAATTTAGGAATAATTATCGTGGATGAGGAGCATTCGGCTTCTTATAAGCAAGATAGTAATCCTAAATACAATGCGATAGATATCGCTTTGAAGAGGGGAAAAACTTATGGTATTCCAGTTGTTTTGGGTAGTGCGACTCCTAGTGTGGAGAGTTATACTAGAGCAAAAATGGGAATTTATAAGTTACTCGAGATGAAAAAGAGAATTAATGAAAAGATGCCTAAGGTTTATTTAGTCGATATGAAGGAAGAGTTTAAGAAGGGTAACCGTTTGTTTTCGGATATTTTAGTGTCAAAGGTTAACGAGAGGCTCAATAGTGATGAACAGATAATTGTTTTGCTAAATAGGCGGGGTTTTTCAACGGTTATAAGTTGCAAGGAATGTGGGTTTACACATAAGTGTCCAAACTGCGATATTCCGCTTACTTATCATAAGAGCAAAGGAATGATGAGGTGTCATTATTGTGATTATACGGTGCCAAAACTATATGTTTGTCCGATTTGTAAAAGTAAAAATATAAACAGCTTAGGCATGGGAACAGAAAAGTTAGAAGAAGAGTTTCAAAAGAGATTTCCAAAGGCTAAAACGATAAGAATGGATACGGATACGACACATAGTAAGGGTGCACACCGGAGAATTGTCGATGAGTTTAGAGAGGGTAAGTATAATGTTTTAGTAGGAACTCAGATGATTGCCAAGGGTCTTGATTTTCCAAAGGTTACTTTAGTTTTAGTTTTTGGTGCGGATACTTCTTTAAACATTCCCGATTTTCGAAGTGCGGAGAGAACTTTTGAGCTTTTGAATCAGGTTGTCGGAAGGGCTGGAAGAGCTAAGTTAAATGGCGAGGCAATTTTACAAGGGTTTAACATGAACCATTACAGTATTGTTGCAGCAAGCAAGAACGATTATGAGATGTTTTATAATGAAGAGATGAAGATAAGAAAGGTACTTAAGTATCCACCTTATTATAATTTAGCTTTGGTCAAGATAAGTTCAAGGAATTACGAGAGTTTAAAAAACGAGTCTTCAAAGATTGCCGTTTATTTAAGAGATAATCTTCGAAATAATATTATTTTAGGTCCAGGAGTGGCAACGATTCCTAAAGTTAACAATGTTTATTATATGAATATTATTATCAAGTATAAAAAAACAATTGAGGTTATAAATCCTCTTAAGTTTATTTTAGGAAAATATGCAGGGGGTAAAGTAGCTGTTTCAATCGATTTAAATCCGACAAAACTATAGTTATTTAGTGTGTTTTGTGATAAAATGAATGATAGGGTGATGATATGAACTTTGAGGATATAAAATTAGAGAAAGATCCAACGATTATTTTTATGGGAACCCCTGATTTTAGTGTGCCTATTTTAAAAGGAATTATGGAACATTATAAGGTTCGCGCAATCGTAACGCAGCCTGATCGCAAGGTGGGAAGAGATGGTAAGGTTATTTTTTCACCGGTTAAACAGGTCGCATTTGACAACGATATTTTGTGTTTACAACCAGAGAAGATTAGAGATATTTTACAGGATATAAATGTTTTAGAACCTGATTTGATTATTACGTGTGCTTATGGACAGATTTTGCCACTTGAGATGTTACAAATTCCAAGGCTTGGATGCATAAATGTTCACGCATCACTTTTACCTAAATTACGTGGCGGAGCCCCAATTCATCATGCGATTATGGATGGTTTTAGTAAAACCGGCGTAACAATTATGTATATGGATAAGGGAATGGATACTGGTGATATTATAAGTCAGAGAGAGATTCCGATAAGTAATGATGATACAGCAGAAACTTTACATGATAAGCTTTCAGTTTTAGGTAGAGATTTACTTTTGGAGACGCTTCCTAGTATTTTGAATGGTACTAACTCGCGAACTAGCCAAGATGAGGCTGAGGCTACTTATGGTTTTAATATTACAAGGGAAGATGAGCACATCGATTTTTCGAAGACGAAGAGACAGATTGTTAATAAGGTTCGCGGTCTTAATTCTTGGCCTGGTGCTTATTGTATATTAGACGACAAAATTTTAAAGGTTTGGAAGTGCCGTGAGGGCGAGAGAATATATGATTTGGGAACTGATGGCGAGATTACGAGAATTTACGACGATGGTTTTGGAGTAAAAACAAGTAATGGCGAGGTTGTGTTTACAGAAGTTCAACTTGAGGGTAAAAGGAAAATGGCGGCTAAAGATTTTATCAATGGTTATCATGAAAAATTAGAAGGAAAAATTTTGAGATAAGATGTTTAAGAAAATAAATGAAAATAAGTATGTTCAAAAATATAAGGAACTTAGAGCTAATCCAAAGACTCGGAGTTTGATAAGTCTTGGATTTTGGATGATTTTCTTAGTGGTGGCCGTTTTACTTGTAAGAAGTACAATGTCATCTAATGAGATTCAAAGTGAACCTGTTAAAGATGAGGTTTTAGAGGTAACAAATTATGAGTTTACTTATAGAGATAATTTAAAAACTATCTTCGGTGAGGTTTACGACGATAGAATGATTTTCTATTTTAATAATGGTAAATATTATAAGAATGGTAATGGTATTTATCTCGTAAATGAAAACAGTTTAGAAGTTCAAGATATGAATATTTCTGAGCTTAATCTGACTTTTTCAGTTATCGACGACTTAGTTAGTCAGGTAAATGCGATCGAAGATAATGGAGTTAAAACTTATTTAGTTCCTCTTTCTAACTTTATAAGGGCTTATGAAGGTAATGAGAGTGAGGATTTAACAGAGGCAACGAACTACAATGTGACGATTCAAACTTATGAGAAGGATGGAGTAGTTTATATGGTTAAGTTAGATTTAAGTAATTATTATTTATTTAGAGGTTTACCGGATACGGGAATTATAACGATAAATTATTATAATGTTAATAAATTGAATGATTTTTCTTTAGAGTATGAAAGGATGTTAGAAGTATGAGTATACCGTTTATAATATTTTTATTAGGTCTTATTTTAGTTATTGTATTTTTTAAGAATTTTTATGCGGCAGTTTATTTTGTCGTAATAGTAGATATATTCCTTAGAATAGTAACTTATTTAAAGTCGACGATACTTCGCGATGATGCGTTTGGATTTTTCAATTTTATTCCGTCAGATGTGCCATCTATTTTAAACAGTCTTAATTTGGGAGCTTTTGAAGGAATATTTATGGCTTTATATATTGTTATTTATATTGTTTTTGAAGCTTTAATTATTTCAAGTTTCTTCCACAAAAAATTTTAAGAATTTATATTCTTATTTTTTTATAAAAAAAAGCTAATTTTAGTTAGCTTTTAAAGATCTAAGGTTTCGATATCATCGGAATCTTTTTTTGATGAATCATTGCCGAGATTTAGGGTTTCAATGTCCTCAGTAGGGGCTTGCTTAAATATAGGTTCTGATTTGATTTCTAGTTCTGGCTTTTGTTCTTTTTTATATTCTTCTTTGATTTTTTCATCGCTTTTCTTGATTAGTTTAGAAATAGCTAGTTTACTTAAGAGGATTATCATCCAAATTGTAAATAGGATAGTTGTACTTTCGATTAGAACTAAAACGTTTTGATTGGTGTAGACTTCTTCAGTGTTGTAGATGTTTATATCATTTGAAATTATTTGTTCTAGAGTATAAATCATCATGACCATGATAATGATGAAGAAGATGGAGTTTATAAATTTGGTTAGATTTTTAATATCTTTTTTGTTAATACTAATCAAAAAGATAACATTGGTGATAACGATGATGATTACATAGGTTGCGAGATTTGGAAAGAATATTTGCATGAATATTTGGTTTATCAGGTTATCGAATATTTGACCAATGTAAGAGTTATATCTTATGATGATGAATGAAATTATAAATAGCCAACCGATTATGAATAGAGTTTTGCCAATTTTTTTGTTTTTCTTGATGTTGATAATCATGGCGAGTGTGAAGATGATGCCGAGAACGATGAACAGGAATGAACTAGGAGATCCTGTGAAAATGTTTATCAGGGTATCAAAAAACGTATCGGTTTCAAATTTTATCATTTATATCCCTTCTTTACTTATAAGTTCACCAATATAAACAGTTTGGAGAGTATCACTGTCTTTAGTACAGGTTATTAGGGTGATGCATGTTTTATTCGTATCACGGTAAATGGCTACTTGTCCATTTTTAGGTACTGTATATATATTTACTATTTGATAGGTGTATTTGTTATTATTATAGTAAACACTTACGGTGTCATTATTACTTAATTGCCATAAATTTTTAAAATAACTTATAGAGGCGGTTCCTGAATGAGCGGCTAAAATGAGATTTCCACCATCGACATCTGGCCAATCGGATGGGTTAATTACTTGAATTCCTTTATCAACTTTGTTGTTTGGATGACCGATGTAATAAAAACCTTGTTTTAAGTTTATTTTTTCGATTTCAAGGTAGGCCGAATAATTATCGGTTGATGTTTGAGGTGCTTTAGTTGTTTCTGGTTCACTAGGTGTTGTTTCAGTCTTTTCTTCAGCTTCGTTTTTTTCTTCTGGCATTTGGTTACCATATAAGCTTAGGTTGACGGTTTCAAATGTCAGGTTTACTTTAG
>DVFV01000051.1 GCA_018713045.1 Candidatus Coprosoma intestinipullorum | reverse complement strand
GATGAGGTTTTAGTTGGTAATGAGAAGTTACTTCAAAAATTTAAGATAAAATACGAAAAAGATGGCGATGTTGGAACTTTAGTGTATGTAGTTTTAAATGACAAATGTCTTGGACATATCGTAATTGGCGATGATATTAAAGAAGAGGCTTATGATCTTACGAAGAATCTTGCAAAAATCGGAATTAATAATGTGATTATGCTTTCTGGTGATAATATAGATATTGTTTCCGATGTGTCTGGGAAGGTTAAGATAAAGACGTATTATGCGAATTTACTTCCTAATGATAAGGTAGATAGGCTCAATAAGATTAAAGAAGAAAATTTTACGGCTTTTGTTGGCGATGGAATTAACGATGCTCCTGTCATTAAACTTTCAGATATTGGAATTGCGATGGGCTGTATCGGATCCGATGCAGCAATAGAAGCTAGCGATGTAGTTTTGATGAACGATGATTTAAATAAGTTACCACTTTCAATTAAGATTGCAAGAATGACAAAAAGAGTAGTTAAAGAAAATATAATTTTTGCTTTAGGTTTTAAATTTTTAATGCTTTTTTTGGCAGTGTTTGGTTTTACAAGTATATTTTTAGCGGTGTTTGCAGATGTTGGGGTGACACTTATTTCGATACTAAATTCTCTGCTTATTATGAAAAGGAGAATTTGATTTGGATGAATATATTATAATTATAGGTTTACTAATACCATTTGCGGGTACTTGTCTTGGCTCTTCTTTAGCTTTGTTTATGAAGAAGGAACTTGGAGAGAAAACGCAAAAACTTCTTTTAGGTTTTACAGCAGGAATTATGGTGGCGGCGTCAATTTGGTCGCTTTTAATTCCGGCAATCGATATGAGCACGGGGGTAAAGTGGGTTCCAGCTTTAGTTGGATTTTTAATAGGAATATTTTTCTTACTATTACTCGATCATATAATTCCTCATTTACATATCGAAAAAACAGAGGCCGAGGGACCGAAGACCAAACTTAAGAAATCAGCTATGCTGGCTTTGGCAGTGACTTTGCACAATATTCCTGAGGGAATGGCAGTTGGTGTTGTTTTAATCGGACTTATTTCGGGAAGTGATATTACAATTTATGCGGCAATCGCCTTGACGATAGGAGTGGCGATTCAAAATATTCCCGAAGGAGCGATTATTTCGATGCCAATGCGAAATGCGGGAAGTTCAAGGAAAAGAGCTTGTGTTTATGGAATTTTGTCAGGTTTGGTTGAACCGGTAGCTGGGGCTTTAACGATTTTAGGAGCGAGTTTAGCGGTTCCAATTTTGCCTTATTTACTTGCGTTTGCGGCTGGGGCAATGATGTATGTCGTGACCGAAGAACTTATTCCATCTTCACAATATGGCAAACACACAGATATCGGAACGATTGGGCTTGCTTTTGGATTTTGTTTGATGATGGTGCTAGATGTGGCATTAGGATAAAATTGAGACTTAAAATTGTCTCTTTTTTTAAGCACTTAAATTAACTAGAAGTTATACAACTATGTTTATTTATCGTTTTTACTTAAAAAAATACAATTTTTTTAAATTTTTTTCTTTAAAAAAAAGGAAATCGAAGATGAATGTAGTATGTGTTTATTAGGAGGGTATTTTTATGGAAATAATAAATACGAAGGATTTAACAAAAAAATATGCGAATGGCAGTGAAGAATTTACAGCTGTAAATAATATCAATCTAAAGGTTCAGAAGGGTGAGTTTGTCATAATTTTAGGTAAAAGCGGATGCGGTAAAAGTACGCTTTTACATATGCTTGGTGGTTTAGATGAACCAAATAGTGGGAGCGTTTTTTGTAACAATACGGATATATATAGTTTAAGTGATAAAGAACTTACGATTTTTAGAAGGAAAAATATTGGCTTTATTTATCAGTTTTTCAATCTGATTCCGTCTTTGACAGTTTATGAGAATATCGTCTTACCGGCGCTTTTCGATGGAAAACGTTTAGCTGATTTGAAGATGGATAGTTTACTTAAAACTTTAGATATTTTAGAGAAAAAGGATTTTTTACCTAACGATTTATCAGGTGGTCAGCAACAGAGGGTGGCAATTGGAAGAGCGGTTATAAACAAGCCTAAAATTATTTTGGCGGATGAGCCAACTGGAAATTTAGATAGTAGAAGTTCACAAAAAATTATGAAATTGCTTTCTTTATATAACAAAAAATTTAAACAGACAATTATTATGGTGACACACGACGAGGAACTTGTTAGGTGGGCAAGTAGAGTAATTACGATGGCGGACGGGAAAATAATCAAGGATGAGAAAAATGTTAAAAATATTAATAAGAAGCCGACTAAGAGATAAAAAAGAGCTTGTAATCAGTTTGCTAAGTATTATTTTAGCAAGTGTTTTGATGTTTACGGTTTCACTTGTCTTTTCGTCTGTTTATGGTTATGCGATAGATGTTTATGATGGTTATACAGTTATAGTTGAAGGAAAGTTAGAGGGATACGATGAATATTTAAAAAATGGCGATTACTATTTAAACTTTAAGCCATCAGAGGTGTACGATAAAACCGAAGAGTTATGCCAGGTGCATGAATGTGACAAGGTTACTTATAATACAAAATTACTTTCACTTTATGGAATAGGTGAGAGTAACTACTTGAGGGTTATTAAAAATATATTGATTTTTGTTTTACTGATTATTTCGATTTCTGTATTTTTTATAATTTATAATTCATTTAGAGTAAGTTTTTTACACAGAAAGCGAGATATTATTACGATGAGGGCAATTGGAATTGATAGTAGAAATCTTATTTCTATTAGTTTGATTGAGAGAATTATTTTAAGTTTGTTTGGTATTTTAATTGGTTTTGTTTTAGCTGTTTTGTTTACGAATTTGATAATTTTGGTTTTGAACGATTTACTTAGAGAAATAATTCAAGGTAAGATTAGGATTCGATTTAATTTAAGTTTTATCGTTATTTCTATTTTGTTCATATTAGGCGTCAGTTTAATTTCAGCCTTTTTCGCGGCTTTGGGTCTTAGAAAATATCAGATAATGGATGGTTTTAGAGAAGAGGGTCCAGCCCAAGAGAAGATAAATTATAAGATTGATAAGAATATACCAATTTATTTTGCTTTAACAAATTTTGAGAGAGATAGAAAAAGATATAGGCCACTTACTGTTTCGATATTTATTTTGACTTTTTTAATATGCGTTTTTAGTAGTTTCTTGAGTTATGTTAAATATGGCACTTCAAATTATGTGATTAGTCCAGATTACGACGTTAGCATAAGTAGTTATGAGGATTTAAGTTATATCAAAAAAGATATTAATGTCAAAAAGATGGTGAGTTTTCGAAGTTGTAGTTTAGAGAGTTATTTAGATGGTAGTTATTACAGTGTTTTGGTAACTGATCTTGGCGGAGATGAGGTTATCAATAGGGTAATCGATATTAAAGAAGTGGGCGAGAAGTTTGAGAGAGTCGATAAATCTTTATTTGAAGGACCTATCACACTAGGGTTAAACGGAAATTATTATGATTTAGTTTTAAGTGATAAAATTCCTTTTGGGTTTAACGATAAACTTAAAGCGGGTAATTTAGTGGTTAATTTGGATGAAAAGAATTTTGATGCGGTATGTGAGGTGGATAGTTATAATTTGATTTTAAATACGGAAAGTAATATTGATGATTATTTAAAAGATAAAACCTTTAGTTATTTTAATGCGAAGAAGGCCAGAGAGATTACGAATAATTTAATTTTGGGAATTAATTTTGTATTATATGGCATGACTTTGTTACTTTGGATGGTTTTTTTGTCTTCGGTTATAAGTATTTTGTCTTTGAGTATGGACTTTCGAGTGAAGTATTTTTCACTTTTAAAGAGTTTAGGGTTTACTAGCTTTTTTAAAGTTTTAGGATATGAGGCTTTAAACATTGCTTTAAGAGGTTTCATTTACAGCGTGCCTTTTATATTTTTAGCAGATAGATTTTTATATGAATGTGCGGCCTTAGTTTTCGATGATACTCGGCTGATATTAAATGTCCATGTTTTGGTTTTGAGTTTTATATTCAACTTTTTAGTGATTTTATTTATTTTTGGGGTTATGCATAAAAAGTTTTTTAAAAGAAGTTTAGCTAGTAATTTGAGATAAATGATTGACAGGGGTAAAACTATTATTTTATAATTTTCTTAGAGAGGTAGGTTTTTATGATAGTAGACAGAGATAAGGCATTAGAAATGATCGAGGATAATCCAGAGAATTTTAAAATGTGCTCGAACGAAATTAAAGATGATCCAAAATTTTTTGATAAGGCAATTGGTACTTTAGGAAGAGAGTGCAATTATTACGTAAGTGATGCAATAAGTGATTTAATTAGGAATGCTGGAGTAGGCATTACAAATAATAAGAGATACATTTTTCATCTACTAGATGAAATGAATGCGGAAGATTTAAAATATATAAGTAAAATTTTAAGATGCGACGAGGAGTTTATGCTTCGGGCAATAAGAACCGATGGGGAAGCATTTTTATATGCAGGTGACAAGCTTAAAGATGATAGAAATTTTATAATAAAATCGGTTAAAACAAATTCAGTTGTTTTTAAGTTTTTAGATGACGGGTATAGAAATGATAAAGAGATTGCTTATATGGTGATAAAGTGTAATCCCGAGATGTTTAAATATGCGGGGGAGAAGATATTTAACTCGTTTGAATATACGAGGGAGATGATGAAGGAAGAGCCTTATATTTTCAAGTATATTAACGATGATTTTCGCGATGCTTTAACATTAGAGGCAGTTAAAGTGGATGGAAGATTATTTAGGTATGCGAGTGATAGATATAAGGATAATGAAGATGTAACTTTACAAGCGATGATCAATAGCAGAGGAATTGCTTATGACTATGCGAGTGAGAGAGTTAAAAATAGTTCTGATTTTTGTCAGATGATTATAATGGACGATGGCGATGAAATGGCTAGATTTTATAATGGAGTATATAAAAAGATTATGAGGGCTGCGCTTAAGGATGAGGCTTTATCAAAAAATATGACGATAGAGATGGCAAAAGAGATAATAAGAAGTAAAAATAAGACTTTAAGAAAGAAAATTTAAAGTCTTTTTTAGTACTTGACTTTCCAGTCTGGGGTAGGGTTATAATTTGCTTAGAAAGGAGAAGAAATGTATAATTAATCCAGGTGATACTAATGCTATATAAGATAGGTGATTTTGCAAAAATAACTAATACTTCTGTTAAAACACTACGCTTTTATGGGGATATTGGTCTTTTAATACCTGAGAGAGTCGATGTTTTTACGGGTTATAGGTATTATAGCGATGAACAAATAGAGAGACTTAAATTAATTCAAAAACTTAAAGATTTAGGTTTTTCTTTAGAAGAGATTAGGAAAAATATAGATAATTTAACAGATGATATTTTTCTTAGTAAAAGAGATGAATTTATCGATAAGATAAATGATTATAAAGGGAAAATAAAGAGGATAGACATGTTTAGAAGTCAATTGAAAGGGTGATTAGAATGATGAATACAAATTTAATTATTGGGAAAACGGGTAGTTTAAAAACGACTGGTATTTTATTTAAAAAGGTAGATAAGATAATCGATGAAGGTGAGAGTTTAATTATATTGGATAAAAAGGAAGAGTACTATAAAACTTTTAAAGAAAAGCTAGATAAGAGAGGTTATAAGTCTTTAGTTTTTAATTTAAAGGATGCATATAAGAGTAATAGTTTTAATCCACTTTGGTTACCTTATAAATATTATAAAGAAGGTAATAAAGATAAGTCAGCCGAAATTATAAGAGACCTTGGGACAGAAATTTTTAGGGACGACAATAAAAATTCTGATCCTTTCTGGAGTAATGCAAGTATTAATTATTTTGTTTCTTTAGTTTTGATTTTGTTTAAAGAGGCTAAGGAAGATGAAATTAATTTATATAGTGTACAAGTTCTTTTGAGTATGACTACAAAAGATAAGGGAAAAGATGTAAAAAATTATTTTGATAATTTAGATCCACTTGATACTATTTATATGGCTGGGTCTGGAACGGTATACGCACCTTCTGAGACTAAAAGTAGTATTATTTCGGTTATAAACCAACGCTTAAATGTGTTTTGCATTAAGGAACAATTACTCAATAATTTAGCTTTTAACGATATTGATTTGAGTAATTTAGATGAGAAGAGTGCGATATTTATAATATGTGATGATTTATCACAGAGGCTTGGAAATGTACTTATAGATCAAGTGGCTAGTTTAGATAAAAAGTTTACTTATGTTTTAGATAATTTCGATGGGGTTTTGCTTAGTTCTTTAAACGATTTACTTGATAGAAAAGAGAGAGTATATGTGGCTATTCGAAATGAAAAAGAGTTTACAGAATCATATGGAAATTACATGGAAGATAAGTTTGAAAATATAATGGATGATTTTAGTGTTCAAGAAAAGATGAAAGTGGGCAATTACAATGATTATCCAAAGGCGTCATTTAGAAAAGTAAATTATTTTGATGCAGCAAAGTTTTTCTCAAAGGAACATGAAAAAAATAAAGGTGATGCAAATTTTATAGATTTTGTGAATAAAGAGATAAAATCTTTAAATGATTTTGATGTTAAATAAATTTAAAACGTTATGGCATAGAGACTATAACGTTTTTTTGATTTAGATAAATATGATGGAAGAATGCATTATATAATGTGAAGAAATTATGAATGTCAATGATGAAAATTTTTAAGTTAATGGAATAGAAAGCTTTAATGTTTCTTTTTTTCTTTAATTTAATATAATATGACAAAGGTTTACTTTTAATGTTTTTAAACTGCTTTGAAAAGAAAATGTGGTGTGATATAATTAAGTAAGGATGTGATGCGGATGCGCGTTATTATAAGTGCCGGAGGAACTGGTGGTCATATTTATCCAGCTCTTGCTATTATTAACAAGATCAAGGAAAAAGAGCCTGATAGTGAATTTTTATATATCGGAACTCACAACAGGATGGAGAAGGATATTGTTCCAAGTAAAGGAATTCCGTTTGAATCTATCGAGATGTATGGGTTTAATAAAAAACATTTGCTGAAGAATTTTAAGACAGTAAAATGTTTAATGCAAAGTTTTAAAAAGTGCAGGAAGCTTATAAAAGATTTTAATCCAGACATCGTAATTGGAGTTGGTGGATATGTTACGGTTCCAGTTATTGTAAGTGCGAAGAAGCTCGGTTATAAAACTTTTTTACACGAGCAAAATAGTTTGCCTGGAAAAAGTAACAAGTATTTAGCTAAATACAGTGACTTGATTGGGGTTTCGTTCGAAAGCAGTATTAAGTCTTTTCCGGAAGGGAAGGCGGTTTTAACAGGCAATCCTTGTAGTGAAGATGCACTTAATGTTTTACCTATAGATAAAAAAGAATTTGGTCTTACTTCTAGTAAAAAACTAGTTTTAATCGTTATGGGTTCGCTTGGAGCTGGAAGAGTCAGCGATTATTTAATGGGTGAACTTAAAGGGTTTAAAAATAAAGATTATGAAGTTTTATTTATAAGTGGAAAGAGTTCTTATGATAAGGTTAAGGCCGAAAAATATCCTGATAATGTGAAGATACTTCCTTTTTATGAGGGTCTTACAAAGATAATGAAGAGGACAGATTTAATGATTTCAAGGGCTGGGGCTTCAACTTTAAGTGAAATTGTAGCTTTAGAGGTTCCGAGTATTTTGATTCCATCGCCATTTGTTGCGAATAATCATCAATATTATAATGCTTTAGATTTGGTTCAAAAAGGAGCAGCAGAGATGATCGAGGAAGCTAATTTAAAGGATGGAGTTTTGGTTTCAATGGTCGATAAGCTTCTTTTGGATGGTAATAAGAGGATAGAGATGAAAAAAGCTTTAAAAGGTATGCAGATAAAGGGAAGCGCAGATATTATTTACAATAAAATAAAAGAATTAATAAGGTGATAGTAATGGCTAAGAGAAAGAAAAAAAGACGGATAAAATTAGTTAGAGTTTTGTTTTTAATAGTAATTTTACTAGCTATTTTATTTGGTATTTCTTTGATTTTAGATTTAAAGGTGAGCAATGTTATTGTCAAGGGTAATACTCTTTATAGTGACTGGAAGATTATAAAAATGGCTGGTTTGGATGATTATCCAAGTACGTTTGAAAATTCATCTATGACGATTGAAAATAGACTTGAAGATGATGATTATATTAAGTCAGCTCATGTTTATAAGAGATGGTTTACGCAAGTTGTAATCGATGTCGATGAGAATTTGCCACTGTTTTACTATTTGCCAAAAGAGAAGACGATTTTAGCTGATGAGACTGAAGTTTCGGATAATTTTCCGGTACCAACGGTTATAAATTATGTACCTGATAAGATTTATAGTAAGCTTTTAAAGGCTATTTCTAAAACGGATTATGCGATTATTAAAAGAATTTCGGAGATTAGGTATGATCCAAATGAGGTCGATACTGAGAGGTTTTTCCTCGTGATGAACGATAGTAATTATGTTTATTTGACTTTGGATACTTTTGATAAAATCGATAGTTATTTGGATATAATTAAAGAGTTTGATAATAAAAAGGGAACTTTGTATTTAGATTCGGGGGAATATTTTGAGGTAAGAAGCTAAGTAATTAGTTTCTTTTTTAGTCAAGAGTAAATATTAAAATTTCATTTTTTCTTTACACTCTCTTTTCATTTTTGAAAAAATATAGTATAATTACATGTAGACTGTAGGAGGATGATGGTATGAAGCATGTATATGCAAGTATTGATCTCGGTAGCGATACGATTAAACTTGCTGTTTGCGAACTTTATTTAGGCCATCTTAATTTGCTTGCGGCGGTCAGTATGACATCACAAGGAATTAAAAGAGGACTTATCGTCGACCCTGAACTTGCGAAAAATTCAATTATGAATGCAGTAGATGAAGTTCAAGACATGCTTGGGGTAAAAATCGAAAAGGTAATTGCCACTGTCCCTAGTCACAATGCTGATTATAAGATTGTAAAAGCAACGGTTCAGCCTGAAGGTGATTTGATTACAAATAAAGATATGATGAGAGCTTATAAGGCGGGAATTAAGCAAGGTCTTTTACCTAATGAAGAGTTTGTAACGGTCGTTCCAATCGATTTTAGGATAAATGAGAAAACGATAATGAAAGATCCTAAAGGTTTTCCAGCTAAAACATTACTTGGAAGAGCGATGATGGTTACAACGCCGAAGAAAAACGTCTATTCAGTTGCAAGTGTGATTGAAAGCCTTGGAATAGAACTATCTGATATTTCAGTTGGTTCGGAAAGTGATATTAGTATTTTTCGAAATGATAATATTGATAAGAGTATAGGTGTTGTAGTGAATCTTGGAGCGGAAATTACAAGCGTGAGTCTTTACAGCAAAAGCATTCCAGTTAGAACTAAGATAATAGGTGCTGGAGGGAAGGATATCGACGAGGAGATAGCTTATACTTATCATATAAGCTTGAAGGAAGCTAGACGAGTAAAAGAAACTTTCGCTTTAGCGCATACGAGAAATGCTGGGGTTAATGATGTATATGAGACTTTAGATGCTCAAGGTAAGAGAATAATGATTAGTCAAAAAGATGTTTCACAAATTGTTTTAGATAGGCTTAATGGCATTCTCGAACTTGTGAAGAAGGAAATCGATGACTTAACAAGTAAGCCAATTCAGTATATAATAGTAACTGGTGGCATGAGTAATATGCTAGATATTGAATATTGTTTACGAGACAATTTTGGAAGTCTTGCTAGTAAAGGTAAAGTAAAATTAATAGGTGTTAGAAATAATAAATACAGCACAGTTATTGGTAATATTATTTATTTCCTTAACACTCTGAAGCTTAAGGGTTTGGATTATTCGATGTTAAGTGAAGATGAGATGGATAGAGTTTCATCGCCGGCAAAAGATATACCGGATAGTGTAAATGGAACTATGTTAGGGAAGTTATTTGGTTACTTTTTTGGTGAATAGGAGGAAAACGAATGATAGGAGTAGAAATGGATCAACTTGCAAAAATAAAAGTAATAGGGGTTGGCGGTGGTGGCTGCAATGCTGTTAACCGTATGATTGAGTCAGTTGAAGGAGTAGAGTTTATTGTCGCTAATACTGATTCACAAGTTTTAAATAATTCCTTAGCAGAGAATAAAATTCAAATCGGTGAAGAGCTTACTCATGGACTTGGAGCAGGAGCTAATCCACAAATTGGTAAAGAGGCCGCACTTGAATCTAAAACAGAACTTGAAGAAGCTTTGAAAGGTGCAGATATGGTATTCATCACTTGTGGTATGGGTGGTGGAACTGGTACTGGAGCTGCTCCAGTTATTGCCGATATTGCTCAAAATTTGGGTGCACTTACAATAGGCATTGTTACTAAACCTTTCTCTTTCGAAGGTAAGAGAAGAATGAATCAAGCTTTAGCAGGTATTGAAGAGCTTAAGAAACATGTCGATACTTTAATTGTTGTACCAAACGATAGATTAAGAGAGATTATCGATAAATCAACACCTCTTTTAGATTCATTTAAAGAAGTTGATAATGTTTTAAGACGTGGTGTTCAATCTATTTCAGATTTGATCGCTTGTCCTGGACTTATTAACTTGGATTTTGCCGATGTTAAGGCAGTTATGGAAAAACGTGGTAATGCCCTTATCGGTATTGGTGCGGGTGTTGGTGAAGATAGAGCTGTAGAGGCTGCTAATCAAGCTGTTTTAAGCCCACTTTTAGAAACTAGTATCGATGGTGCAACTGATGCGATTATCAATGTTACAGGTGGTCCTAACTTAACTTTATTTGAAGTTGAAGAGGCAGTTGAGGCTATTAGAAAATCAGCTAATACCGATATTAATACAATATTCGGTGCGGTTATCAACGAAAACTTCACTGATGAGATTATCGTAACGGTTATCGCAACTGGTTTTGATAAGAAAAACGAGGAAAAAGAAGAGGATAGTATAAGTAAAATTGTCGGTTTAGATGATGATGATACAGTTATTCCAGCATTCCTCAGAAGAAGAAATGGTGATTATTAGGATACAAGAAATTGTATTCTTTTTTTGTTTAATGAGAAAATTTATGTTTTTTTAAAAAATTTTTTTCTAAAGGCTGTGTTAAACTTTATGACTGATAATTAAAAAATGTGATATAATGGTTATGCCAAACAAAATGTAGAAAGGAGTATCCTTAATCAGCTAGTCTATCTACATTTTT
>DVFV01000050.1 GCA_018713045.1 Candidatus Coprosoma intestinipullorum | reverse complement strand
TATAGATAAAACTTCCGACCATTAAGGTTAAGATTCCAATAATCTGAAAAAATTTTTTCATGTTTTCACCCAGATAATTATATGCGTTTTTATAGAGTTTTTTTCACACTTTTAGTCTTTTTTCATATCATAATTTAGAGGAGGCAGTTGAAGTGAATAATATGTATTATTATAGTGCTCAGCAAAGGGTTCCATATAGAAATCATGTGTATTATGGAAATGATGAGAGACTTAGTGGATTTTTAGGTCCATTTATTTTAGGCGGGATTACAGGTGGTTTAGTGGCTCCGTTTTTCTATGGACCAGGAAGACCAGGTCCGGGACCGATGTATCCCCCAAGACCATATCCACCAAGACCATATCCACCAAGACCATATCCACCATTTTGGGGTCCAATTTATAGATAAAAGATGTGCGGGAACACATCTTTTTTAGTTTTCGTTATATTGTTTAGTTATTGCATCTAAATCTTTTACTATTTCGTCAAATTCTTCGCTATTTTGAAGTCTTACGCCACTGGCAAATTTATGACCACCTCCGTGATGGCGTTCTAAAATATGATTAATTACAGGACCCCTTGATCTGACTGAGATTCTAAATATTTTATTATTCTTGTCTTCAGTACATGTCGCCCAGACTAATATTTCTTTGATAAAGTTAAAGTTGTTGATCATATTTCCGGGAGTGGCAACGTCAACGTCATATTTTTTTAAATCATCATCGGTTACTTTGATATAAGCTACGCCATTTTCAGTAATAGTAAAGTTAGATGAAAGAAAGTTTTCGAATTTTATTTCTTTATATGGTCTTAGATATAATTCATTATATATTTTATTAATGTCAATGTTTGTCTCCTCAAGCATTTTACTTACGAGTTTGAATGTTTTAGGAGTTGTATATTCAAACATAAAACGGTTAGTGTCGGTGACAATTCCGGCAAATAGACAAACGGCAGCTTTGGGAGTTATTTCTAATCTGGTTTTAGATACGAGTTCAATAATCATTTGACAAGCTGATGAAGCTTCTGGATCTATCCATTCTAAATCACATGTTTTTTCGATGAATGGATGGTGATCGATTTTGATGGATTTAAAAAATTTTTGAGGATTTGCACTATCGATGCGATGAAGGTCTGGAGTATCGGTAACAATTAATAGAGTTTTTCCTTTTAGTTCTGGAAGTTTATCTAATTTTCCTAAGAAACTAAATCTAGATGTCGGATGCCCAACGGCATAGACTTCTTTGTTTGGAAATTTATTTAAGATTATTTCTTTTAAAGCTAGGGAACTTCCTAGAGCATCAGGATCGGGGCCAATATGATGAGCTAAAACAACTGTTTTGGCTTTTTTTATTTCTTTATATATCTTTTTATATATGTTCATGGTTTTCACCTTCTTTTCGATAGTTTTCAATTACGTTTAAAAATTCTTCTTTAGTATTTGTCATAAATATTTGTTTTTTTACTTCTGCTGAATCTTTTAGGCCTTTTAGGTAATAACAGCTTTGAGTACGCATTTCTAAGAGAGCGACTTTTTCTGGTTTAATTTTGAGTAGATAATTAAAATGTTTGATAATCATATCTATTTTTTCGTTAAAGGTTGGAAGTGGGAGAATTTCTCCGGTTTCTAGGTAATGAACAGTTCTTTTAATGAGCCAAGGGTTTCCTAACACTCCCCTACCAATCATGATGGCATCACAGCCTGTTTCTTCAAGCATTTTTTTAGCATCTTCTGGTGTTTTAATGTCACCGTTACCGATGACCGGAATTTTGACTGTCTCTTTGACTTGTTTAATAATATTCCAGTCAGCTTTACCACTATAGCCTTGACTTCTAGTTCTGCCATGAACAGTAATAGCACTGGCTCCAGCTTCTTCACATTTTTTAGCAATTAAAGGGGCGTTTATATGATTTTGATCCCAACCACTTCTTATTTTGACGGTTACGGGAACTTTTACTGTTTCAACGACAGCTTTAACTATTTCATAAACTTTATCCGGGTCTTTTAATAGGGCACTTCCAGCCTGGGCAGAGACTGCGACTTTTGGAACTGGACAGCCCATATTAATATCGATAATATCTGGGTGCATAGTGTCTTCGATAAATTTAGCCGCTTTTTTAAATGATTCTTTATCAGAACCAAAGATTTGCTGGGAAATAGGACGTTCAAAATCAGTCATATAAAGCATATTTATTGTCTTTTTGCTACCGTAACATATAGCTTTGTCACTGACCATTTCAGCGACAACTAAACCGGCTCCCATTTCTTTGGCAATTGTTCTAAAGGCACTATTAGATACGTCGGCCATCGGGGCAAGAACAACTTGATTTTTTATTTCAACGTTTCCTATTTTCCACTTCATACTTCTTTTCCTTTCCTTTGTAATTATATTATAAATATAACTTTTTTTCAAATAATATAGAGTAAAAAAAAAAACAAAGGTTTTTTGTGTTTTCATATAAAATATTATTGAAGAGATTTAATTTTTTCCTTAGAAAGACCAGTTACTTCTGATATTTTTTGAATACTGTCCCCAACCTTTAGCAAATTCTTAGCTATTTCAATTAAAGCATTTTCTTTGCCACGAACTTCTCCGTGAGCTTCACCCTCTTCAACACCATTGGCATAATATGTATTACGGATTTTTCTCTCGTCCTCTTCTACTGATATAAAGTTTGCAAAATAATTTTCATCATTTATTCTGTTTACTTCATCTTTTATTT
>DVFV01000049.1 GCA_018713045.1 Candidatus Coprosoma intestinipullorum | reverse complement strand
ACTTGACGAAATATTTGAGAATTCAAAAAAAGTATCGAAATGATACTTTTATTTTGTCTTGCCTTTAGGGTCAATTGTGGCATAGTTATACTGATTGCTATCGCCGGTTACAGTGACTTCAGAATTTTCAGGTATTTCGCCTGTATCTTTTAAGTTTTGAATTATGTTTATACATTCTTCTGTTGTAAGGTCTTGAACAACATACATAACGTACTGATTCGACCCTTCGTTTATTAAAAAGTATTCTGCGTTTGGATTTGCACTTTTTAATGCGTCTATTTCTTCTTTACTCGGAGTAACAGCTGGATAATATTTAGGAACTGGCTTTTTATAATCAGGCTCGGTTCCTGGAAGTATACCTTTCATGTTAGCATAACCTTTGGGATATAATTGTTCTTCAGTTTTATATGGAACCCCCGAATTTTCAAATGTTTTATTTAAGGTGTCGGTTCCAAGTGCTTTACGAAATTCAATTTTCATTTGATAATCTGAAATGGTATAAGATGAAATGTTTGGTTCATTTTCAGTTTTACTTTGCGCAAGACTGACAACGCCTATAGTAGCGGTTGTTAAAACTGTTACACCGATAACAGCGGCAACAAATTTTCTTTTTGAAATTTTATATTTTTTCTCTTTAGTCATTTTTCGTCTCACCTGTTTTACATTTTATCACGTCTTTACTAAAATGTAAATTTATTCGCTTAAGGTTATTTGAACGGTATTTCCGTTAACCATATCCCCGGCTTTAATGCTTTGAGCGGTTACATGGCCATAGCCTGTAAGTTCATAGTTAATATTTAAAGCTTTCAAAAGATAGATGGCTTCAGAGCGGGAGTAACCGGTTAAATCTGGCATTATTCCTTCACTACCATTAGTTATTAAAAATACTTTATCGTATGATAAGACTTCTTCGCCAGCGTTTGGATATTGACTTATGATTTTGTCACCATTACCGATAACTACGGTTTGGATGTTGTTACTTGCAAGCTCAGTTGTAACATCGCTTGTATATTTATTTGTATAAGTGTCTAAGGTGAGTGCGGTTACCGAACTATTATTTTGAGTGACATCTGTAAACATGTTTTTGTATTTAGCAATATTTTGCATAAGACTTGTTATAGATGTGCTTAAGACTGATGATGAACCAACGTTTGGTCTTCGTACGGCCGCATAAATAATTATTTCTGGGTCGTCTTTTGGAAACATGCCGGCAAATGAGTAGATGTAATCATTGTCACCGGTTAGGTATCCTCCGGTTTTTTCGTTGTAGATTTGACTGGTTCCGGTTTTTCCGATAACATCGAAGCCTTCAATTTTATATCTTTTACCGGTAGCTTCTGGGTCATCTGAGTTGACAACGTTATACATTAGGTCTTTTATTTTATCGATAGTCGATTGTTTAACTAGTCTATCACTTTTTTCAACTTTACGTTTATAGGTTGTTTTGCCAGTATTTGGGTCAACTATTTTTTTAACGACATGCGGTGTTACTTCATATCCATCGTTAGCAATCATTGAGAGGGCTTTTAAGTGCTGAACAGCTGTGGTATTGATACCTTGTCCAAAGGCAGCGTTGGCAATTTCAACCGGGTATTTAAATCCTAGTGTTCCAGATGATTCTTTGGACATATCGATACCTGTTGCTTCGCCAAAACCATATTTTTTAAAGCAATCTTTTAATTCATCACCGTCGATAAAGTGATTTATCATCGTACTTACTCCGACGTTAGATGAATATTCGAATCCTTTGTCGTAGGTTATTTCACCCCATCCAGTATTGTTCCAGTCACGGATTGTCGCATCGGCAACTTCAATACTTCCGGATTTAAAGGTTTCATCACCGTTATAGGTTTCCTTCTCCATCGCACACATATAGGTGTATATTTTCATGGTTGATCCCGGTTCAAATACTTTGGTTACTAATGGGTTTTCATAACTGACAATGTTTCTGATGTTAGGGTTAAATGATGGAGATGATGATGATGCGAGGATGTCTCCGGTTTTAGCGTCCATTACTTCGATTAAGGCCCATTCTGGTTCGTATTCGCTTTCGATGTTTTTTATTTCAGTTTCAGCAAATCTTTGGATACTTGAGTCGATAGTTAGATAGATGTTTTTGCCGTCGATGGCATCGATTTTTTCTTCTTTAGTGTCTGGTATTTTATAACCAAATCTATCTTGTTGATAGCTTTGATAGCCATCTGTTCCTTTTAGTTCATCGTTAAATTTAGCTTCAATTCCAAGTTCTCCATCTATCGAGGTTACTAGTTTTCCTGTTTTATCGGTGTATTCGTTTGTTTTAGCGTATCCAACGATATATGAAGCAAAGTCACCATTTGGATAGTAACGGCTATAGCTTTCTTCAAAATCGATTCCTGGAAGGTTAAGGTTTTCGATTTCGGTTTTTTCTAATTCACTTAAGTTTCTTCCGATTGTTCCAAATTCGACTTGGTATTTATTTTGGTCTTTACCTTTTTGCATGATCTGTTTTAAGGTTTCGGCGTCGGTTCCTAATATTCCGGCCAAGGCTTCGGCTGTTTTATCGATGTCTTTGACGTGGTTTATTTGAGTTTTTGTACTTCGACTTTCGTCTAAGTAAGCAATTAAGGTGTATGAGGTGACGTTATTGGCTAAAATGTTGCCAGTTGCATCGTATATTGTTCCGCGGCTGGCGGTTAAGATTTTAGAGACAGTATTACGATTGGCAGCGAAGGTTTGAATGTTTCTTCCGTTAACACTAGGTGATAAAGCGAGGAAGCAATAGCGGACAAAAATGATAATGATTATAACTAAAAAAACAAGAAAAACTTTTCTTGGGTATTTCCAATCATTTATTTTTTTAGCTTTCTTGTTCACAAAATCACCTCATTATTTATCAATTACGACTATATTTTCATTATTGTAAGCTAGTCCCATTTCGTTTACGACTTCTTTGACATTTTCAAATGATGTAAGTTCGTTTACTTGCATGGTTAAGCTTTCGTTTGTTTTTTCTTGGGAGTCAATTTTATAATTCTTTTCTTCAATGCTCATTTTAAGTTCACCAACCATGGCTCCACAGAATATTTTTACGCCTAGCATTAGGACAAAGGCAAGAGATGCATAAAAATATAGAAATTTTTCGCCTTTGGTTATTCGAGAGTTTTTCTTTTTATTTCTAGCCATGCCTCTATCTCCTTTCAATAACGCGAAGGTGTGAGCTTCTTGAGCGTTTGTTTTGAGCTATTTCAGTATCAGTTGGACTGATACTGGCAATAAGTTTATATTTTGGTTCATATTCTTTAGGAACAATTGGTAATTTCTTTAATTCGGGGGGAAGTGAACTTGATTCGTTAAAGATTCTTTTACATATTTTATCTTCTAATGAGTGGAAGGTAATGACGCATATTCTGCCACCTGGTTTGATGATTTCTAGAGATTCTTTTAGTGCTTTTTCAAAGACGTTTAGTTCGTCGTTGACTTCGATTCTAATGGCCTGGAATGTTTTTCGCGCCGGATGGGATTTGTTTCGATATTTTTCAGGGACGCTTTCTTTAACTATTTCAGCAAGTTCAAGGGTTGTTTCAATAGGTTTAATATTTCTTTTGTTTATTATTCCTTTGGCAATACTTCCAGCATATTTTTCTTCGCCATATTTGAGTAGTATTTCTTTTAGGTTTTCGTATGAGTAATTATTTACTACTTCGTAGGCACTTAATTTTTGTTCTTGATTCATTCGCATATCTAATCTGGCATCTTTGTGATAGCTGAAGCCTCTTTCTGCTTCATCTAACTGCGGAGATGATACTCCTAAGTCGAACAAGATACCATCTGGGTTTACATTTCTCTTTTCCATTTCTTCTTTAAGGTTTACAAAGTTAGTATGGATGATTTCATAGTTTTGGGCAATTGCATTTAACCTTTCTTTGGCATAGGTAATTGCTTCTTCGTCTTGATCAAAGGCATATAGATATCCTTTGGGAATTTTTTTTAAAATTGCACTACTATGGCCACCATAACCTAAGGTACAGTCAACGATAATACTGTTTTCTTTTAAGTTTAGATTATCGATGCTTTCTTTTAATAAAACACTTTCATGCATGTTACTTCACCTAGTTTGTTTCGGAAAAGAGATTATCAGCGATTTCAGAGAAACTGTCTTCGTTTTCTTCGATAAATGAGTTCCATCTTTCTTCACTCCAAATTTCAACCCTATTACCAACACCGATGATTACGCAGTCTTTTTTTAAATCAGCATATTTTATTAGTGGGGATGTGATATTAATTCGACCTTGTTTATCAAATTCAGCACTTGATGCACCAGAGAGGAAGAAACGCATAAAGTTTCGCGCATCTTTAATATTAGGGAGATTTTCATATTTGTGGATTATATTATTCCATGTTTCTTTTGGATAGATGAATAAGCAGCCATCTAAGCCACGAGTTATGATAAACTCTTCACCTAATTCATACCTGATTTTAGAAGGAATTGTAAGTCTTCCTTTTTCATCGATTGTATGATGGTATTCGCCCATGAACATAATATCACCCACTTTTCCCCACTCTGATACATTTTATACCACTATTCTACTATTCTGTGGAAAATTTGTAAATAGGTTCGCGATTTTTTTTGGCTTTTTTGCTTATATTTTACATTTTTAGATAAGAAAAATTCTGAAATTAATCAGAATTTATACTATCTAAGACATATTTTCCGTTTTCATTTTTATAATTATATATTTTGATAGTTCCACTATCTAGTATTTTATTTATTTTATTTTTGTCATAATCCCCTATTTCAATACCTTCTAAGTTATATACTTTTCCATCTTTAACATATCCTGATG
>DVFV01000048.1 GCA_018713045.1 Candidatus Coprosoma intestinipullorum | reverse complement strand
CTTTTGTCCCTGTTATTCTGTTAATAACAGTCGGAACAATTATCACCATTAAAAGCGATAAAATAACAATTACCCCAAGTATCTCAGCTAATGTAAATCCTTTGCGGTTCATATCAATTCCCTCCTACTATTCTTCTTCTATTTTATCATATTTCCATATAAAAAAATAAAAAAAATGATTATTTTTTCATCTTTTTTATAAGCTCAGCAAATTCATTTACACCCATCACACCTTGTTCATCGGTTCCATACTTTCTAAAACTTACATTTTTACTATCTCTTTCCTTATCCCCTAAAACTAAAGCATATGGAATTTTATGTGTAACACTCTCACGAAGTTTATAACCGAGTTTTTCGTCTCTACTATCTAGATGAACTCTAATTCCGCATGCTCTAAGCTCCTCGGCAACTTCTCTCGCGTAATCTAGATGATACTCATTACTTACTGGAATCACACTAACCTGTATTGGAGCAAGCCATAAAGGTAAAGCTCCCTTCGTCTCTTCTAGTAAAAATGCAACAAATCTATCCAATGAACCAAATATTGCCCGGTGAATAACGACAGCTCTTTGTTTCGAACCATCCTCGGCCACATAATCGATATCAAATTTTTCTGGAAGCTGATAATCTAGTTGAACCGTTGACAAAGTAACATCGTGACCAATCGCACTTTTAACCTGAACATCTAGTTTTGGGCCATAAAAAGCCGCTTCCCCTTCAGCTTCATAAAACTCAACACCATATTCCTTTAAAACTTCACGAAGTTCATTTTCACTCTTTTCCCAAAGTTCATCATTACCGAAATATTTTTCCGTGTCGTTTTTATCTCTAAGCGAAAGTCTAAAACTATAATCTTTAAAACCAAAATCTTTATAAGTATCTAAAATCAAATCAATAACTTTCTTAAATTCATTTTTAATTTGTGAAGGCGTGCAGAAAATATGTGCGTCATTTTGGGTAAAAGCTCTTGCCCTTTCAATACCGCATAAAGCACCGCTAGCTTCATATCTAAAGTCTTGAGCAATCTCCGCAATTCTCACTGGCAAATCGCGATAAGAATGTAAACTGTTTTTATAAATCATCATATGATGTGGACAGTTCATCGGCCTTAAAACATACTCTTCCTTATCTATTTTCATCATTGGAAACATATCATCCTTATAATGATCCCAGTGTCCACTTTTCTTATATAAATCCACACTTCCAACCGGTGGTGTAAAAACATGTTCATAGCCACTTCTAAGCTCCTTATTCATAATATATTCACTCAAAATATGTCTTACTGTAAACCCATTAGGTAACCAAAGGGGAAAACCTTTACCGACCAAATCCGAAGTCATAAAAATACCAAGTTCTCGCCCAAGCTTACGATGATCTCTCTCTTTAGCTTCTTCAAGCTCCTCTAAATGTTTGTCGAGATCTTCCTTACTATCGAAACAAACACCATAAATTCTTTGTAAAACCTTATTCTTCGCATCACCTTTATAATAAGAACCACTAACCTTTAAAAGCTTAAAGTTTTTGCACTCCTTAACTGTATCTACATGTCCTCCGCGGCACAAATCAGTAAATTCACCTTGACTATAAGCTGTAATCACCTCAGATTCAGGCAAATTATTTATAATATCCACCTTGTAAGGATTATCTTTAAACATTTCTAAAGCCTCATCGCGACTTAATTCATGTCTAACAATTCTTTTACCATCCTTACAAATCTTTTTCATTTCCTTTTCAATCTTTGGCAGATCATCTTCCGTTAAAGTCACATCGCCCATATCAATATCGTAATAAAAGCCTTCGGGAATAACTGGACCAACCCACAACTTTGACTCCGGATATAACCTTAAAACCGCTTGCGCTAAAACATGCGCGCAGCTGTGATTCAAAGGATTTAATCTTTTATCTTCTTTAATATTTATCATAAACCATCTCTCCTCTTCCCAAAAAATAATGAAATTAATTTTTTAAACAAAAAACTCCTTAAAATTTAAGGAGCGATTATTCGCGGTACCATCCTACCTTGGAACTTAATTAAAATAACGGTTTAACCCGGAAAGACTTTTTCTCTTTCAGCTCATCAAGGTAGTAACTTTTAATTAAGTCTGTTAGTTTTCACCAGCCACTAACTCTCTCGAAGACAAATCCTTAAAAGTGTTGTCCTTGGTCATCGCCTTTAATAATATAATACTTTAAGCACTTTATTTTGTCAATCGTTTTTGCCCTTTTTGATATGAAAATAATCCATCAGACACATTAAGTCTCTTGTCACCTATAATCTCCTCACTAGACAAAATAACTGTTCCAAAATATTCATCTATCATCTCTTGAAGTAAAACTTCTATCTCACCATCAATCTTATCCGCACCCTCAATTATCAAATTTTCACTTTCCAAAAATCTAATTTTCAAAACGTTTACTAAAATTTTTTCGTATCTTCTTAAATCTCCGTAATCCTTATAAACAAAATTAATAGGAATATCATACCGTTTAAAAAGTTCGGTAACCTCATCAAAACTTCTCTCTAAAGCTCCAAGCTTCTCGTAAACATTTAAATCACT
>DVFV01000047.1 GCA_018713045.1 Candidatus Coprosoma intestinipullorum | reverse complement strand
CTTTCCTCAAACACAATGTGTAAAGCAAGTGCCTCAGAACCATCTTCGTTTTTCTTTGGCAAAACATCACAAATATTAATCTCTGGTAAACTCATAACGATATTTTCAACATCGAAATTATAAACCTTATTACCATCGACCATCGTATAATCATTAGCTCTTCCTGATATAAACATCTCGCCATTTTCATTAACATAGCCAATATCTCCAGTTCTATTCCACTTAACTCCATCTTCATCGACATAGAAATAATCTTCATTAGCCTCTGGATTGCGATAATAACCTATCATGCTACAAGGAGTATTTACATAAATCTCTCCCTTTTCATTATAAGGAAGCTTATTATGCTCATCATCAAACGCATTAACGATAACCCCAGGAATCGGAACTCCGGAAGAACCAATCGTAAACTCATCTCCTGGCGTTTGCGTTGTTACCGCTGCCCCGCATTCACATTGTCCATATGCCAAATAAAGTCTAGCTGGACTGCCATGTTCTCTAAACACGTTTTCAATTTGCTCACCAAGTTCTTCCTTCAAAGGTTCCCCACCTTCAAATGGATAACGAAAATGATTCAAATCACTATCTCCGACTAACTTTTTATCTAAAAAACCTTCATACATACTAGTAGGTGCAACCGTATAATTAGGTTTATGTTTAATAACGTTTTTAACAAAAATTTCTCTTTCAAATCTCGGATCCATAAATAATGAAACTCCATAAGTCAGTGGTAAATGAATTGAAGTACTAAGCCCCGTTGAATACCAAGGTGGTACTATCTGATAAAATTTATTTTGCCTTGATAAATCAACATGTAAAGAAGCATAAGCTTGAGCTGAATTCTGAAAACTATCATTAGAAAGTAAAATTCCTTTAGCCGCTCCAGTTGTTCCACTAGAGTATACCATCGCAAGTGGCATATCTTTTTCATAAGGAGCCGTTTCTGGAATCTCGTGGTTCTTACCATCTTTGATGAAATCATTCCAAAATCTTTCGTCATTTACTCCTTCTAATTTGTATTTCTTAGACACAAATCTAAGTGGTGAAGAATTCAAAGTAGGAATTACGATAACCTCTTTAATTCGTGACTTATGAATTGTATCCTTAACCGCATCGTAAAAAGTATCCATAACGACTAAAATATCACTTTCACAGTCGCTTATTCTATCGACCATACCTTTCTTATCAAAGAACGGTGCCATCATATTAACTACTGCACCCATCTTTGAAAGAGCGTAAAAGGCATAAACTGTCTCCGGATTACCAGCTGAACATATCGTTACAAAGTCACCCTTCTTAACTCCATATTCAGCAAATGCTTTAGCAGCCTTATCGATATTCTTGAAAAATTTATCGAAATTAATTTTTGCCCCAAAATATTCCAAGGCTAGATCGTGAGGATAACTAAAATTATTACTTAGTACCTCCTTATAAGCAGTTCTTTTTGGTCTTTCCAAAGAAATCGCGCCTTCCTTGTAATAACTATTCCACGGCTTATCTAAGTAAGGATACCCAGTTAAAGCCGGACTAATCTGCATTTTTCTTTCTGACATAAACTTCTCCTTCTCTATCTTGTACTACAACAACATTGTAACCACGTTTAATAAAGAAAATCAATAGGAAAAACACAAAAATTGTCATATTTTTCACTATTTTGCAAAAAGTATTGTCAATTTCTTCGGAATTTGTTATAATTATAACGTTGTCACAAATGGCGAGATAGCTCAGTTGGCTAGAGCAATCGGTTCATACCCGATAGGTCGAGGGTTCGAATCCCCCTCTCGCTACCAAAAGGAATTCTGCTCGAACTTTTATAGTTTGAGTTTGATAAATAACTAATTCAGAAATGGATTAGTTTTTTGTATTTACAAAAAACATCCGAAAGAAAGGATGGTATTATGGTAAATATTATTAAAGAAGAATTACCTATTGAAGAATCATTAAGAAAGAAATTAGAACTGATATGTGAGTTTGCAAAGACTACACCTAAAATCATTAATGGTAATATAAGAAAGATAGATAGAACTAATTTAACTTATATTGAACCTAATAGAATTATCATAAAAGATAAAACTTTCTTAATATTCAATTATTCTAATGAAGTATTTATTGAAAATCTATCTAATAAGATTAAACTATCTGAATTAGAAGATTATTTAAAAACTATCTAAATACTATATATTCCCTATAGAGGGAATTGACAAATCTTGAAAAAATGATATTATATATAACCAATGAAAGAGGGTATTCTCTAGAAATGGAGGTACATCATGATAAAAAGCAAAGATAAAATAAAATTATATAATGTGAATTATATTGAGGAGTCAGTAGTATTTAGACTTAATTAGATACTATTGTCTCCTCTTTTTTTAGTAAAAGGAGTTGAAGTATATGAAAGACAAAGAAAGAATATGTGGTTTGTATTTAAGAGTATCAACTGAAGATCAAGCCAAAGAAGGATTTAGTTTACCAGAACAAAAAGAAAGATTAGAGGCACTTTGTAAATTTAAAGGATATAAGATATATGATTATTACCAAGATGCTGGAATAAGTGCTAAAACAGGTAATCATAGACCAGAGTTTGATAGATTAATAGATGACGCTAAAAATGGTAAAATAAACACTGTTATTGCTTTAAAGTTAGATAGATTATCAAGAAGTATATATGATTGGGAAAACTTACTTAAAACCTCTGAAAAGTATGGATTTGATTTAGTATGTGCTAATGATGATATTAATACAACAACAGCTAACGGAAAAATGGTAACTAGAATAATGATGTCAGTTTCACAAAATGAAATTGAAAGAACAAGTGAAAGAACAAAAGTCGGTATGGCAGGAGCAATTAAACAAGGTCATATTCCAGCAGTTTGTCCTATTGGATTTAAACGTATTGATAAAAAATTAGTTCCTGATCCACTTACAAAAGATATAGTTATCAGAATATTTAATTTATATTTTGAAGGTAATTCTTATAGCACTATTGCAAATATATTTAATAAAGAAAAAATACAAGGTAAAACAAATTGGAAAGATACAAGAATATTGAAAATATTATCTAATGAATTATATAAAGGAGATTATGTATCTGGTAAAACAATAAATAAACCTGTATATTATGAAAATGTTGTTGAACCATTAGTTAGTAAAGAACTATGGGAAAACTGTCAAGCACAAAAGAAGAAAAATCAAAAGAATTATATGAGAACTCAAACTTATATTTTCTTACAAAAATTAAGATGTCCTAAATGTGGAAGAATACTTGCTGGTGGTGCTACTCATAAAATTAAATATGATAAATGGTATTTCTATTATAGATGTGAAAATTGTAAAAATAATATTAAAGAAGATAAGATTGAAGAAAAGATTAAAACACTACTTGCTGATATATTGGAATACGATAATGTTGTTAATGAGTTCTTTTTACCAGTATTAAAATCAAAAGTAGATAATCCAAAACAAGAATTAGAAAAAGAATTAAAATCATTAAATAACAAAAAAGATAGAATTAGAAAAGCATATATTGATTCAATATTTACAGAAGAAGAATATAAAAGTGAATTGGAATTAATAGAAAATCAGATTAAAGATATTAATTCTAAATTGTTAGAAAATTCACAAGCAGAACAATTGAACTTCACTACTGAAGATATATTACTTAAAAGAGAGATGGACTTTATCAATAAAGTTAAATTACCAATATCTTATTATGCTTTTAATGATAATTGGGACTTATTAGATCGAGATGATAAAGCAGATATAATTATGAGATATATTGATGATGTTGAATTAGAAACTAAAAATGGAAAATTAGTCGTTAAACAAATTAATTTTAGAAGTACATTCTATAATGATTTCAATGAATTATATACAAAAGGTTATATTGATAGAAAAAGACCACTTACTTATGATTTTAATGGTGTATGCGTTGATACAAATATAAGATATAGTGAATACTTACCTATTAAAGATGTAATGCAACACTTATATAGATTAAGCGAATATTATGAAGTTAATTTATACAAAGGTACTTATTATAAAGAAACTGAAAAATTAGATATAGGACCACTTCAAAGAAATGAAGTCCCTATAAGAGCATTTCCATTACAAAAAGATAATAATGGAGATAAGAATTGGTTATCTATGGGAATGCTTACTACAAAGAATAACCCAAATGATATAAAGGTAAACATTAGAGATGTATTTGAAACAATACCAGATAATGTTACCGAAGAAGATTTTTAAAATGCGTGGCACGTTTTGTTTACGAAGTAAATGAAAGTGGCGATAGCAATTTAAAAATTAATACTTATGAACTTTAACCATTACGAAGTTTTGGTTATTGTGAAATAAAGTAAACGGTTTCTAAGGTGTTAAACCTTAGCCCACTGGATATTTTGTATGCTTAGCGTACAAAATTCCTAGGGGGTTAGAAATTTTGGATAACCAAAATGACCATTTGAGTGGTCACTTCTAGAAAGGAGGAAA
Source organism: Candidatus Coprosoma intestinipullorum (assembly GCA_018713045.1). Taxonomy (GTDB): domain Bacteria; phylum Bacillota_I; class Bacilli_A; order RF39; family UBA660; genus Coprosoma; species Coprosoma intestinipullorum. Next base: position 3,351 of record DVFV01000047.1, on the reverse strand, counting down.
CCTATGTCAGAACTTGCTTATTCATTACATTTAGGTAGTGATAAAAATAGAAAAAATATATCTAAACAAAATGGTAAAAACAATTTAAGTGGAACAACATCTTTACCTAATAATGCTATTCAAAATGTAAGACAATTATCAAAAGTAGATAAACATAATTATAGAAAATATGATGATAACCAAGAACTAATAGAAATAGTAAGAGGAACTTCTTCTCCACTAGATGATGTTAAAAAACTATATTTAAAAGAATTTGAAGAAGCAAGATTAGAATATAATTCTAAACAAACTAGACCTAGTAGAATGATAGAAAATTATTTTGATAATGTATCCAATAATGAGAAAAAAGATCTTGCTTGTGAAATTATTCTTGAACTTGGAGATAAAGAATATTGGGACACTAAAGATAAAAACTTCAAGAAGAAAATGTCTGAAGTTTATCAAAAACAAGTTGATGATTTAGAAATGCTTGTTCCTAACTTTAAAGTAGCCAGTGCTATAATTCATTATGATGAGACAAGTCCACATTTACATATTGTCGGTGTTCCAATTAAATATAAAAATAAGAACGGTATGGAAAAACAAGTTGGTAAATCCGATGTATTTACTAAAGAATCATTAATTAGATTACAAGATAAAATGAGAACTTTATGTATTGAAGAATTTAATCAAGTATATAGTTTAGATTCTACCCTTAAACAAAAACAAAAAGGTAGAAATAGAGATATTCATGTATCTGATATGGATAACTATATTGAAATGAAAAAACAAATTGAAAAGAATACCGAAAATTTAAAACAAGCAAACAAAAAATCTTTAGAGTTAAAACAAGACTCTAAAGATATAAAATATAAAATTGATAAATTAAAAAATTCTAAATTAAATAAAGATAATTATATTTTATCAAAAGAGGATAAGGATTCTTTTATCGACTTTATCGAACAAGTTAATAATACAAGTAAAGAATATGATAAGATCCAAACGCTATCCAATACTTTAGTTAATGCTCATGAACAATTAAAAAACAATAATAATAAAATTAAAACTCTTACTGAAAATAATGAGGCACTTAATTTAAGAGTTAAGACTTTAAATGATGCGATTAAAGAAAAGGACAATGAAATTTCATTTTTAAAATCTAAAATTTATGATTTAAAAAACACTCTTGAATATTGGAAAGAGAAGTTTGAAAAACTAATATCTTTCTTACATAATAAACTTCATAGTTGGTATGATAAAGATGATAAATATATTGATGTTGTTAATGATATGTATGAAGACAATGTTTTAGATAATGATGACATTGAAGATTTAGATTTAAACAAAGAAAAAGATGACTTTGAGAGATAAAACTCATTGTCATCTTTTATATTAATTCAATTCTAATTCCTAAAACACCATATTGTTCTTGCTTTTCTTTAGTATAAAATTGTTCAAGAACGCCAATTAATTCTTTTTTAGTCATAGATTTATCAGATAAAACAGAAATATCAAAATCTTTAAACATATCTTCAAAAGAATTATATCTTAATAATCCAATAACCTTTGCATTAAATGACTCATTCAATTCAGGTTCTTTTAAAAATTTAATTGTTTCTCCAATTTTGATTTGTTGTCTTTTTTCATCAAAAAGTCTTATTTCAATTCTTTTAGTACCATTAAGTATAAAATTATAATACTCAGGTTGTAATTTCATTTCGTGTTCCATATTATTTTCTTCCTTTCATTCTAGCTTTTTGTAATATCATTTGTTTTGTTTTGCTAGGATTGTCACATAAGTTTCCATCTAAACTGAATGCTTCATCCCATTCTATAATAACCTCATATAATGGATCATTATCATAAATAAATTTAATGTATTGTGGCATATCAGCATTTTTTGAAATACTTCTCATATCTCTTAATGATAAATATTCTTCAAATTCAGTAACATCATATAAATGTAAAGCATAGCAATTTGGATTGTTTTTTCCATAATATTCAACTATTTCATGACCATCTTGTCTCTTATCATATCCTGTAGCATGTAAAATCTCATCTGTGTTACCATTTAAAATATCACTTACTTTAAAATATCCAATAATTGCTTTATCTTCTTTGGCAGAATATACGTAAATCTTTTTGTTAAGTAATTCATTTTTTAATGGCGATTTTCTAAATTCATAAAGTTTTGTTTCATCGAATATTTGTCTAGCATAATATGTCATTATTGAAATAATAGCAATTCTATTTCTACGATTTTTATCCATTTAATCCCCTCCTGCGTAAGTATTATATCATAAATTGACAAATATGGCAAAAAGTGGTATCATAAACAACGAATTTTGAGGGGGAAAAGCTAATATGATAAATATTGAGAGTTTAAAAAAATATGTAGGAATTATTCCAGAAGAAGAATTTATGGAACTTGCCACAAAAATTTATATGATAACAGATTTTATTTGTGATGATTACCCAAAACATAAAGAATGGTATTTTACTAAACAATTACCAGCAACTATAAATGGTGATGAACGAAATATATTATTTGTTAGAAATCCTGAAAATGTTAATGAAATAATTTCCATGGCTTGTTTAAAAAGAGACGAGGAAGAACAAAAAATATGTACATTATATGTTTCTGATAAATGTAGAGGTTTAGGAATAGGTAAGGCAATTGTTGAAGAATCAATGAGATGGTTAGGTACTACCAAGCCACTTATAACATTAGCTGATTATAAATTAGAAATGTTTAAACCAATTATTAATAAATATGGTTGGGAATTAACAGAAGTAGTTTCAGGATTATATAACGATATATCTCAAGAATTATGTTTTAACGGTACGTTAACAAAGGATAATGATGAAACATTAGAACAACAATTGCATAAAAAACTAATTAGAGTATTAAAAAATAGATGTGAACAAATTAAATAAAAAAAATTTTAATTTATTAAAAATTATGTTATTATTATTTTAGTGATTAGTTGTTTATCAACTATTCCCAAGGTTTCGGATATACTATTTGTCCGTACCAATTTTGATTATTTTACTAGGTTTTAATCCTAGTTTTTTATTGGAAATATCTAAATAGGTATTCCCATCTTTTTTATTTTTAGAATAAATGATATAATTATCTAAACAACAAATAGCAAGTTTGTAAATTGGGCCAAGGGAAAAATTGATCTTATTTTATAATTGATAAAAAAGCTATTAGGAAGACATTGTAATCATCTTTAAATAACCAAGCATATTATCGATAAATATGTTATAATATTTAAGTAAATCCATTAGGTTTTATTAAAAGGAGAAAATAAAAATATGAAAATAGCCATTATCTATTCCAGTAAAACAGGAAACACTAAAACACTA
>DVFV01000005.1 GCA_018713045.1 Candidatus Coprosoma intestinipullorum | reverse complement strand
TCACCTTTTCAAAACTAACTTTTTATCTGTGTCAATTTTACTATCTACAGTCTCATCTATTTTCTTCCCAACTTCTTCAAAAGCATTATCAAAAGCTTGAATTCCTGCCCCGCACTCTTCGCAGTACTCACTGATTATTTCATTAATCAAAAATGTTCTATCTAAACTAAAATCTTCATAATCGCTAAGTAATGAATTAATTTTAGAAATTTCTAAAATATATTCATCGCTATTACCTGGATTTTTAATTAAACTCAAATATTTTTTAAACAAAACACCTTCAGTTGAAAACGCCTCATCAATTTCCTGATTAATATCCATACTTGTAAAAATATTTTCTAAAATAATTTTCTTGTTCACTAAAACATTTATCATATCATCTTTAAGCGCCATAAGCCTATCTAATAATTCGCTGTTCATTAAATTCGCCTCCTGTGAAACATATATTACCACTTAAAAAAATAAAAGTAAATATATTTTATTGTCTACGATATGTTTCTTTATTAAAAATCGGCATAAACAATTTCATTTCTGAAAAAGATACTTCACTCTTTTTAATCCATTACGTACTTTTCCTATATTATCGGCTTTTCTTTTTAAATCTTGATAATCTTTTTTAATTGGATAAATAATAAAATTATAATCTTTCCATGCCTCTTCAATCCACCTTTTACTATTAACGTCATGTCCATCAATTTGAGCATCATAAATTTTTTGATATAACTCTTTAGCAAATAATAATATAGGTTCATATTTGTCATATAAACATTTCAAACTCTCATTAATATCTATTAAAAAATCAATATCACTTTCATCAAAAGTATCAGGAAACTCTATTAAAAAATAATCTCTAGGAATAGATACTAAAACATTATATTCCTTGTGGACTTTTTTAAAATCATCATTAATTCTACTATTCTTATTCATTTAAATCACTCGCTTCATAAATTGCCTTTGTCATTTGTAAAAAATCAAGTTTAAAGCTTTAACTTCTTCTGAACATCTTTTACATAATCCTTTTTTTCTGTTATCTTCCTTACTTTTGTTGAAAGTTCTAAATATTTTTTATTAATAGGACCAATAGCATTATCATACTCATTCTTTGCCTTAGATAAAGCTACTTGCTTATTCATTTCAATTTCAGAAATAAATGATTTATATGTAAAATCATAATAAGCATTACAAGCTTCATAATACATATTTTTATATTTTTCACATATCAAATTATAAAAATACTTAATATATTCACATCTCTTTTCAAATCTCACATACTTAAGGTTTAAGTTATTTCTTTTCGTCTGCACATCATCCAAAATCATATCTCGATTATCTTCCCAATATTCATTATATAACCTATTATATTTTAAAGTTAATGATTCTTCTTTATCCTTTATCTGGTCTGTTATCTCAGTAATTTTACCATAATAATCATCAAGATAATCCGTTATTTTTTGAAGCTGTTCAGAAACATAATTTTTCATATTAATGTATCTAACATATAATTCTTCTTTTCTTTTTTCATAATCAATTTTGGCAGTACTCTTTCTTTTATTATACTCACTTTCAACTAATAAACACTTACGACTGTATTCTTCATTCGCATTTTTCAAAAAGACATCATACTTTTTATTAAGTATCTGAAATTCTTCATATAAATCATCTAATTCATCATCATACTTCTTAACAAAACCTTGATAAAATAAATTCATAAATTTATATCTTGATGAAGAAACTTTCAAAGTAAGACTAATTTTTTCAAGAATTAAAATCTTATCATTTATTTCTTCTCTTTCTTTTAAATTGTCAGCTGTAAATTCATCACATATATTTCTAAGATAATCAATCATTTTTAAAAGTTTTAAATTAATTTCGCTTATTCCATCTAAATATTCTTCATAACTGCGACTATTCTTAATACACCTATTCACATATTCGTCGCATTCATAAATTAACATATCAGCATCCCTTAAACTACATAACTTCTTATTTCGTAAAGGAACATCTCGTAAAGTATTCAAAACGTTCTTAAAATTTTCAAATGTATCTTGATAATCATTAGGCCAAAGTTCTTTTAAATCATACTCTATTACATTTTCAAGATATTGCATCTTTTTTACCAGATCATCAATATCCTTTTTATACTTTTCATAATCGTTAGATTTAACCGTTTTATTAATCAAAGTGTTAGCTAAATAAATATAATTTAACATGCTTTTCACACAATTTTCAATCAAACCTTCTTTGACTTTATTTAAAGTAAAATTATTCTCGTCGATTTGTCTAGATAAAGCAGTAAATTCATTTTTTAGATTATTTTTTTTCACCACTTTTATTAATTTCCTTAAATATTCATTTAATTTATCGAAAGCTATAATATAATTAATACTTTCTGATACAACATCATATTTTTCAGAATAATTAATAAACAAAGTATAATCCTTAATTAATCTTTTACATCTATTAATACTAATCACAACTTGCTTTTTTATCTTTAAAATCTTAAGCTTATTTATATCATTTTTTGTGTAATTCTTAGCCCCATCACTATTTTGACTATCACTTTTTCTATAGCTATCTTTATTTTTTGAATCATTACCTTCAAACTTACTAGCTCCAGAATTATTATCTTTATAATTACCAGCTTCGGAATTATAACTATGATAACCGCTCTGGTTGTTTTTCTCTTTTTTACTTTTCAAATATTCATAATTTAAATCATAATCATGTCGTTTTTCTACATTATTCAAAACTTCATATGCCTCTGTTATTCTTTTAAATATTTCTTCAGCATTTTCTTCGCTTGAAATATCTGGATGATATTTTCTCGACAACTTTCTAAAGGCTTTAGTAATTTCATCTGAAGTTGCACTCTTATAAACACCAAGTACCTCATAATAATCAACAAAATCTTTCATATAAAAACATCAACCTTACAAAGATTTAAC
>DVFV01000046.1 GCA_018713045.1 Candidatus Coprosoma intestinipullorum | reverse complement strand
GCGTTCATCCTGAGCCAGGATCAAACTCTCAATAAAAAATATATTATTCAAAATTTAAATTCCCGACTAATTAAAATGAATTGACATTTTGCTCAGTTTTCAAAGATCATTCTATCGCTCAAAGCGACAAGATTAATATATCAGATTTAAATGTCAAAGTCAATGATTTTTTTAATTTTTTTCAACTTTTTTCGACATTTAAATGTTTTGTGAAGCACTCCTCACGCAACATAAACTAATATATCATTTACTACTCATCAAGTCAAGAGTTTTTTCACAAAATTTTCAATTTTTTTGATTTCAATTTTTAACAAATCTTTTCTCTTGCTCAATGCACGAATAATATACCAGAATTAAAAAGTGGTGTCAAGCATATTTTTGAATTTTTTTTCACTTTTTTCATTCCCTCTATACTATATGCACAAACTTCAAATTAATTACTACTATCTTTGAGTTTTGCATACTTTTTTCCATAAAGCAAATTACGCTTTAAATCAAACATTATATCGCCCTTCTGATAACTTGTAATGAGTTCAGACAAAGCGTTATTTACGACAATATCTAAATCTTTAGAATAATGCATCTTTTTTTTGTGATACTTATACTCTTGTTTATCTAATATCTTAAAACTTCCATTAGGGAAAATTCGTAAATCCAAATCATAGTCGATATACTTGATCGTATTATCCTCGATTATAAACGGTGTTGCAATGTTACAATAGTATGTTACCCCTTCCTTCTTAAGCTGAACTATTATGTTATACCACTCGTTCTTAAAAAAATACATTACTGCTGGTTCCTTCGTTCTCCAAGTATTACCCTGAGCCTCTGTTACCAGCGTTCGCTCGTTACCAAATACAATATAATCTTTTTTAATATCTAAAACTACAGCTTCATCCCATTCACGATGAATCTTTCCATCGTGTTTATAACACTGTATCTGTAGCCTATCTCCTATTTTTAATCTCTGCATAATTCTAGGCCTCCTCCACTAATTATATCACAAAATAAAATATATAATAAAACCATCACTAAAATGTTATTTTAAATTTGAAGTGCAACATTTCCAACTTGCAAAAAGACATGTGAATCTGTAAAATATCTTTTGCTCATAAAGAAAGGAAGATTCACATGTCTAAAAAAGATAATACAGTAAAAACAGATAAAAATCAATATCACCACTTAAAAAAAGAGGATAGAATCAAAATCGAATTTATGATAAATGAGAAAGATGAAAATGGAAAAAGATTGTACTCCAATACTGATATAGCTAAAAAAATAGGTGTACATAAGTCAACTATATCGAGAGAGCTAAAAAGAATTAAATCTAAAATTAGTGTAATAACCGGTAAAATTAAAAACTTGCCATACTCTGCTTATAGAGCTCAAAATGATTACGAATTCAAAAGAGGCCTTTCTAAAGCTAATTATATTTTAGATAAATATCCAAAGATGAGAAAATATATTGAAGACAAAATTCTAAATGAAAAATGGGCACCTGATGTTATAGTTGGTGTAATGAATAAAGAAAAAAAATATCTAGAAGATGGGTTCACTAGTATATCGGTTCCAACTATTTATAATGCCATTAGATATGGCATTATAAAAGTTAAAATAACCGATATGAGAAGAATGACAAAATTTGAGAAACCTACTAAGGATGTTCAAAAGAAAGAAGTACCAGAAAACAAACGTAAATACAGTATTGAAAGAAGACCAGAAAGCATCAATAATCGCCTTGAATTTGGTCATTTTGAGCTTGATACAGTCATAGGTAGTAGTAAAGGTATTCATAGCTGTTTACTTACCATGACAGAACGTAAAACAAGATTTGAAATAGCTTTAAAAATAGAATCTAAATCATCAGAAGCCGTTGTGAAAAAAGTTGAACAATTAAAAGTTTATTTAAGAAAAAACTTTAGTAAAATTATTAAAAGCCTAACGACTGACAACGGGAGTGAATTTAGTGATTTCTTAAGCATCATTTCAAATACTGATACAAAAATATATTTCTGTCATCCATATGCTTCTTGTGAAAAGGGTACTAACGAAAGACATAATGGTATACTTAGATACTTTATACCTAAAGGAACAAATATAGATGACTATTCGTATGAATACATAAATAGTTCTGTTAATTGGATGAACAACTATCCAAGAAAAATATTAGATTATAAAACACCTATTGAGGCCTTAAAAGAAGAGATTAAAGATGACAAAATATTAAAAAAAATTTTAAATATACAAAAAATGGTTAATGCATAATATTTATTCCAATTTCCTTTTGTAGACAGGTTCCCAGTATTAATACTTTTTCTTTTCGCAACTACTTAAAAAAGTAGTTACTACAAGTATGACGTATCAATACTGCCTATCTACAAAAGTTTTCTCGGCATAAAACATTAGCATTAACCGCTCGGGCAACCATATCTACAGATTTTCAAAAGTTGCACTTGACATTTTAATTAAAAAACCATCACTAAAAAGTGATGATTATCCTTCTAAAATTTCTAAGGCTTTTTGCAATTGATTATCATTATCCAAAGTAGGATTCTTGATATATTCGTCACTCAAAGTAATATTGACATCTGGCTCTATTCCCTTTTTATTAATACTCTTTCCTTTTGAAGTGAGCCAGGTCGTCGTCGTTAATTTATACTGTTGTCCATCTGGAAGTGTCTGTAACTCCTGAACAGTTCCCTTTCCAAACGTTTTTACCCCAACCACTGTCGCTCCATATTGCTCCTGCAAAGCTGAAGTTACTATTTCTGATGCAGATGCACTATCTTCGTCGACTAATAAAACAATTCCATAATTCTTTGTTTCCTTACCACTCGAATAATATGTTTGCGTCCGAGTTTTACTTTTTATCTTATATATAGGATGAGACGAATCTAAAAATAACGATAATATATCTCTAGCCGCTGTCAAATGGCCACCCGAATTACCTCGAAGATCGATAACCAGCCCTCTCATATTCTTATCTTCAAGATTACCCAGTTTTTTCTTAAACTGCTCGGTCGTATTATTTGCAAAAATAGAAACCTCCATATAGCCTATATTATTATCAAACATTGAAGAATTAACTGATTTAAGCTCAACCATCGTCTTTTTTAATTTAACCATCTTCTCTTCATCGTCATGCTTATAAGTTATTTCCGTCTCACCTTCTGCCATCATATCCGAAACAGTATTAACATCTTTACCATGAACATCCTCACCTTGAACCTTTAAAATAATATCTCCAGTTTTAATTCCCGCCTTATCCGCTGGTGTATCCTCGAAAACTGAACCTACAACAATGTCACCATCGTCATTACTATATATTTCGATTCCAATCCCTTCATAACTACCTTCTAAATAAATATTAAAGTTACTATCTTCGGAACCCATCCAAGCCGAACCGGCATCCAAAGAATTCATCATTCCTGCAAGTGCCGCATCCAAAAGTTCTGACTTATTTATCTCGCCATAATAATTATCCACAATATAATTATAATTATCTAAAAACTCTTGAACCTCATCGTCGACCTTTTCAGTTCCCTTAACTAAAAAATTATAAGTTACAAGTCCACTCAAAACAACACTAACAACCGCCGTTAAAATAAGTAAAACAATAACCTCGCTTGTCATAAAAATCGGCTTTACCTTACTCTTAGTAACCTCTATATCTCCTAAAGAATTGGATAACCTTTGTAACTTTTCCTCTGTTTCTCTAACACTTTTCTTCATATCTATCACCTAGCGTCTCATATACAGTATAACATAATTTTCCAAACAAAAATAGAAAAGCCATCAAAACTTTTCTATTTTTACATCTTATTCTAATTCTTTTAATTTATCGTTTATTTCATCATAACTATCATATGTCTCGATAATCTTATGATCTTCGATTTTAACCAAAGTAGTTCCTGTAACCTTAAACTTTGTCATATCAGATTCATAATTACTTTCTGAACTTAAATAACTACTGTTGAATGAATCAGATAAATCTGCCACAAAAATCTTTGGCGCATCTGGATTAGCCGCAATAGTCTGTCTTAAAGTGTCATACTCGGAAATTCTTGGATCATCTTGATCCTCGATTAAAACATAAAAATTACCATTTATCTTAAGCATAGATCCAACCATTATATTATCGTATTGAATACCTTGAGATTCACTACTTTTTTCATCCTTTGCTTCCTTTACCTTATTAGTTACAACTACCGTAACCCCGTAAAAGACTACCATTATAACTGTAACTATTAAAATAATTTTAATTAATCTTCCAAACTCTTCTCCATCACTAGTCTTAGCGTAATTTAATTTTCTTCTCGCATCTTTAATTGCTTTTTTCTTATTATCTTCCTTAGTCTTATCAGGAAAAGCCTTTTCTTCCTGCACTTTTTCTATCTTTTCCTTAATTTCTTTTTCTTCTGACTTCTTTTTAGCTCCACTTTTTTCTATTTTTTTAGATTCAGTCTTCTTTTTATTCACACCCTCAGTTTTATTCTTTGTAACTTTCTTTTTGTTATCTTCCATCTAAATCACCTGTGCATAATTATAACATAATTATCAGTTTTTTCAAAGTTTTTATAAGTATAAACTTTATTTTTAAGTTCAAAATAAAATTAAAAAGTATATGTTTTTTCATATACTTTTACTTACTAGTTGGAATAACTGCTACCGAACTCGCTACGTTTAAAAGTTCATCACCACTCATATTATCCGCAACCACGTAATATTCAACGCCATTACTTATCCAAGAAACCATATTATCTGAAAGTACTGCAACTCCTGTTCCCATCATACAAGGCTCACCCATAACTGAAACAATAGAATCCTCATCACTCACACTGACTGTTTGTTCAACCAGCATAAATGGATTATCTCCTTCGAAGGTCATTATTACGCGTTCACCATTATCTAAACTTACAGTCTCTTTATCGGCAAGTTTAGTATTTTCAGGAATATACATCGGATAGATGTCACCATCGATTTCACTGACCGTTTGAGTCTCATCGATATTCTCTGAAACCTTCATATTATTATCTAAGGTAAATACTTTATCATCCAATTTTGCCTTTAAATTGACATCTTTAAAAGTCATCTTAATTAATACATCGCCCTCATCGTTCATTACTTCAACCTTACTAGGATTCAAGTCCTTATCAAAATATATTTTTTGCTTAACTAAATCGCTATTATTAGGATAATTTACCGTTGTTGTAAAAACATAATCCGAATTAGTTTCCTTGAACTCTTTGGTTTTATCGTTTTGAATATCGGATAAAAGTGTCTGTAGTAAATAAACTTGAGAATTATTATATGGCCAATCACTTTGAAATTTAAAACTCTTGTTTAATGCCGGCGTCAAAACATAAACACCATCGGCATTTTTCAAAATGATTTGTTCATGGTCATTTGTTTGATTTTTAAGTGAAACTCTAAACTTATCCGTTTTTGCATAAGAAACATCGACATCGTACTTATAAACATCATCGTTGTTGACAATCTCCATCTCACCAGTTAGCTTATAACTTTGCACATCCTCGATTTTCTTTTCCAAATCCTTTTGGGCATCTCCACTTGTATACTTACCACATCCACTAAGCAATATACATAAACATAAAACAAAACAAATTTTTTTCATTTTCTCACCATCTTCCAATCTCTAGTTTATTATATTTATAAAAAAAACAAAATATGAATGAATATTATTTCTTTTTTCTGCCAAACTAACAGTAGAAAAGGATAGGTGAAAATATGGAAACATTACAAAAAATTTGTTTAGTCTTAACCATTATTGGCGCGATCAATTGGGGTCTAATTGGAATTTTAGACTTAAACGTTGTAAGTTTACTCTTTGGTGAAAAAACCGTTATCTCTAACATTGTTTATACCCTCGTTGGTATCGCTGGTATTATTAATATTGGTATTCTATTTAACCATATCGAAAGTCATTAAAAAAATCTTCAAAATGATGTGAACCCTGTTTGGTAGACATCATAAAAAAACCGGGTTTAAAAAATCAAGGGCGAACGAAGTGAGTTCATCTGGACCCTTGATTTTTATTATATAGTTACAATATTATGACAAATAAAGCTTGCCTTTATTTGTTATTTTTAGGATATTTATTTTTCTATAACTTTAGAATAACTATAAACCGCAAATATATTTGAAATAGATAAAGCAATCAAAATGCCACCTATAACCATAATACTTACCTTAACCACTCCAAAAGGATTCATTATTAAAACTAAACCACAAGCCAAAATGATAAATGCGACTATCATCATTTGCCACCAATCTTTATATTCGCTTTTACGTAAATCAAAGGCCACTGACAACTTGCTTACCGAATCAACAAGTAAAAAGATTCCGACAACTAAAGGAATAAATGAAGCTAAAAGTTTTGGATTTAAAACGATATAAACACCAAAAGCTCCAAACAAAATTCCAAAAACTAAAGTAAAACCAGTAAATGCTGTCTTCATATCTTCCTTTACATACATAACAACTGCCGAAACACCTAAGAAAATAAACATAAGTCCAACTAAATAACAGATAAAATCACTGACTTGTGCGGGAAAAATAAGCATAATAATACCTAAAAGTAAATATAAAACCGACATTGCAGTTAAAGTGTTTCTCATCTTTTTTAACATAATACACCGCCTCTAAAATAATGATATCGTTTTTTATCTTCAAAGTCAATCAAAAAAGATAGTCTTAAACTATCTTTCGACAACTCTAATCTTAACCTTCTTAGTCATTGAAACATACTGAACTCTTACATCCGTTCCTTCAACCTTAACCGGAACTTCATATTCGCCAGGTTCATAACCCTTAAGGTTAATATAAGCTGTAATATCATCACTAGTAAGTTGACTGATAACCGAGTCGACACCCTTAACATTGACTGTAACCATTATATCACTCTCGGATAAACCTTGAACACTATATCTACTATCCAAATTACGAACATCGATATTGACATTTTCGATATCCCTATCAGTTGAATTACCAAGCGTTACATTAGCTGTAATATTATTAACTGACATTGATCTAACTCCTCTAGGTTTATCTAGATTAATCTTATACTCTCTATCTTCAGTCAAGCCATCGACATCTATTTTAGCTGGAACATACTCCAAGTCATCCAAAACATCTTGTGGTCCATAAACTATTACATTAGACTCACTAGTCGTAATTGAACTAATTGCTTTTCCAAATCCGACCTCACCATCTGGAACTACTCTAATCGGTACTTCTTTACTTGGTGAAGAAATTTCAACATCGACATCGATTTTTGATGGAACAATTTCTACATTCATCGATTTTCCATTTTCATCGTAAGCTTTTAATGGAACGTCTTTAAGCGTAACTGTTCCCGCCTCATCTGTATCAATATTAGCCAAATTAACTAAAGCTTTAACCGTTGCCACTTTATCCAAATTATTAATTGCCTTATCGTCAGAAGCCCCTTTGATAACTACACTATCGACCTCTGGATCGACATTATCGACTACAAGTTTTGAGTCTAAATCATCTTGATTAAGTAAATCGACACTTAAAGTTTTAGTTTCAGAAACCTTCGGATAAATATTAACCGTTGCTACAGCTGGATTAACACTATAACTAATTGAACTCATCGGTTGTGTATACTCGATATTTACCCTATGTGTCCCTGGCCTCAAGCCAGTCAAATCAACAGTTACTTTAGAAGCCGTAGATTGCTTAGCAATAAACAAATCAGATCTGCTTCCCATTAAAGTAATATCTACACTACTAGGCAAACCTTCAACCACATAAGCCTCTTCATTATAAATGGCCTCAACACTTTGACCTTTTAAAACTTCGGCCGATTTATTACTGAAAACTACAATCTGCTGATCGATAATAATAAATATTCCAACTGCTAAAACTAATGATACAAATAATAATGTATTAGATTTAGAAAGCCAAGTTTCAATTGACTTATTAGAAATTCCAAGTTTTTTTCCAATTCTAACGACACATCGCGTAATTGGCATAAATATCTTTTTATCGAAAAACGTTAAAATTCGTTTAAAAATACCTTTTTTCTTATTCATTTCCCATCTTCTCCTTAGCTTCATTTAAAATCTTGTGTGAAGGAGCAAGTGCCTCTAACAAACGAATTCTAACTTCATCAAGTGATAAATTATACATGAGCTCTCCACCAATAGCAATTGAAATTCTACCAGTCTCTTCTGAAACAACTAAAGAAATACAATCAGTCTGTTCAGAAATTCCTAAAGCAGCTCTATGTCTTGTTCCAAGTCTCTTACTAATAGTTAAACTATCACTAGTTGGGAACACAGCTCCAGCACATATAATCTTATCGCCTCTAATAATTACCCCACCATCGTGAAGTGGATTATTAGTATAGAAAATTGAAGAAAGAAGAGGGCCTGAAACATCCGCATATATCTTTTGCGCTTTATTGCTGTATTCAGCTAGACTATTATCTCTCTCAATAACTATTAATGCCCCTATTCTCATTCGGCACATATAATCAACCGCACTTGTAATTTCGTAAATAGTCTTTTCAAGCTCATTTATCGATAAAGTCTTATGCTTACCAAGTAACTGCGTCCTTCCTAAATTTTCCAATGCATCCCTAATCTCTGGTTGGAAAATTACAATCAAAGCCAGTGGTGCCCATTCGATAACATAATCGATTAAATATCCAATTGTCACTAAATCAAGCACATCAGATAATATCTTTGTAAAAACAATAATAAGTATTCCCTTAAATAACATTATCATTTTTACATTTTTTCTCAAACTTCGCAAAATATAGTATAACAAACACCACACTAAAGCGACATCTAATACTTTTCTTAATATTTCAACTATCGTTTCTACTGTCATTTTAGCCTCCTAATACAACATTTAAATTATATCATATTTACAAATTATATTAAACCTTCTGACAAACAATTGACAACAAAAAAAGACGAATTTCATCTTTATTTCATCTTATATATTCCAAATATCTGTACCATTTTCTGGGGTATTTGGCATTTGATTAACTTCCTCATTCTGGTTATTCTCAGAAGCACTTGTCTGTAAATTATCGTCAAGTGTTTCGATTTTTACTTCCTGAAGAGTATCTGGAACTTCGTTAAAAATATCTTCTGAAGATTGATGAACATTCTCCGTTTTTTCGTTATTTAAATTGTTATCAGTTATCGGACTTACATTTAACATCTCGGCCTGTGGCGTATTTACTGGATTAACATTTAATGTTTCTGCTGCCGGTGTATTTACTGGATTAACATTTAATGTTTCTGGTGTGCTTGGTACAGAAGCCGATTTTAAAGGTACAAATGCATCTGGAGTTTGAACACTTGAAACCGTACTATCAGAGTCAGTATTATCATCCCCAATAGTTGTTTTATCTTTTTTCTTAAATATTGATCCTTCTGCTAAAAAACCTATAATTACCATCAAAAATACGATGACAGCCAAAATCACCCAAAATACCCAATTTGTTAAAAACCCCATAATTATTCCTCCTATCATATTACTATAATATTAACATCTTTTCCACTTTATTTCAAGCTATCTTTCTAAATAGTCTGCGCCTTTAAAAGGCTCCTCTCTAAGTAAATTCGGATAATCTTGTTGTCTAAGTGCTTCATATACCATAATAGCTACACAATTAGATAAATTTAAAGCTCTTACCTTATCCGTCATCGGGATTCGCATACAAGTATCCAAATAATCTTTTAATATTTCCTTTGGAATGCCTGTACTTTCTTTACCAAAAATCAAATAAATATTTTCATCTTTGTTACTATAATCAAACGAAGAATGTGGACGTCTTCCATACCTCGTCAAGAAATAAAATTTTCCTTTGTTTTTTGCTAAAAATTCGTCAAAATTTTCATAAACTATATAATCGCAATCATCAATATAATTTGCCCCACTTCTTCTGACAACCTTTTCATCTAAACTAAAACCTAAAGGCTTTATTAGATGAAGTCTAGTTCCAGTTGCTACACAAGTACGCATAATATTACCTGTATTTTGTGGAATCTCTGGTTCAAATAAAACAACATTAAGCATTGTTCGTAAGCTCCATTCTCTTCATAATAGTTTCAAGTTCATCTTGTGTATAATTTTCTAAATTGTTAAACACTTGCGTAATCTTTCCTTCCTCAAAGACATATAAAGTTGCTTGTGAACCTGAACTAATTCTACTGGCAATTTTATCATTTGTTGCAAAATTATCCTTTAAATTATCTGTAAAACTGTTACTATCAATTTCATCAGTATTCAAATATAAAATGTTATCTTGAGCATTTACCTTTGTAATTGCCTTCTTAAAATCGTTCTCGAAATCTTTTATTTCTATGTTATTTCCAGAAGAAGCGTATATTGCAAATTTTCCACTTTCCAAAGAGTAATTACTTATCTCATCTTCTCTAATCTCCCTCGAAACATCTTTAATTGCCGAATTTTCTGCATAATATTCGTTAGTCGTTACATACCAGTCTCTAGCATAAAATACCAAAATAACCGTTATAACTACGACAACTGCTAAAATCAGATAGTTTTTCGTCTCAATCTTTCTCTCCATCGAATCCCTCCTTACTATCATTTTAACATAAAACATAAGTCAAAATAAAGTTACATTAAATAATATGCAAAAAAATACAAATTATAAATCTTCATCAGTATCAACATCTTCTATTTTTACATCTGGAAGAACAATTCCCCGGTCCTCACAAATACGCTTAAATTTATCCCTAAAAGCCGCACACTCTTTTACCCTACTATCTGGATAAATTCTTTTACTATCGCGAATAGCTGTATAAACATCGATTATATCAACCTCTTGCCTATTTTCAAATAAGGCATTGGAAAAAGCACCAGATAAAACCGATAAAGAAACATCCGGATACATTGCCGAAAGCCCATATACCCTCTTATATTCAGATGTAGCATCGACAATTGATTCCACAAGTAGCGTTGCAATATAATGATTTTTTATCATTTTTATTCCTGTACTATGTTCGATTTTCGGAATTGTTCCCATCAAAATTTGAATCGTCGCATCCCTTGAAGGTTCTAGAACCTCTATTCTATCAAAACGTCTTAAAAAAGCTCTATCCCGAACAATATAAGTCTCATATTCTATTGTTGTTGTCGCCCCAATTGCTTTAATATCTCCTCTATCCAAAGCCGGTTTTAAAATATTAGCCAAATCCATTGGTCCATCTTTACTACCACCAATTAAAGTGTGAACCTCATCGATAAATAAAATAGTCTTAGGCGCTCTTTTAAGCTCAGCTACTAACAAATTAGTTACTGACTCTTTTTTCCCATTGACAGTCATCGAACCAAGCATTGAAGAAGAATTTATCTTTTCAATATGATAACCCTTTAAAGCATTAGGTACGTCACCTCTTTGAATCTTATAAGCTATTCCCTCGACGATTGCCGTTTTACCAATACCAGCTTTACCAATTAATAAAGCAGATTTGTCTGGCGTCAAAAGAACAAGCATAGTCTTCTTTATCTCATCCTCTCTCGCAATAGCCGGATTAGTTACATATTCCTTAGCTGTTAAATCCTCACAATAATTTGTGATAATTGGAAATTTATTAGGATCAAGACTCTCAACTATAACACCTTGACTCTCTTCATTCTCTAAAACCCTGTTATCTTGACTTACACCCTGATTAGGTGTGATTGTCCTTCTAGTTATCGTCACATTGGGATTATTTGACTCTATCTCAAAAGAATTATTTTGATCAAAAACCACATTGTTTTCATTATTCATAAAAATTCTCTCCTTAATCTATATATCCATTTTCTCTATAAGCATCTTCCGTTTGACTAAACTTTTTATTTCCAACAATTCTATTATAAGTATCCTTCTCCTCACCATTTTTAACAAAAATTGTCGTTGGTGTGCCAGTTATTGGAAACTCATTCATTAAATCGGACTCTTCCTTATCAGTAAGTTTATCTAAATCAATATATTTAACATCGACATTATACTTCTCGATAAACTTCTCGAGCGTTGGCCTATAACTATTACATGCGCTGCAAGTCGCACTTGCAATAACTAAAGGAAAACTTTCTTTATTATGTATTAAACCTTGTAATTCACTATAACTTATTTCATCATAACTAGTTCTACCACAACCAGTTAAAAATAACATACTTATTCCGATTAAAAGTACAAATATTTTTTTCATACTACCACCTTATAACATTATATAACAAATAGATTTAAAAAAAAAGGAATTTAAAGTGAAAAATAAATACAAATATAAATCTGTATTTATTTTCCATAATCATTCATCATACTCAGTAATAGTTTTATAAGATGCACCCTTTAAATTTCCTTTAGTAGAAGAAGTTATAGTTCTTGTTTCACCAGGACTTAAATTATCACCTATATTTCCTCTAAAAGACATTATTAGATTATTATTCTTATCGTAAAAGTTAATATTTACATCACTTATATTACTAACTTCACTATTTCTATTAGTAACTGAAGCTGTAAATGTCGTATATCCTTTTTCTGTAATTAGAGAAACATTATTAAATACAAGTCCATTATAATCTTCTTCTTTTATAATTCCTTCATTTGTATTTGTAATAACTTCAGGTTTTAATTTCTTATCATTTGAATTATTAACACATAAAACTATTATAAGAATAATTATGAGTATTATTAATACAGTCATTATTATCGATAACGTTTTA
>DVFV01000045.1 GCA_018713045.1 Candidatus Coprosoma intestinipullorum | reverse complement strand
ATCGTCTAAATTTAAAATTTTATGTTTTTGTTTAAGCAATCCACCATAACTCAACATACGTTTTCGGTATAAACCTTTTTCTAAATCATTCACGATTTCTTGATTTCTTTCATCATCATCAGTTAAAAAATCAGATGACTTAACCGAATATTTTGAGGTCTCTTTGATTGCTATAGATTATTTGAATTACTGATTGAAGATATTATGCTGTTTCATGTTTTGACGTCGCATATAAAGTGCATGTGTTTCTTCGAATTCAGCTTTAATGGATTGCATTAAATACCCTTGCATCGATTCAACGGTTTCATTCTTTTGTAGCAGCATGGCTTTAAATCGTTTCAATAAACTTACAATTTCAAACTCAACATCTTCTAAACGGTAATACGTATCATGTGCATTATTAAATGATTTTTTACCTTTGAGTAATACACTTTTAATAATCCGAATTTCTCTAATTTCAAATTTACTTAAATAGTCTTGAAGTTGTTGAGGCAATTCTTCGAGGACTTGGAACTTAAGCGCATCATTATTAAATTCGGTTTGTTGATGATTTGTATGATCCGAATGATTATTGTTTATTGGATTGTCGTATGTATCATTCATATCATTCATATCATTATTCTCAGTCTCTATATAGTCAGTATTATTTAAGTCAGTATTATTAGAGTCTAAGTTTTGGGATTCTGGGCTCCCATTGTTTGGGATTCTGGGCTCCCATTGTTTGGGACTCTGGACTCCCATTATTTGGGATTCCTTGCTATCACTTGATTCGTCATTGTTTGAAGTGCTATTTTGTATTTCTTTTTCAATATTTATATTTGTTTCAATTTCATGAAGGTATAGTTTGTTTGGTCGATTAAATCCAGTTTTAACTTGTTCCAATAAACCCACTTCTTGTAATTCTTTTTTAATTTTAGTTATTGTATTTTTACTTTTATCTAACACTTCTTGAAGATTTTCATTTGTGAAAATAAAATATATATCTCCATTTTGGTCTATCCAATTATTTTTAATAGATAAACTTACTCTATCATTAAGAATTGCATAGGTAACTTTTGCACTATCACTTAACTTTTTATATTTTTCATTGATAAATAATACTTTATGTAGCATATAGAAATTTTGACTGGCCTGATTTTTTATGTTTTTTCTAGACATAATAAAAACCCCTTTCCTATTCAAATTTTGGATAGAGGTAATAAAACATTACAAGAACACATAAATTTTTTGCTTGCACTTTGATGATATAGTTGTATATAATACAGATATCAAAATATTTATAAACGTGCTGCAACGTTTTATTACCAAACCCCGACTATTACCAGTAGTTGGGGTTTTTGTTGTATTAAGGTTATTATAGCACTTTGAATAAGCTTATAAAAGGGAAAATGTAGTGTTGTCAAGGGTTGATAAAGGGTTTGCAAACCCTTGACAACTACCGTCAACCCTTTACAAATACTTGATAAAAGGGTTGACGGTTTTATATTTTCGACTTATCAATCACTTTATTATTAAGCGTGATAAGCTTATAATATGTTATAAAGGGTTGATAAACATTTTATAAAGGGTTGATGATATGAAAAGCGTGAAAATGTTGAGTGAAGAATTAGGGGTTAGTAAGCAAACGATTTTTAATAACATTAAACGATTGAATATAGAGACAATAAAACAGGAAAACACTTCGTTTATTAAAGAAGATACCGATATAGAAAAAATCATTCAAAGAGTAAATGAGAATAAAAAGAAATATGGTTTTGAAAGTGCTACTGAAGACAAACAAAAAAAAGAGTCAGATAATATTAATGTTGAATCCAAAAGTGATACTCAAATAGTAGAAATTCTTAAAAATCAGATTGATACTTTGAATGATCAAATTGAAAAACAAGAAAATCGTCATGAAACAACAATTGAATTCTACAGAAAAGAGTTGCAGGAAAGATCAAAATTACTTGAGAATCAGCAAGTATTGGCATTAGAGAGTAATAAGAAGATTCAAAAATTAGAGAATCAATTAGAGGAAGAAAGACAGCTTAATTATTCTTTTGATACATCTGTTAATGATAGACAAAACGTTAATTCGCAAGAAGCAACATTTACCGAAGAATCTAAAGATATTAATCAAGAACAAGAAGATGAACAGCCAACAGAAGTACAACATAAAGATGTAGCTGAAGAGAAAAAGGATGACAGTAAAAACGAAGAAGTATTAGCAAAAGATGATGAACCATCTGAAGAAATAGAAAGTGAGACTGAGGATAGGGGAGAACACCCCCCTAAAAAAGGGTTTTGGAGTCGTTTATTTGGTAACTAATTGTAATTAAAAAGGGCACGACAAGTTCATAAACTTGTCGTGCCTTTTTATGTGAATCGAACTTCTGATAATCATCGATTATGTTAATTAAAAATATAAGAAAAGATGATTAAAATACTGATTCAATATAGGAAAAGTACTTTTTTTAACTATAGCTGGAGCGCTACAAACACTTAGTTTCTGAGAAGTTCTTATTAACAATAAGGCTATGTATAAAATGAATAAAAAATAATTAGCACATATTTGAATGGACCTTATATATAACATATTGTCCTTTATCAATACAAGGGCCTTCTTTGTCAATAAAAAATATGGATGTGAAATGTATAAAAGAGATGTTGACTACTTCGGTCAATTTATATATGATTTAAATGACCAATTTAGTCAATTTTGAGTGTTAAAGGAGGGCGCTTTTATCAACAGTATATTTAATAAGCTGAAAAAAGATAAACAAAAAATGATTGTGAATGCCTCAATCAAAGAGTTTATAAAAAGTGGTTTTGACAAGGCATCAACAAATGAAATCGTGAAACAAGCACATATATCTAAAGGGTCATTGTTTAATTATTTTAACAGTAAAAAGGAGCTTTATTGTTATTTGATTAGTTATAGCACTCAAATTTTAGAGAATATGTATGAAGAAATTGATTTAAGTGAAACAGATTTATTTAATAGAATTGAGAATATTGGTTTACAAAAGTTATACGTCCAACAAAATCACCCTGAAATTTTTGATTTTCTAAAATCTACAATTGAAGAAGAATCACTAGAAATCAAATCTATCATTGAACAACATGTTTCTCGTATATATGAAGATGGAAGGCAAAAAATATATGCTAATATCGACTATTCCAAATTTCGTGATGATATAGATATCGACAAAGCAATTGAAATTCTTAATTGGACAATGTACGGCTTTGGACAAAAAGGACTTCAACAAATCAATTCTTTTGAAAACCTTTCTAATTTTGGCGAACGATACCTTAAAGAATGGAACATTTACGCTCAAATATTAAAACATAGTTTTTATAAGGAAGACGAAGTTTAAAAAGAATCAAATACTTCAAAAGGAGGATTCAATATTATGGAGGAAGTTGTAAAAATTAATAATTTACAGAAAAAGTTTGGTAATTTTAAAGCTCTAAGCAACGTATCTTTTACAATAAATAAAGGGGAAGTCTTAGGATTTATAGGTCCTAATGGTGCTGGAAAATCTACTACCCTGCGTATATTATTAGGTGCTATTAAACGTGATGCAGGTGATGTAGAAATCTTCGGTAAAGATGTATGGAAAGAAAGTCTTGAAATTCATAAACGTATATCTTATGTTCCAGGAGATATTGCCTTATGGGGGAATTTGACAGGCGGAGAAATTATAGATTTATTTATGAAATTACATGGCAATGGAGATATTGAAAAACGAGATGGTTTAATTAAACGTTTTGAACTAGACCCTAAGAAAAAAGCTAAAGGATATTCAAAAGGTAATCGTCAAAAAGTCGGTTTGATAGCAGCTTTATCAGTAGACTCAGATTTATATATTTTTGATGAACCGACCTCTGGTCTAGATCCATTAATGGAAGTTGTATTTCAAGAAGAGGTTGAAAAAATTAAAAATAACGGAAAATCTATTTTATTATCTTCACATATTTTAAGTGAAGTGGAACGTCTAGCTGATAGAGTGGCTATTATTCGCAGAGGTGAAATTGTAGAAAGTGGCACACTCAATGAATTAAGACATTTAACACGTTCTACGATAATGATAGAAACTGAGACAGATGTGGCTAATTTATCTAAAGTAGAAGGTGTATATGATTTTAAACAAGATAATAATCAAGCGACATTTTCTGCGGATAATAAACAAATTAATTATATTTTAAATGAAGCAGTAAAGTTAGGCGTTAAAAAAATTGAATCTACACCACCAACTCTCGAAGATTTATTTATTCGTCATTATGAAAATTAAATAGTTGAAAGGAGGCAGATTTAAAATGCATGAAAAATTTGCTGGTTGGAGCACGCTTTTCTTACAATATCTAAAGCGTGATTGGAAAAAATTAATTATATGGATTCTAAGCATTGTTTTATTTTCTGCAGGCTTTGTTCCAGCTTTTAAAGAAATAGCCCAAGGAAAAGGATTACTTGGTATGTTTGAAACGTTACAAAATCCTGCGATGATTTCTATGGTAGGACCCACGCCAGTCGAAACAGCGACAGATTATACTGTAGGCGCGATGTATGCACATGAAATGCTACTATTTTGTGGTCTTTTTGCAATTATAGTATCTATGTTACATGTGGTTGGTCATACGCGTAAAGAAGAAGAATTAGGACTTACAGAATTAGTACGGTCATTTCAAATTGGTCGACAAGCAAATTCACTTGCCGCAATAATGGAAATAGTGTTAGTCAATGTGGTAATAGCGGTGCTTATTTTTGTAATGATGATCAGTTTTAGTGTAGAAACTATTTCTATACAAGGGGCTCTACTCTTTGGAATTACAATAGGAATGGCAGGCATTATGGGAGCAAGCATTGCCCTTGTTATGTCTCAAATCATGCCAACTTCTTCATCCGCAACTGGAGCATCCCTTAGCATTGTAGGTTTGCTATATATTATCCGTGCTGGTACAGACGTATCCAACATTGATTTATCTAATATTAATCCTCTCGGTTGGACATATCTCACGTACCCTTTTACAGATAATAATTGGATTCCTATAGTGATAGCTTTCTTATTTAGTATTATTGTTGTTGTTATTGCAATCATACTTGAAGGTGCACGCGACATGGGGGCAAGCTATATTCCTGAAAAAAAAGGAAGAGCGCGCGCCAAAAAATCATTATTATCTATCCATGGCCTATTATATAAAATTAATAAAAGTATCATCATTAGCTGGTTAATTGCATTTATGGTTATGGGTATGGCTTATGGCTCCATTTATGGAGACATGCAGACTTTCTTAGAAAGTAACGAAATGATGAAACAAATGTTTTCTAATTCTAATGTTTCAATTGAAGCTTCTTTCACAAGTACAATAATGATAGTTCTAGTTAGTTTGGTTGGAATATTGCCAATTGTAATTGTTAATAAACTATTTTCAGAAGAAAGTAAACTTCGTCTCAGCCAAATATACCCTACTAAAGTGACACGCAGTAACGTATATTGGAACACTATTGGATTAGCATTTTTAAGTAGTATTTTAGGTGTCTTAGTGGCTACACTAAGTCTTGGCATGATAGGGATAAATGCGATGGAAGGCCATGGTGAGCTAGAAATCACTAATTTCCTTGCTGCCGGTTACAATTTTTTACCTGCTATATTATTTTTCATTAGTCTTGCTGCCTTAGCTATTGGCTGGGCGCCAAAGCTCGGAAAATTAGCTTATGCTTATCTTGGTTATAATTTTGCAATCAATTACTTCGGCAACACTTTAGATTTACCAGAATGGTTTTCAAAAACAGCTATATTGAATTGGCTTCCACAAATGCCAAAAGACAATTTTGATGTTATAACTTTTATAACCTTAACTATAATTGGTATTATATTTATCGTTTTAGGATATATAGGATATCGAAAAAGAGATTTAATTGGATAACAATCATATTCGTTTATAAAACACATTTTCTTAATTACTTAAGAAAATGTGTTTTTGCATTCTTAAAGTCTACCCTAAACGAACAATAAAAAGCCCTTGTAAAATGCTATTTCTATTTGTATGATTAGGGTGTGTGAAAAAATAGGAGGATAAAAATGATTGTTGGTTATGCAAGAGTTTCAACTATTGATCAAAATTTAGACAGACAAATTGAAAATCTTCAGTCCTTTGGTGCTGAAAAAATATTCACTGAAAAACAATCAGGTAAATCTATAGAAAATAGACCTACTTTTCAAGAAACGCTAAGTTTTGTACGTATGGGAGATCGTTTAATTGTAGAGTCTATTGATCGTCTAGGCAGGAATTATGATGAGATTATTCAAACTGTTAACTATTTAAAAGAAAAAGAAGTCCAATTGATGATTACAAGCTTGCCTATGATGAATGAAGCAATTGGAAATCCATTATTAGATAAGTTCATGAAAGATTTAATCATCCAAATTTTAGCAATGATTTCAGAACAAGAAAGAAATGAAAGTAAGCGTAGGCAAGCACAGGGTATTAAAGTGGCTAAAGAAAAAGGCATCTATAAAGGCAGACCTGTACTTTATTCACCAGATGCTAAAGACCCTCAGAAACGTTTAGTGTATCATCGAGTTGTAGAGATGCTAAAACAAGGTGTTTCGATTAGTAAAATTGCTAAAGAAGTGAATATCACACGACAAACAGTTTATAGAATTAAGCATGATAATGGTTTATCTTGATCTAACAATTCTCAATGTAAATGAGAGTTTCTCACAGAGTTTAAAAACTCATTTAAATTTTTCATTATAAGGTTTTAATAAAAATACAAGAAAAGAGGAAAAGAAAGAAAATGTTAAAAAAAGCTTATATTTTAATATTATTATCAGTATTTTTAGTAGGATGTAACAATACAGAAGAAAATACTGAAAAAGAAGAGAGTGGCAATACGCAAGAGAATACTAAAAAAGAAGAAAACAGCAGTAAACAAGAAAGTACTGGGAAAGAAGATAGTCATACACAAGATTACATTGAAAAGAAAAAATTAAAAGAGATCACAAATTTTGATGGAAATTCCAAAGTTGTTTTAAACAATGATTATAAACGTATAATTTTATGGAAAAATAATGATAAAGAAAAATACAAATCAATACTTTTAAAAAAGAAAAATACGCTTAAAATTATAAATGAAAAGAAAGATGAACAAATTTATTATGGAAATGTTAATTAATTTCGTTTTTGACACAAAACCTCTTAACTATAAATTAGGAGGTTTTTCTTGGATATTTAAGTCTATAAACTTGTGTTATAATCAATGTATCATAAATATCAAAAATCATGAGTTTTTAGACGATGAGAGACGCGTTTATTTGCATCGAGAATTAGATTTCGTTAATAAGTGCCCATAAAACGATTAAAAGAGGTGGTATTGAAATGGCTAAAATTGGTTATGCACGTGTATCAACACAAGATCAAAGTCTTGATGGACAAATTGATACACTTAAAGACTATGGTTGTGAACGTATCTTTAGCGAAAAAGTGAGTGGTCGCAAAACGAAAAGAACAGAACTTGATAAGTGTTTAGACTATTTACGTGAAGGAGACATCCTAGTTATCTATAAATTAGATCGTCTTGGACGTACAACAAAACAATTAATTGATCTGTCTCAATGGTTAGATGAAAACGGCATTGATTTACATATTATTGATATGAATGTGTCAACCAAAGATGCGATGGGAAAAATGTTTTTTACAATGATGAGTGCATTTGCAGAACTTGAAGCTAACTTATTAAGTGAACGTACGAAAAAAGGTCTAGAAGCTGCGAGAGCAAGAGGGAGAAAAGGCGGCCGTCCTTCTTTGCCAGATTATAAGAAAAGAGAAATCAAATTCTTATACGATGAACAAAAACTAACTGGGGAAGAGATTGCTAAACAGACAGATGTTAGTCGTTCAACGGTATACAGAATAATAAAAAATAATTAGTTTAAAAAACTGGTAACGTGAAGAAATAATAAAAAGGGAGGAAATTTATTGGAACTTAGACATATGCAGTATTTTGTAGAAGTCGTAAAGCAAAAAAGTATGACCAAAGCAGCATCTAATCTTTTTATCACACAACCCACAATTAGTAATACAATTAAATTATTAGAAGAAGAATTAGATGTAAATTTATTTAATAGGTATAAAAACCAAATATACTTAACTGACGCAGGAGAAGCTTTCTTTTTCCAATGTAAAGAAATGCTTAAAATGTATGATAATATCCCTAATGAGTTAAGTAATTTATTAGAATTAAAAAAGGGACATTTGAAAATTGGAATCCCTACTATTATTAATATAAGAAGATTAATTGGCTTAATTTCGGAATTTCATGAAATGTATCCTAATATAACTTTTCAACTTTTTGAAAATGGTAGTAAAAAAATTGAAAACGATGTATATTATGGTGATTTGGACATGGGAATTACTGTACTTCCTACAAATAATAAAAACTTTGATATATTCTCTTTTTTAGAAGAAAAATTAAAACTGGTCGTTCATAAAAATCATGAATTATCTAAAAAAACAAAGATTGATATTGAAGATTTACAAGAACAAGAATTTATTTTATTCAATTCTGATTTCTATTTAAACGATAAAATCAAAAATACATGTAGAAATTATGGCTTTAATCCTAATATAATTTTTGAAACCACCCAATGGAGCTTCATAGAAGAAATGTTATTAAATAATCTAGGGATATGTATATTACCCGAAGGAATACTAGGCTTATTAGATAATAATTTACAAGCCATCGATATTAATGAACCTTCTATGAAATGGGAACTTGGTATTATTTGGAGAAAAGATATTATAGTTGATTCTTTAACAAAAAATTGGATTAAATTTCTCCAAGAAAACTTCTTAATTAACTATTAAATATAAAGGTATTTGAGAAATTTATAGCTGTATAAAAAAAAGATATTTTATATTTATATACTCTCGCTCTATAATTAGAACATAAACATTATAGAAACGGGAGTTTTTTATGGAAAATTATAAATTTCCTAGTGACAGTAAAATTGTCAGTACGGATCAAGTATTAATTAATGATTTAAACAATTATAATACCCTATTTGGGGGGGTGTTGATGAAAAAAATTGATAATAACGCAACGCTTTCAGCTAGAAGACATGCAAGAGTTAAAGAATGTGTTACAGCTTCTACAGATTCAGTAGAATTTTTATATCCAATCACCCAATCTGATTCAGTTTGTATAGAATCTTATGTAGTTTATACAGGAGAAAAGTCTATGGAAATATTTTGTAAAGTCATTTCAGAAGATATGATCACTGCAGAAAGAAAAATTGCTGCTGTAGCTTTTCTTACTTTTGTAGCTTTGGATGAAAAGAAAAAACCAATTAAAGTACCCAAAATCTCTCCTCAGTCCAAAGAAGAAAAATTATTATTTATGGATGGCGAAGAAAGAGCTAAAATGCGAAAAATTAAAAGATCACAAACTAAAAATATAATTGAGTCTCTTGATATCAATAAACCATGGGAATTGGAGTAGTGATAAAATGATAAATGAAATGGAAGAATTAAACCAAGTTAAGTTAGATTTGAAAAAACTAAGAAACAAGTTTCCTAATATGTATGAAAAGTTAGAATATATAGCTAGTTTGACAAGACAATTAAGTATCCATTATAAATATTTAGGATTACTAATGTTTTCAGATAACCGTGAAATTATTCAAAATAAGCGACCAACTTTAATAAGAGAATCTGTTTTAAAATTATATGAACAAGAAGTTAAAAAAGTTAAAAAAGATAGTAATTTTGTAATTTTTAAAGATATGATGTTAAAATTCCAAAATGTGAACTACTCACAAATATTTCTTATTATTTTAGGTGCCGAACCTAGTTTTGTATTTAAAAATACAATTATTAAATAATAACTTTATTAACAATCCTTAGATTAATGAATTATAAAAACTCACAAATTTCTTGACTAAATAAAACTATATTTTAGCTAATAAAAGAGCTTCCCTAAATTTAGAGAGGCTCTTTTATTAATTTTTATAACTTAATGAGAATTTTTGCTTGTGATTTATCGTTTATGAGTTTTTCAAATCCTGATTCGACAATATCATCTAGCTCTATCTCATCAGTAATAACATCTTTAACTTTTAAATTACCTTCATTAATTAAATCTATTGTTTGTTGAAATGTAGTAGGTGTATAAGCAATTGTCGAAGTGAGCTTTACACCTGTATTTGTTAATTGCATTGGATTCCATTCAATAGGATGACCAAATATAGACATTATAACGACAGTACCTCTTGCTTTAGTAACGTCTATAGCAGATTTAAGTGTTGGCGCTACACCAGCTACCTCAAATGCTACATCAACGCCATTATCAGTGTATTTACTAATAATATCACTTGGGTTTGATTCACCAGAATTTATCGTATGAGTAGCACCTACTGATTT
>DVFV01000044.1 GCA_018713045.1 Candidatus Coprosoma intestinipullorum | reverse complement strand
CTGAATATGAAGATACTCCTGTTATGACTAATAATAAGGTTAAAAACAGTTTAAACAGTTTAGAGAAGAAGATAAATAATATTTTGGAAAAGAGTAATGAGGGCGAGATTATTAAAAATGGAATAAAGACGGTTATTGCTGGTAAGCCTAATGTTGGGAAGAGTAGTTTACTTAATAGATTGCTTGGAGAGGATAGAGCGATTGTAACAGATGTTCAAGGAACGACGCGTGATAGTATTGAGGCTAGTTTGGTAATCGATAATATCGTTTTAAATTTAATTGATACAGCGGGAATTAGAGATACCTCGGATACGGTTGAAAGTATTGGGGTTTCTAAGAGTTTAAGTTTGATAGATCAAGCTGATTTGGTTTTGTTTGTTTTAAATTACAATGAAGAAATGACTGCCGATGAGAGGATGATCTTAGAAAAGATTCGAGATAAAAATCATATTATTATAGTAAACAAGACTGATTTGGAGAAAAAATTAGATACGTCAGAGCTCGATAATCCGATATATATAAGTATTAAAGATGATAAGAATATCGATGAGATTAAGGATAGAATTAAAGAGTTATTTAATTTAGAAAAAATCGAGACTGGTGATTTAACTTATTTAACTAGTGCGCGAAGTAAAGCTATTTTAAGACAAGTTTTAGATAGTGTTTCCGATGTTAGAGAAGGTATTGATAATTATCCAATTGATATTGTGGAGATAGATCTTAAGAAAATATGGAATTTGCTTGGAGATATTATCGGAGAGAATTATAGCGAAGAGTTACTAGACGAATTATTTAGTAGATTTTGTGTTGGAAAATAAGCTCATTTTACTTGAGCTTTTTTCACTTGTAAATTATTTATATTTTGGTTATAATATGTTTGATTATTTTGGAGATGATGTACATGAACTATGAAGTTATTGTTGTAGGTGGTGGTCATGCTGGATGTGAAGCAGCTTTAGCAACGGCGAGAATGGGTCATAAGACGTTGCTTGTTACGGGAAATATTAATAATATTGCTGATATGCCTTGTAATCCTTCAATTGGAGGTAGTGCGAAAGGTATTGTGGTTCGGGAAATAGACGCGCTAGGCGGAGAGATGGGTAGATGTGCGGATAAGAGTTTACTACAGATTAAGATGCTTAATTCGGCTAAAGGTCCGGCAGTTCGTTCTTTAAGGGCTCAAGCAGATAAGATTACTTATCCAAAAAATATGCTTAAGACTTTAAGAGAATGCGATAATTTAGAGATTTTAGAGGCTTTGGTTAAAGATGTTAAAACTAATGATAATAAGGTTTCTGGTGTTTTACTCGAAGATGGTAGAGAAATTTATTCAAAGGCAGTTATTTTAACGACTGGTACTTATATGAATGCCGATATTTTAGTTGGTGATACAAGACGAAGAGAAGGTCCTCATGGAGAGAAGCCTTCTAATTATTTGAGCGATAATTTGGCTAAAAAAGGTTTTAAGTTAAAGAGATTAAAGACTGGAACGCCACCGCGAATTAAGAGAGATAGTATTGATTTTTCGAAGACGAAACTTGAAAATGGTGATAGTGTTTATCATACTTTCAGTTTTGATAATAAGGTTTATTATGATGTGGATAATCAAGTTCCGTGCTATTTAACTTATACAACGGAAGAAACTCATAAGATTATTTTGGATAATTTGAATAAATCTAGTATGTATGGTGGTCTTCCTGATATTAAAGGTATCGGTCCAAGATATTGTCCATCGATTGAGGATAAGGTTGTAAGGTTTAGAGATAAGGAGAGACATCAGTTATTTTTAGAACCTGAGAGTTTATATTACGACGATATTTATTTACAAGGTTTTTCTACTAGTATGCCTCATGATATTCAAGAGAAAATGGTTCATTCACTTCCAGGACTTGAGAGGGCAGAAATTTTAAAGTATGCTTACGCAATCGAATATGATGCGATTTATCCGACGCAACTTAAGTTTTCTTTGGAGACTAAGCTTATCGAGAATTTATTCACAGCTGGTCAGATTAATGGGACTAGTGGTTATGAAGAGGCAGCTTGTCAAGGTTTAATGGCCGGTATTAATGCGGGGTTAAAGTTAGAGGGCAAGGATCCACTTATATTAAAGAGAGATGAAGCTTATATTGGGGTTTTAATCGATGATTTAATTACTAAGGGAATAAGGGATCCTTATAGGCTTTTGACTTCAAGAGCTGAATATAGGTTACTTTTAAGAACGGATAATGCGGATTTAAGACTTCGTGATTATGGTTATAAGGTTGGTCTTGTTTCAAAGGAGAGATACGATAAATTTTTGGAAAAGAAAGCCAATATCGAGAAGGCAATTTCTGAATTTAAGGGGATTCGTTTAACACCAAAGGATAACGATTATTTAGAATCTCTCGGAACGACTTTACTTAAGGATGGAGTTTCTTTATATGATTTGCTTAAAAGACCGGAGATTAAGGTAAATGATTTACTTAGATATTTAAATAATGAATACGACGAGGATGTTTTATATCAAGTTATGGTAAAGGCCAAATATGAAGGTTATATTAACAAGGAATTAGAAGAGGCCGCAAGGATGAAGAGGTATGAGGATAAGAAGATTCCTAAGGATGTCGATTATGATTCTATGCACAATTTAGCTAGTGAGGCTAAGCAAAAATTAAAAGAGGTTGAGCCGGAGACAATTGGTCAAGCCATGAGAATAAGCGGGGTTAATCCGGCAGATATTTCAATTTTAACAATGTATTTAAAGCGAGGTAAATAATGAATATAGAAGAGTTTAAAAGCGAAGTCGGAAGGCTTGGAATAGCGGTTACAGATAGAGAGATTGATTTACTTGAGAGGTATTATGAATTACTTATCGAGTATAATGAGAAGATTAATTTAACGGCGATTACCGACAAGCAAGAAGTTTTTTTGAAACATTTTTACGATAGTTTAACTTTAGTGCGGGTCATCGATTTTAACGAGATCGAAAGTATGTGTGATATTGGAACTGGGGCAGGATTCCCAGGCATTGTGATTAAGATTTTTTATCCGAATGTCAAACTTACTTTAGTAGATGCTTTAAACAAGAGAATAAATTTTTTAAATGTTGTTTCTGAATCTTTAGGTTTAGAGGGTATTACTTTGGTGCATGCGAGAGCTGAAGAGTATGCGAAGGATAACAGAGAAAAGTTTGATTTAGTGACTGCCAGAGCGGTAGCTAAGACGTCAACTTTACTAGAGTATAGTATGCCTATTGTTAAAAAGAACAAATATTTTGTGGCCATGAAGGGTCACGATGATACAGAAGTTAGTCCTAATTGTTTAAATGTTTTAAGTTCTAAGGTTTTAAAGGTAGATAGTTTTGAACTGCCAAAGGGTGCAGGTTTTAGAAATTTAGTTTTGGTTCAAAGAATTGGAGATATTAGTTTAAAATATCCTCGAAGATATGCCGATATGAAGAAAAAGCCATTATAGGCTTTTTTTGGTAATATTATTACTTATTAAAATGTAAATTTGTTTACTAGAAAAAAATCAAATAAATTATTTTTTATTGAATTATTTTTTAAAACATAGTATTATGATATTAGAAGAATAAGGAAGGGAGGGGTAGTTTGTGTACGAATCTGGAAAACTAGCAGTAATTAATATCGATGATATTTTTCCAAATAGATTTCAGCCAAGGCTTAAATTCGACGAAGAGAAGCTTTCAGAACTTTCTGATTCGATAAGAAAATATGGCGTTATTCAGCCTATTGTGGTTAGACCGGTTAATGGAAAGTACGAAATTATTGCCGGCGAAAGACGTTATAAAGCTAGTATGATGGCTGGTAGAACGACTATCCCTGCGGTTATTGTCAATTTATCAGATCGCGATAGTGAAGAGATTGCTTTGCTTGAAAATATTCAAAGGCAACAACTTAGTCCAATTGAAGAAGCTGTTTCTTATAAACGGATTTTAGACATGGGTTATATTACTCAGGATGAGCTTGCCAAAAAATTAGGTAAAGCTCAGTCAACTATTGCGAACAAGGTAAGACTTTTAAATTTAGATGATGAGGTTCAAGAGGCACTTTTAGAAAATAAAATTTCTGAGAGGCATGCACGTTCTTTACTTAGGCTTAGTGACAAAGCTGATCAGGTTAAGATGCTTCATAGAATTATCAATGAAAGACTTACGGTTAAGATGACTGATAATGAGATTGCTAAATTAAAAGAAGAAAAAAATAAACAAGTGAATAAACAAGTTCAAACTGACGATAATAATATTGAAAGTTTGTTTGGTGATGAAGAAAGGGGCAGTAATATGATGGATATAGATAAAATTATGAGAGAGGCACAGGATATTAATGCGCCAGCAAGCGAAAAGAAAGATTTGTCTGGTTTAATGAAGCAGGATGCGAATACGCCAGTTTCACCGATTATTACTTCAGAGGAACCAAAACAAGAACCAGTTCGTGAGGATGGAAAATTTGTCAATTTTTCGCAAATTAAAGATCCAGAACCAGTTAAACCGACACCAACACCAGTTAGTGGCGGCGTTACTTTTGATAGTATGTTTCATCAGGAGCCCAGTATAGCTGTACCTACGCCAACGCCAGCTGTTTCAACTCCTGCAGAATCAATGCAGAATGGAAGCCAGGTTTCTACTCCAACTATGCAGACTGGAAGTCCGGTTGAACCGGTACAATCTCAAGGACCAACTCCGGTAAATTCTTCACAAAGTTCGAGTGGAATTGGAATGGCTGTGGCTGATGCACTTAAGAAGTTCAATACTCAGGTTCCTAATAACGAGCCTATAGCTGCTTCACCTTCAATGGACCAAGTACCACCGGTTAATTCGGCACCAATTAATGAGGTTCAAGCAACACCTGTTAATTTGGGTCAAACTCCAGTTCAAAGTGAACCTTCTATACAAAATCAAATGGTTCAACCTCAAAGTGTAGCGCCAACGCCAGCTAGCGTTAATATGAATTCATTTGGAAATTCCAATGTGTCTTCTAATGAGACTTTTAATACGAGTTCTAACGTCACTTCTGAAAGTTCAGTTATGGAACCACAAATGAATCAAGGTTATGTTACTTCACCAAATTATAGTGAACAAGTAATGTCACCAGTTAATGAGCCAGCTCAAGTTAATCCGATGCCGGCTAATCAGTCACCAGTTAACGAGGTTCAGGCTACTCCAGTTAATATGGGAACCGAAAATAGCGCGATGCCTACATACGATAACGTAAATAACATTCCTGATACAACGATTTATCAAGAAAGACCGGTTAGTGATGCTTCAACAATGGCCAGTTCAATGGCTGAGCCAGTAAAGGTTGCTCCAGCGCCACAAAACAATGCTCATTTTGCTCAGGTTGTCAGATTGATTAGAGATTGTGCGAATGAAATTGGCAAATACGGTTATAAGGTTAATTTAGATGAGCTCGATTTGGGCAATAAATATCAGGTTAGTTTTACTATTGATAAAGAATAAAATTACTACAATTTGTAGTAATTTTTTTGATGAAAAAACATCGGAGTTTTTCCGATGCTTTATTTAGTTAATAATATTCCTTGGAAGTTATAATAATCAGCATTTACTGAATCTTCATTATAATCAAAGCTAATTTCTGTAATAATCAATTTTGTATCATCATCTAATTTAACTTCAAAATTATCTTCTAAGTAATTGTCTAAATTTTCACGATTATTTAGATAATTTTCAAATTCATTGCTTGTAGTTGTTAAGATTGTATCATAATTTTGTCTTATAGTTAGGTTACCGTTTTCGATGTAACCATTTACTATTGTTCCATTTTTATAACCTTCAACTTCAAATGATGGGTTTAAATTATCGGCGTAGTAGTAATGATTGTAATAATCTTTAGATATACTATCGATATAACTTTTACTTATATTAAGTTTATCGAGATATGTCGCACCTTCATTATTATAGTATAAGTAATAATATGAACTAGTTAATTGTTTAAGTTCTTTATCGGTTGGATTTTCTATTTCTGAGTATTCTTTTAATCTATTGTATTGACTTTGATTAGATAGGTCATACATATTGATATATGGAATACTGTAAGCAATGAATGAAATTCCAGCCATATATAAGATTATTTGACCACATTTTTTAGGCTTTGTGAAGTATATTAAGTAATAAATAACTTCAATAATAACAAATACAGCACATAAGTAACGAGTTGTGGTTAGTCCGTATGAGACAATTCTGATACTTAAGCAATATATTTGAATAAAGATTAATGGGATAAATAGAACAGGGAATAGTTTAGTAAGTTTGGTTTCTGTTTTATTTAACTTCATCTTTTTACTCATTGTCCAG
This sequence comes from Candidatus Coprosoma intestinipullorum, assembly GCA_018713045.1. GTDB lineage: Bacteria > Bacillota_I > Bacilli_A > RF39 > UBA660 > Coprosoma > Coprosoma intestinipullorum. Next base: position 1,236 of record DVFV01000044.1, on the reverse strand, counting down.
ATAGGCATTGCAATTAAGAACAAGAATGATACTATATAGAATACTTGATTAGCTGGCAATGTGAAGGTAATAATTAATTTTATGATATAAAGATAAATTATTACGAAGGCGATTGTGACTAAAGGAATTAAAATATAACTAATTAAGTTTTTAAAGAATGCTTCAGCTTCTTTTTCCGGTTTGTATAGTCTATATATTAGACTTGGCAAGTAATAACAACCGAAGATAATTATTTGTAAGCTTAAGACACTATAATAATTAATGTCACTCAGTAGTAAGTAATTAAAGGCAAGAGTTATAAATAATCCGCCAAATGCGAGGGCAACATAATTAATGGTAATTTTTAGATATGATGAAAGAGTTTTTAAGATATAATTACCAAATTCACTTTCATCTTTTTGATAGTTTAGATAAACACTAATGAAGAATAACGTAAGTGCATATCCAATACTGATGTGAGTAAGTTTACTTAGGAAAATTTCGTTTCCAAAGTTACTCATGATACCGATTGTCAAAGCTAAAACAACAGATATGAATAATGAAATTGTTTTAGTTTTTTTGTCGGTACTTAAACTTTCGATAAGAAAGTTATTTGGAATTAAGATTAAGCAAAATAAACTGAATGTCGTGAAAAACGCACTATCGAGTAGATTTTGATAACTTAATATCCCTCCTAAAATTAGGAAATAGAGTATTACAGGGATGATTGTAAATGGTAGACTACCCAGCAGGGTATCTAACAAATCATTAAAATTTTTAATTCTACTTTTCATAGACAGCCTCCTTATTATAAGTATACCATATTTTTTAGTTAAAAAAACTTTTTTTGTGATAAAATATTTTTAGAAGAGGTGGTAGTTAGTGTTTGATATTAATATTCAAAGTAGTATTAGATTTGATGTAGATAAAGTTATTTATTTTGATCCGATAAAGTTAGATGAGAGGCATGATGCTGATTATATTTTTATCACTCATCCTCATTATGATCATTTTGATAAGGAGACAATTTTAAATTTAAAAAACGATTATACAAAAATAATCGGTCCAAAAGATATTTATGAAGATGCTTTAGAGATGGGTTTTAGTGAAGATAAGATTATGACGGTTATGCCTAATGAGACATATGATTTGGACGATATGAATTTTAAATGTGTACCTGCCTATAATATAGATAAGCCATATCATTTAAAAGAATATAATTGGGTAGGATATGTGATGGAGATTGCCGGAATTATT
>DVFV01000043.1 GCA_018713045.1 Candidatus Coprosoma intestinipullorum | reverse complement strand
GCCATCAATTTTAGCGCAAACCCCATAACCTTCATACTCCTTAAAATCCGAAATTTTCTCATTACTTAAATCCTCGCCATAAGCTCTTTTTATCGATAAAGCTATCGGATGATTAGAAAAACTCTCAGCTAAAGCTGCAAACCTTAAAATATCTTCCTTTGAAATATCACAAGTACATGTCTTAATAACTTCAAAATTACCCTTCGTAATCGTTCCTGTCTTATCGAAAACAATTGCCTTAACATGTGTGAGTCTCTCTATCTCCGCACTACCTTTGATTAAAATACCTTCCTTACTTGCCCGGCCAATTCCACAAAAGAACCCAAGCGGAACCGAAATAACCAAAGCACACGGACATGAAGTAACTAAAAACACTAAAGCTCTATAAATCCAAGTATCTAAATCTAAACCCAAAAGCCATGGAATCACTACTAATAGTATAGCAAGTACAACCACAATTGGTGTATAAATTTTCGCAAATTTTGTAATAAATTTCTCGGTATTTGTTTTTCTCTCGTTAGAGTTTTGAATAAGCTCTAAAATTTTATTAGCTGTCGACTCCTTAAGCTCGCATTTAGCCCTAACCTCGATTAATCCATCTTTATTAACCCAGCCACTTATCACTTCGCTGCCCCTTTTTATCTTTAAAGGCCTACTTTCGCCATTTATCGAAGAAGTATCGACATAACCATCACCACTTACAACTACTCCATCTAAAGCAAACTTCTCCCCAGGTGAAACAACAAAAATATCTCCCGCCTTCGCATCCATAGTCCTCTTTTTTATAACCTTACCATCTATCTTTAAATTAATATAGTCACTTCTTAAATCCATTAAACTTGTAATCGAAGCCTTCGACTTATTAACCGCCAAATCTGATAAATACTCTCCTATCTCATAAAGTAGCATAACCATAACTGCTTCGGAATACTCACCTATGAAAAACGCACATATCGTTGCGAGTGACATTAAAAAATTCTCGTCAAAAAACTCACCCTTAAAAATATTTTTTAAAGCTGTAAAAATAACTTCATAAGAAATAATAATATAACTTACTATTAATAAACTCAAAAACCAAACATCATTATCCTTAAATAAATAAGCAATTCCAAAAAAGAAAATACTAATTATGATTCTTCCAAAATCAAAATTAATAATTTTTTTCAAGTTAAATCCTCTCCTTTATATGTTCAGTTGCATATCTTAAAATAGTTTCGATATGCCTATCGGCAATACTATATAAGACCATTTGTCCACTTTTTCTTGCCTTAACCAAATTAGAATTTCTAAGTGTCCTAAGCTGATGTGAAACTGCCGATTGACTCACATCCAGTTTACTTGAAATATCACCTACACAGTATTCTCCTGATAAAAGTAAATCTAGTATTCTTAGTCTTGTTAAATCCCCTAAATTTTTATAAAAATAAGCTACTCCACTAAGTAATTCCTTACTATGCATATTATCACCTCATTTTATTATATGAATATCTGTTCATATGTTCACATATTCATCATATTACAAAAAATAATATAAGTCAATAAAAAAAGAAGCTATACATAAATTGGCTTCAATTGTTTTTCTTAGTAACTTTCCAGTTACAATTACTGAGATGATTACGCATATAATACCAAGCACGATAATTATTATGTATAAGCAGAAGTAAATGGGACTTCTACTACTTGCAGATTATTTTCTTCATTTCTAACCCTCTCCTACCTTAAATCAATTATAACACGAAAAAAATAAAGCATTATAATATTATCACTTTACGTAAAAATTAATAAAAAAATAAGTAATTTTATAATCATTACTTATCTCTCTATTTTTAAACTTTTCTCTAAAACATCGCCAACATACGGAACTTCAGGCATCCTCTCATTTTCCTCTTTTAACATAATAAAATAATCATGTAAAGCTGAAAGTCCTTCAATATCCTCGCACTTTTCATCAAACTCATCTGTACTTATATCATCAAGGCATCTATTTTCAAATGGCATAATAAGTGAAAGAAGCATCAAACAAAGTCTATCTGTATCCTCATTTAATTTCATAAAACTCATATTTCTATTAAAAATATATTGCGCATAAAAATAAGCATACCCATCATTATTTAATTTCCCCACTTGCCAGCTATCGACATCGATAAAATAAGGTAAAAATTCTTTATCAAATATAATATTATTTGAATTAATATCACCGACAACAAGTTTATATTTACTACTGTGAATTTCCTTTAATAATTTAGAAATATACTCGATTTGAATATAAAATATATCCAAATATACATTGTCGTTATACATTTTATTAAATTTTGTCATCATAAATAAATTGTTTGCATCAATATATTTCATCGCATAACCACAAAGTTTGTTTTTATCATAAATTCCAAATAGTGGTTTTACAACATTATCGATATCTATTTCGTTTAAAACATCTAATTTATCTTCTTTATTATTAAGTGTTTTTAAATTTTTTGTTTTAAAAATCTTATAAGCAAATTCACCATCACTATATACATAGCCTTCTTCACCTTCTGATACCATCGAAGATAAATCCAAATCATTCTTATTTATTCTTTCCATTAAAAAAACGCCTCCACTGGCGTATTATACTAAAAAACAAAAAACTATTCAACATAATAATGACGTATTACCTTTAAATCATCATCAAATTCATAACAAATAGGCCTTCCTGTTGGAATTTCTAAATTTACTATATCTTCATTACTGACATTATCTAAATATTTAATTAAACCTCTCAAACTATTACCATGAGCCACAATAATTACGTGGTGATCTTTTAAATTATTTTTAATCTCTTCGTTGTAATACTCTACTACCCTTTTAACCGTATCCAATAAATTCTCCGTAAGTGGCAAATTATCAATTCCTTTATATCTAGGATCATTACCAGGATATCTAGGATCATCTCTAGTTAAAGCTGGTGGCCTTACATCCGCACTTCTTCTCCAAAGTCTAACCTGTTCATCCCCATATTTTTTTCTCGTTTCATCTTTATTAAGTCCTTGAAGTGCCCCATAATGTCTTTCGTTTAATTTATAACTTTCTCTTATTTCTGGCTCCTCACCCATTTCTCTCAAAATAATATTTAAAGTATCAATCGCCCGTCTTAATACTGAAGTATAAGCCAAATCAAAATGAAAACCATTTTTCTTTAAAATCTTTCCAGCCTCTTCTGCTTCTAAAATACCTTTTTCAGAAAGACCAACATCAGTCCATCCTGTAAATTTATTTTCTAAATTCCATGTACTTTGACCATGTCTTACTAAAACTAGCTTTATCATCTATCATCTATCCTTTCTAACTTAAATTATAACAAATAAAAAAAGATGATTCAATTTCTCTTAAAATCAACTATATAACCATTAAGTTTTTTAGTATCAAAAGCTTCTATCTTATCATCCTCTATAACTAAAATTTGACCCGTCACATTCAGTATCTTTCCCTTTAACATCGAAGGATTTAAATCATAAGAATAATCTTTTATTATAACTTCATCTTTAGAAAATAAAGAACCCTGGGCACTATCCTTAAATAAATTATTATTAATCTCTATCACCTTTTCACTAAAATGAAATTCAGGTTTTATAAAATACTTCGTTAAATTATCATCCAAACTCCTCCTAATCATCTCATAAGTATCCATTAACTTTCTCTCTGCCGTATCCTTACTTTCCAAAAAGACTAAATTTTTTATCTTATAGCTAGATAAAACTTGTAAAGTCATTCCCTCCTTAGAAACCATATACTCTATAAGTCTTGCAATTTTGCCTGTTGGTGCTTTAGCTATAAACATATATGCAAGCCCGCCTTGTTCTAAAAGTCTTGCATCTTTTCTGTAAAAAGCAGCCGTTCCTACCTTAATCCTATCACCAAACAAAGCTAAATAAACAGCATGTTCTTGCCTACAAAAATTCAAAGCCTTATCATTATCTGCCCTGCAGTTCATTCCATGACACCCAAGGCAATAATAAAAACCAGACTTCTCTCGGCACTCGTCACACTGGGAAGATTTTTCATCTACCTTATTTAATTTCGCGCATGGCATATAACAGTGCCTTTCTAAATCATAATAACCTGCGCATCTTTTCTCTCCTTTTTTAATATAAATTTTTCCATCTACCGGAACAATAAACATTTTATCTTTATAAAGTAAA
>DVFV01000042.1 GCA_018713045.1 Candidatus Coprosoma intestinipullorum | reverse complement strand
GCCGAAGACGTTCAGTATGGAGTACTTGAATTGACAGAAGAAATATTAAAAAATAAAAAATGATATATGATATGGAAGAATTTTATGAGCGAAGATGCTAAACAAACAAAAGGTGGTACGTGGATAAGGGTTACCACAGATAAAAATGGTGTCATAACTTTAGAAAAACAATTTGCAAGGCCTTTTGTAGAGCAAAAATTTGTTAAATCTTTAAAATTACGAATTAATAATTTAAGAAAAAAATAATCTTTCAACTGTAACAATTGATGTTCAGAATGATAAATTTATAATTAAATAAGGAAAAGTTTTAGGGCTTTTCCTTATTTGTTTCTTCAATTATTTTATCTATTATATCCGCTAATTTTTGCTGGTTTTTAAGTATTAATTCTATTTTATTGTGCAGATCTTCTAATATTAATTCACTTTTTAAATCAACTTGATAATCATTTTGATTTCTTAAGCTATCTTTTTTAGAAGCTCTATTTTGACTCATCATGATTATAGGCGCTTGCAGGGCAGTTAGGCAAGATAAAATTAGGTTTAATAAAATAAATGGATAAGGGTCTAAATGTTTATATATAGTATTTAGGATTATCCACAGGATTAAAAACAAACTAAATATTACAATAAAACCCCAGCTTCCAGCTATTTCAGATATTTTGTCGGCTAATTTCTCACTAAAGGTGAGATTTTTTTCTTCTTCTTTATCGACATCGATAGCTATAGGAGAATCAGCTAACATATCAATTATTTCTTCTTTGTCTTTCTTTTCTAAATTTTGATGAAGAATCATTTGAACTATTTCTTTTTTATCACGTTTGGACATAAAATCACCTATTATTATGATTGATTATTTTATGAAAATAATACAAAAAAACAAATTAATTATAGATTTTAATTTGCTTTTTTAATTACTTTTCTTGTTACAATAATTGATACAATTACACATATAATTCCAAGAGTAGCAATTATTAATGACCCATAAGCAGATGTAGCAGGTACTTCTACTACTTGTGGATTATTATTTCCTTCCTCACTTACTGGATTACATGAAGCATCTACTTCATTTTGTTTTTCTCCATTTATGTATACAACCATACATTTACCTAGTTCATTTGACTCAATAGGTCCATCATAATAACTACTTAAATTATTACATATTTTTGGGCCTTCTTCAGAATCAGTATTTGCGGCAGATGAATAATTACTACAAAAATCTAACTTTAATTTATTATCTTCGAAACTAAAGAAATTTTTTTCATCAATTACTTTAACAACTGCTATTTCAGGATTTACATATATACTAAAGTTTGATGTTGATTCTCCATACATAAATATAGAATTGTTTTTTAAATTAAGTACATCACCTTTAGTATTTGTATTTATTCCTTTATTTATATATATTCCATGTCCAGTATCACTTGAACTAAGTCCAAATTTACCATTTAAATTAGCTGTTCCTCCATTTAAATATATTGCATTTTGTGAACCAAATATAAACAATCTTTTGCTAGAATTAATATTTACTACTGAACCATCATTTACTTCAATTCCATTTTCTTCAAAACTACCAATTATAGAATATGAATCTTCACAATTTAATGTTATATTAGAACCTTTGTTTAAAGTTAATGCAGTACCTCCTGACAAAAGATGTAATTCATTTCCTTTAACAAATGAACCACCATTTATAATTAATGCATTTCCTCCCGAAGAATATGTATCATTGTTTTCATTATATACACCAGCTTTTATATATCCAGAAGTTCGAACATTACCACCATTTATTATCATTCCAACTTTTCCACCACAAGTAACTAACCATATTCCATATACATTACCACCATTTACTACTAATGCTGTTCCTTGACCTTTTACAACATTATCTGGTTCATCATATTCATTATATTCACCATTCCATCCAGCAAATAACCCAATGTTTTCATCAATTGCTACATTCCCACTATTTACAGTCATAAGTGTATTATCACCTTGCATCATAATATATCTCCAATTATCACTATGTATATTCACGTCTTTATCTATGACAAGTGGCTGGGTTACTTCGATATCTTTAGTTAAAGTAATATCTCCTCCTTGTTCAATAGCTGTTCTAAGTTCTTCTTCGTTTGCTACATCTACAGCTTTGACATTTATATTCGGTAAAATCATACCTAATATAAATATACCTACAATTATTATCTTTTTCATTTATGTTTCCTCCCATCTTATCCTAATTATATCATAAATTCGAACTACCAGCGCATATAATTATCACTGCCAGTTTGAAATAATGTAATTGGGTGATAAAAAATGGATAAAGAAATAAAGTTTCACGATGATTATTACTACTATGATATTGTAAGAAAAAACATAAAAAAATACCGGAGAATAGCCGGTATTACACAACAAGAACTGGCAGATAGAGTTGGGGTTTCGATGCATTATATTTCACAAATCGAAAGTGCGAATCCTAATAAATATTTTACACTCGTAGTTATTGGTAGAATTGCTGATGCACTCGGTATTGATATTAGACTTTTATTTGAAAATTAAAAGAAGTTATTATGGTGGATAACTTCTTTTTATTCGTCTTTAAAATGTTTTACTATCCATGGTTTTAACATTTCAATAATTACTAAAGAGATTATATTGATAACTATTACATAGATAAACTCGGTAACAGTTACAGTTGTTAAACCAAATATTTTACCGACTGGACTAAAGAAGACGATTACTTGAACTACTAATAAGGCTAGTATTCCAATGTTTAATTGTTTGTTTCTAAAGAACCCTCTTGTGTGAATTTGTTCTTTTAATGATCTACAGTTATAAGCAAAGACAAATTCATTTACAACTATACTAAGCAAAGCAAGAGTTTGAGCGATATTTTCGCCATTTGGTAAGAAATGATAGTACACAATCATACTGATTAGAGTTTCTAAGATTACGGATAAAATTAGAAAGGCACTAAAGAATTTGGTAAATATTTTACGGTTTAAACCATTTGGCTTTTGCTTCATCACGTTTTTAGATGCGCCTTCATAAGCTAGGGCGATTGAAGGAACGGTATCGGCAACTAGGTCGATGTATAAAACGTGAATGGCAGAAATAATCGTATTTCCGGTAAGCATACCAAATAAGATAATCAATATTTCAGTAAAATTACTAGATAGGTTATACAAAATATTGGATATAACGTTATCATAGATTCTTCTTCCTTCAGAGACAGCAGTTGTAATAGTTTCAAAGCTATCGTTTAGTAAAATGATATCTGATACGTCTTTGGTTACATCGGTTCCGGCTTTACCCATACCGATTCCGACGTTAGCTAATTTAATAGCCGGGGCATCATTAACTCCATCACCAGTCATGGCAACGACTTTATGTCTTTTTTGGAAGGCTTTGACTATTTGGAGTTTAGTTTCAGGACTAACTCTGGCATAGACTTTATATTTGTTTATATTTTTACTTATGTCTTCTTTGGTTAAAGTGGAAGCGTTAATGCATTCATCTTCTTTTGCGCAAATTCCGGCTTCTTTAGCAATTGTCATGGCAGTTTGCAGGTTATCACCTGTAAGCATAATAACATTGATTCCCGCCTCTTTACATTTATCTATAGATTCTTTGATATTTTTTCTAATTGGATCTTTGAATCCAGCAAGACCAACTAGAGTGAAATCTTTTTCTTCTTTAAAGTAATCATCTTCGTCTTTTATCTCTTTTGTTACTTTTTTAAAGGCAAAGGCCAGAACTTTTAAAGATTCTTCAGACATATTAGTTTCAATTTCTTTGTATTTATTTATGATTTCATCAGTTAATGGTTTATTTTCGTTGCTTATTTGGATCGATTTGCTTCGGGCAATAAGTGACTCTAAACTTCCTTTGGTATAAAGATATATTTCTCCGTCTTTTTCATAAACACCGCTCATCATTTTGCGGTCTGAATCGAATGGTAATTCGGTTATTTTTTTGACTTTACTCGGTTTTAATTTGTCTTCTTTTAAATGATTTTTAATGGCAACGTCAACGGCATCACCAGTATATGAACCATTGTCACTTAGGGTTGCGGAGTTAGATCCATCCATGACATCAATAAGTGTTTGATAATTTTTTAGTTCGTTTAGAGGTATTTCTTTTTCATCTGTATATATTTTTGTTAGGTGCATTTTGTTTTCAGTTAGGGTTCCAGTTTTATCGGTGCAGATGACTTCGGTCGCACCTAAGGTTTCGATGGCAGCTAAGTTTTTAACGATGGATTTTTTCTTGGCCATTTGACTTACTCCAATTGATAAGGTTGCGGTTATGGCAATGGTCAAACTTTCTGGAACACTGGCAACGACCATCGAGATACAAAGCATAACTATGTTTAAGAATGTATAATGATTGATTAGACCATATAATAGAACGAAGGCAATAAGAATAAAGGCAACACCCGTAATGAAACGGCTTACTTTGGCTACTTTCATTTGAAGTGGGGTTACTGGTTCTTCTTTGGTATCTATGGCTCCAGCTATTTTTCCAAGTTCGGTATTCATACCAGTGTTTACAACTATGGCTTCAATTTTCCCAGCAGTTACAACGGTTCCTGAATAAATCATATTATAAGTTTCAGCTAGGATGGCATCTTTAGTTATTACTTCGTCTATTTTATCGACATTCGCACTTTCACCGGTAAGAATTGATTCATCGGTTTTGGCAAAATAACTTTGAACGATTCTAGCATCCGCAGGAACTTTATCACCAGCTTCTAAGATAATATAATCACCGGGAACTAAATATTTAGAATTCAATTCTCTACTTACATTATTTCTTTTAACGGTAACATAATTAGCAGTATATTTTTTTAACTTTTCAGTGGCATCTTCGGCCTTTGATTCCTGAAGATATCCCATTATACAGTTAACTAGGGTTGTACCTAAGATTACTAGGGGTTCAAGAAAATCTTCGCCAGTTACGATAGAATAAATTAGCGAAAGAAGGCCAACGACTAGTAAAAGGATGACCATCATATTTTTGAACTGGCTTAAAAATATTTGTAATTTAGTTTTTTTTGGTTTTTCAGCAAGAATATTTTGACCATATGTCCGAAGTCTTTTTTTAGCTTCTTCATTGGTCAAACCTTTTTCAGATGTTTCTAATTCTTTATATATTTCTTCAGTAGTTTTTTGGTATGCTTTTTCCATCAATTATCCTCTTTCTATTTTTATCTTCTGTTTTTATTATACTCTAATAGTGTTTTTCAAAAGAAAAAAGTTATCTTTTTTAAAGAAAACTTTACATATTTTTTATATTTTTAATCAAAGTTATATATAGAAATAAAGATTATAGTGTCTTTTATATATTTTATTAATTTTTCTGATTAATAAAATTATTTGTGTATTCTATTAAATTTAATTTTTTATTATATAGGGATTGTCATGGGTACCTTCACCACATATTTTTATGTCTTTTGATAAGTGTAATACTGGGAATACATATCTATAATGGTTTTCGTTTCCGGCAGCTGGAAATGCATCACTAAATGTTCCTCCTCCATTAACATCCCATACTAAAAAATTACTGTCGATTCTTCCAGATATAGTCCACCAATATAAGCCTAAAGAATATAACCAATTGGTTTGATTACACGTGATATGGTTTTCATCATTTTTTTTGTCTGTACCACATAATTTGATGTTACTATTAGCTCTTAAGTATTCACTATGGCTGATAAGACCTATTTTCCCATTCCATGTCTTTTTTTCCTCTTCTTGTAATTCGAGTTGCATATTATCATTATCTGATGAAACCATTCCCACTTCCCAATTGTGTGTGATTATTAGATTTTGAGATTCTTCAGATAAACTTTCATAATAACTTTCATTAAGGTATATATTAATTGTTGCCGGCTTTAACCAATCATTTGAATTTTGTTCGTCCCACGCCATATCATTTATTGCGTTGCTTTTAATTATTTTTATTACCCCGTCATTTTCTAATGATATTATTCTCCATAATTCACTATTAAATTTAATATAGTTATCTGGATTTGCTCCACGGTATATATATCTTCCTTCTGTATATTCATCCTTATATAATCCATCACCTTCAGTAGTTATGTCTTTTTTTATTTTTTCTTCGATATTTTGAGGATTACATTTTATGTTTCCTTTCGCATGTAAACTTATATTTGTATTAAAGGCAGCATACCCACTAGTCATGATTATTAAAAACAGAAATAAACTTATAACTATTATTCTCATTTTATTTTTTTCTTTTCTTCGTTTAATTTTCCGCATTATACCACATCCTGATTATATAAATTATTTTACATTCATTTGAGTGTGATGTCAATACACTTGTTTGAATGTATGGGAAAATGTATTTAGGATGTGATAAGGTGAATTTTAATAGATTAAAAGATTTAAGGGAAGATAAGGATTTAAATCAAAGTGAAATTGCGAAGGTTCTTAAAACAACTCAGCAACAGTACTCAAAATACGAAATTGGTATAAGATTAATTCCTATTGATAAATTAAATATATTAGCTGATTTTTATAAAACTTCAATCGATTATATTGTCGGAAGAACCAATATTAAAAAGCCTTATCCAAAGAATAAAATATAAAAAAGTTCCATTAATTTGGAACTTTTGTCATATCTTGAAGGGTTTCATCTAAGATAGAATACAAATATATTTCAGTTTGTTTATTAGTAATACTTTCGATATATTTTTTATATCCATTAAGCTGTGATATATAGGCTTCATCTGAAATGTTTTTAAGTTTATAATCGACTATGATATTTTTATCTTTTTTAGTTATTAAAAGGTCGATAATTCCATGTTTTTCTTCATCTTGATCAAGATAAATAAATTCATATTCTTTATATATATCTAAGGCACCATCTAGTATTTTTGTGTTTATAAAGGCTTTGACTTTATTTTGGGAAAATTCTGATAATTTAGAATAATCGGGATTTAGAAGGTTAATATCCTCGAATATTTTATGCATGTGAAGTCCCATTTCAATATTTTTCTTTTCTTCTTTGGTTTCTAATTTATTTACATTTTTAGAAAAATGAGAAGTTTCAATTATGTTAGACTTTATATTTAACTCTCTGACATTTAACTTTTCAGTTATTTCTGGCTTCTCTTTAGTTAGAGTTTTACTTGATAAATTGTAATCTTTGGTAAGATTTATGGAAGATACATCAACTGGTGTAATGTTTTTGTCTAAAGAGTGTACAATGGAGTTTAAAAAGTCTAGGAATGAGTGGTATTTAAGTCTTATTTCATCGGAGATAATTCCACCGTCTTTATAAGATAGTGATTCTAAATTAAGGTGGGTTACGATGATCATTTTTTCTCTAGCTCTAGTTAGGGCAACATAGAATAGTCTTAGTTTTTCAGATATTTCATCTTCGATGTATTCATTTTTAAGTAAGGTTTTTAAAATGGTATTTTTAGGCGTTTTATCAAAGTATGGAACGATAAAGCCATATTTTTCTGAGAAGTAAAAGGGACTTTTAAGGTCATCGATATTGAATTTTTTAGAGAGGCCACTATAGTAACAGACTGGGAATTCTAGTCCTTTAGAAGCGTGAATAGTCATAATTTTAACAGATTCAGACTCACCTTTACTAAATGATAGTTTAATATCTAAGCCTGTTTCCAAGACTTCACTTAGGTAATTATAGAAGTCTTCAATTGTATAACCTAGGCTATCACAGTTTTCAGATATTTTAATTATTGCTTCTAAAACACTTAAATGGGATTCGATGTCCCCTACTTTGATCGATTTTTCATAGAAGTTAAATTCCTTTATTATTTCATAGATGAGTTGTTCGTTGGTTTTTTCTTCGATGTTTTGAAGAAGATTTAGACATTTTTGATAGATTTCGGTATCGCGATAGTTTTTGTTTAAAATGGTATTGAAAATAGTATTATCATCTATTTCAAAGAGGTAACTTCTAGATAAAGATATAAATGAGTGTTTAAACTCGGCATCATATTTATGGTTTTTGATTTTTAAGATTAAATTATAGATGTTTTTAAGTAAGGTTATTTCTAAGGATGAGGTTATAGCTTTATCACGGTAAATGGTTAGGGGAATATTTAGATATTCAAAGACTTTTTTATAGTTTTCAAAGGCGGTTGCCCGGTCAATTAAGATAACAAAATCACTATAAGTAACTGGTCTTGGATTATTTGTATCTGGGTCCATTATTTCAAAATTATTATTTATTTTATTTTTGATGTCCTTCGCAATGGTAAAGATTTCGATTTCTTCGTTTGAAAACTTTTTATCTTCAGGAAGGGGATAGTTTAGAATTTCAAGGTCATAGTTTTCTTTATTAATACTTTCATAACTCGTGTTTCCGAAAATCATTTGATGGCTTTCGATGTAATCGGCTCCACCAATTTTAGTATCCATGATTTGGTTAAACATTTGATTTATATCATTTAGGACTGTACTTCTAGAACGGAAGTTTTTATTTAAATCGATTTTGATACCGTTATCTTTTTTAGAATATTTTTCATATTTTGATTTAAAGAGTTCGGGATTAGTGTTTCGAAAACGATAAATAGATTGTTTAATGTCACCAACCATATAGGTATTATTTTTAGAGATGTATGAGGTAAACAGTTCTTGAAGGTCATTGGTATCCTGGTACTCGTCGATAAGGATTTCATAGTATTTGTTTTTTAGGCTTTCGCAGACTTCTGGGTGGGTTTCTAAGAGGTTTATAGCTTTTCTCGAGATATCTATAAACTCATACATGTTTTCTTCTTGTTTATATTTATTTACTTTTTCATCTAGTTTTAAGATGATTTCAATGATAACTGAGATATAATCTTTAGTTTTAGCGATAGAGTTTATTATTTCTTCTTCGTTTTCATATTTAGTAAGTTCAGATATTTCTTTTAAGGTTTCGGAGAGGTTTTTCTTAAGGGCTTTAGCTTCCTCTTCACTGCCTCTTGGAAGGTTTGGAAGTCTTTCGGGGATAGATTTTTTAATTTCATCATAGGTTTTTGCGTTTAAAAGGTTTATTAAGGTTTCTTCTAATTTAGTTATATAGTCTCCATCTAAGTAATAGCTTAGATTTTTAATTTGATATTTAAGGTCATCTTTTTTGTGGTTTATAAGTTTTAGGTAAGTTTCTAGGTATTCATTTAATTTTTCTTCGGTAAAATAATTATCTAGGTATATTTTTAAATATTCATCTTTATTATAGAGGTTATCTAGTTTGGAGTTTAGTTTTAAAATGTTTTTCTTGATGGATTCATCGTCTTTTAGGGAGAAGTCACCAATAAATTTAAGAAATTTGGGGTCTTCTTTTTCATAATAAGATTCAAATATTTCATCTAGGTAATGAGATTTTTGAATACTGATGATACTACTATCAATTATAGAAATATTAGAGGAAATGTTCAGAAGATGACTATATTTTTTAACTAAGGATAAGGCGTAGGCATCAAAGGTGGTTATCGGAGCCGAGTCGATTTTATCTAGTTCGGGTTTTAGAGAGTCTACGTCTTTGATTTTTTTTCTGATTCTCTGTTTCATTTCGGCAGCGGCAGCATTGGTAAAGGTCAGAATTAAAAGTTCATCGATGTGGACCCCGTTTTTTAGGTGAGTTAATACTCTTTCCGATAAAACGGCAGTTTTTCCTGAACCGGCTCCAGCTGAGACAATAATATTTGTTCCTTTTTCATTGATGGCTAAAGATTGTTCGTTAGTCCATTTGGGCATCTTCTTCACCTCCTAATATTTCAGATATTTTAGTATTTTTAAGGTTTTGAATGTCTTCTTCTTTTTTAAAGCACAAATCTTTGAAAATACAGTTTTTGCAGCTTATATTTTCATTGTCGATTCTTTTAGGTTTTATTTCAAAGTCACAGTTTAAGATGTTTTGGATAGCTTTGTTTATGTTGCCCTCAGTTATTTGATAGATTTTACCGAAGTCTTCATAACTTAAGAGTTTACTATAACTGGAGAAGCCGTTTTTGGTTTTTTTGAGGCCTTTGATTATTTCACTGTTTTCATAGGTATCGTCGATTTCTTCGATGATGTTTTCATCGTCTATGGTGTAACCCGATAATTTAAGGCTATCTTTTATTTCTTTGTCTGGGTTTTGGCTATCTAAGGACGGGGTATTTAAAAGTTTTTGGAGGTATAGTCCAGTAACTTCAAAATTTAGTTCTTGACTGTTTTTTATAAGATAAAGATAGACAGGAAGCTGCATGTTTAAGCCATAGTTTAGGTTATCAAGAGTTGATGAGACAGAGCCAGTTTTATAATCGGTTATGATGGCATGACTATCATTATGGCTTATCTTATCGATGATGCCAGTAAAGTTTATATTTATGTCCCCTTCCTTATTTAAAGTAATTCTTTTTTCGGTAAGATGGTTTTGGTAGGTCGTATGAGTCTCATTTTCTTTGATTATTTCGATGTCTTTTTCAAGAACTTGATAGAGTTTTTTTAGGAAGAATTTTTCTTTTGGAGAAAGGTTTTTGTCTTTTAAGTATGCTTGATATTCTTTTTCTAAGTCAAAGTTTTCATCATACATGTGTGAAAGGCAGGCATGGAAGAGGTTACCGATTAGTATTGGAAAGGTTTCTTCGTAAGGGTCTAGTTTAAGAATGTTATTTACGTAATATTTGAATGGACAAAGGTAGTAATTATTTAAGCTTGTATATGATAAGGTTAGGTTTTCTTTGAGGTATGTTTTGAGACTATCTTTGTTTATTTTTTGATATTTATTGTCAAAGGTTCCATAGTCAATTTCTGGGTAGTTAGACCATAGAAGACCTAGATTTTTATCTTTTTCGTTATAATTTAAATAATTATCTAAATACTGTCCGAGGGTTAGTTTATTAAATATATTTGAATAGGTAAATTTTATTTCTGGGTTTTTGATTACATCTAGATTTAATTCAGAGATTAGAGATGATGGATAATAGGTACTGAAGGTATCTTTTAATTTATAAGTGATAGTTATATTTGGAGATGATTTGATTAGATTTGTGATAGTTTTTTTCTCTATGATGTTTTTTTCTGTAGATGAGAGTAATCTATATTTGGGTTTTTCATCATCTTCAATCAAGTCGTCATCTTTGTATATTTTAGGAATTATTTCTTGGTTAAAACCTAAAATATAATAGATTTTATCTTCTTCAGTTATTTCACCTAGAGATATAACGTTAATGGCATTATCTCTTTTTTCAGAAGGGATGGTTAGTTGTTTTAATTCTTCTTTGATGATGGTTAGGTATGTTTCGTCTAGTGGAAGGTCATATTTATTTAAGAGGTTTATTATTTTATTTTTTACATCACCGTTAGGTGTTTTCTCTAAGGCGTTTTCTAAATCTTTTTCTTCACTTAAGTTTTTTAAAAAGGTTTGGACTGAAGATGTACTGTAGATTGGAATATTATTGTTTAGGTTAAGGGGAACTTGATATAACGAAAAGATTCTTTTAAGTTCAGGAATATAATCTTTAGTTATACCGGAGATAAAGATGTCATTCGGTGATTTGGTTTTTAAATCTTCGGATATTCTTGAGGCAACATAGGCAATTTCATCTTGCATAGATGTGAATTCATAAACTTTTGGGGTATAATTTTTTTCTTCTTCAGTTATAACGGTTAAGTTATATTTTTTTAATTCGTCTAAAAGATATGGTTCGATATCAGGGTAACCGATAAGAGTAATGTTTTCGGGTTTAAACAAGGGATTTTTTTCGATTAGATTATTTTTATCTAAATAATCATAGTATTTTTTTATTTCTGGGTGCGGGATAAAGATGTTTTTTAGGTATTTTTTGGCGACGGAATAATTTAAAGAAAATTTTTTCATCAAAAAATAGATGGCTTCTGGTTTTACTTTGCCATAGTAGTTTTGAATAAATTCTTCTTTGGTCATCATTTTGATATTAAGAAGTTTTTTATTTTGAGATATTTCTTTTAAGAGTTTTATTTTAAGATTATTTTTTATAATTACTAAACTATGATTAGGTATTTTTTCAAGCATAAGACCACATTCTTTCCTTTTTAATTATAGCATGACTTTAATGGTTTTAAGGACAAAAAAAGAGAACTTTTGTTCTTTTTTTGTTTAAATTAATTTTTTGTATAGTTTTCAAGTGCTTTCATGTTTATCTTATATAAGGTATTACCTATATATTTAAAACCGATATGAATAAATACTTTTTTTGAAACTGTATTATTTTTGTTTATATGAATTGTTACCGTTTTATAATTATTATTTAAGGAAACAAATTTTTTTAATAACTTTTTCAATATATGAGATTGTTTATTTTCATCTCTTATTTGAACTTCACAAATCCACAACTTATTATTTTCGATTTGATAGTTTAAGAATCCTAAAACTTTTTCGTTTTCTTCTTCCGTAATAATATTATAATTGGGTGTTTCTTTTATCAGGTTTATCCATTTTTGATAATTTTCGTTATTATCGTGTTTTTCTTTTTCTTTCAAAAATTTTGGATAATTTATAAATAAATTTTGAATAAGTATATTATACATTTGGTTTAATACTTTTTCATTTTTTTCATTTACTTTAATCATTATTTACTCTCTTTTCTGAAATAATTTCAATACTATATGATGAGGCATTTTAAAACGATACTCCCTATGTTTAATTTATAACCATCTGTGGTATTTTTTTATGTATAATCGTTTGACTATTTCGGCAAGGACGGCATAGATAAACATCAGTAATATTAGATACATGTAGAATTCAAATGGTAAAGTTGTAAAGTGAAATTCTGTAATATTTTTGAGAATAAGTGGGACGATTAAAGCCATTACAATACTAAAAGTGGTTGATAATAATAACCATTTACTAGCTGTGGATTGAATAAACGGAATTTTTTCAGTTCTAATGAAGTGCACGATCATGGTTTGAGAGATTACACCTTCGATAAACCAAGCTGTTTGGAATGAATATTGATCTGATACTGAGTTAAATCCAAGAACAAACCAGAATATTGCAAAGGCAATTAGGTCAACTGATGAGGCGGTTATTCCCATAACGTTCATGAATTTTTTAAGATCAGATGTATCCCACTTATGTGGTTTTTCTAGGAATTCTCTATCAACGTTATCAAAGGGGATAGCAATTTGACTTATGTCATAGATTAGGTCTTCCAATAATAATTGAATTGGAACCATCGGAAGGAAAGGTAAGCAAATACTTGCAAGAAATACGCTGAAGACATCACCAAAGCCTGCCGATAAGGCCATTTTCATATATTTCATAATATTTCCATAAACTTTTCTGCCTTCGATTATACCGTCGTAGACAACTTTTAAGCTTTTTTCAAGTAATAAGATATCACTGGCTTCTTTGGCAATATCAGTAGCCGTATTGACACTTATTCCAACGTCTGCTTCAGATAAAGATGGGGCATCGTTAACTCCATCTCCCATATAACCGACTACGTGTCCTTTTTGTCTTAAAATTTTAACAATTCTTTCTTTTTGAAGTGGTGTAAGTCTAGCAAAGACATTAACTGTTTCAACTTTTTTAGATAATATTTCATCAGACATATTATCAATTTCATTTCCAGTTAATATTACGTCAGCGTTTAGGCCACCTTCTTTACAAACGGCTCTGGTG
This sequence comes from Candidatus Coprosoma intestinipullorum, assembly GCA_018713045.1. Taxonomy (GTDB): domain Bacteria; phylum Bacillota_I; class Bacilli_A; order RF39; family UBA660; genus Coprosoma; species Coprosoma intestinipullorum. The sequence continues at coordinate 42,719 of DVFV01000042.1, read as the reverse complement.
GCATCTGGGTTATCACCAGTTAATATTTTTATTTGAACTTTGGCTTTGGTTATTTCTTTAAGTACTGTTTTTACTTCTTTTTTTGGTGGATCTAGAAATGCAATATAACCTAGTAAAGTAAGATTGTTTTCGTCTTGCGGGCCAAAAACGTCTTCACCGGTGTATTCTTTTTTGGCTGCTAGGGCAATTACTTGCATGCCATCGCTTATAAGCCTGCCGACATCTGATTTAACTTTTTCTCTGATATCATCTGTAATATCTGATATTTTATTTTGGTATTTAACTTTAGTACATTTATTTAAGACTTCCGTTACGGCTCCTTTGGTTAAAATATAAGTATTATTACCATTTTTGACAACGACACTGGCAAGTCTTCGATCATAGTCAAATGGTATTTCATCGATTTTTTTATAATTTTGAACCTTATTTGGTATATTATGTTCATTGGAATAACTAAGGATAGCTCGATCGATTATATTTTTTATTCCGGTACTGTAATTACTATTAAGGTATGCATATTTAAGAATTGTTTCATCATCTTTACCGGCAATATTGCGGTAGTACTGTAAAGTTATTTTGTTTTGAGTTAAGGTTCCAGTTTTATCTGTACACAAGGTATCGATAGCTCCTAAGTTTTCGATAGCTTCCATATGTTTGACTAAGGTTTTCTTTTTTGCAAGAGTTTTACTTCCTTTAGAAAGGTTAACATTGACAATCATCGGAAGCATACCTGGGGTTATTCCAACGGCAACGGAGATTGCAAAAAATAGAGCTTGAAGTAGGTCATGATGAAGTAAAGAGTTTAGAATAAATACGGCTACAGTTATAACAACCATATAAGTTATCAGAGTTTTACTGACTGCGTTCATTCCAATTTGAAAGTTAGTTAAAGGTGGTTTTTCATCCATAGTGGCAGACATTTGACCAATGTATGTTTCTTTGCCTGTCTTGATTACTAAACCTTTGGCACTTCCGCTAACAACGCTAGAGTTCATAAGGCAAATATTTTCTGAGGTTAAAAGTGTCTTGCCAATTTTTGCGCCAGCTTTTTTCTCAACTGGGACACTTTCTCCTGTGAAGACTGATTCGTTAACAAATAAATCTTTGGTTTCTAACAGTATAAGGTCAGCAGGGATTAAGGAACCGGCATTTAATTCAATAATATCACCTATAGTAATATTTGTTGTTTTTACTTCTTTAGTGATTTTCTGTCTTAAAACATTAGTTGTTGTATAGATATGATTTTTTAATTTTTGGTCAAAGCGGTACGCAGAATAATCTTGAAGTAAACGAATGATGATACTAATTGCCGCGAGTATAATAATTATAAAAGCTCCTAGAGCATCTCCTAATAAAAAATTAATAATTGAAAGAACAGCTAAAATATAGACAAACGGATCAGCACATGAGGCAATTAAAAAGTTATACCATTTTTTTACTTTTTCTTCTTTGATTATGTTTTTACCATTTTTAATTAGTCTTTGCTTAGCTTCTTCTTCGGTTAAACCGGTTTCTTTGGTATTATATTTTTTTAAGAGTTCTTCTTTAGTGAGTGATGATATATTTTTATATTCTTCGTAAAGTTCTTTTTCTGAAAAATTTTTAATTTGTTTTTTTATGTTTTTTAATTTTGCACTCATAAGGTCACCTTCTTTTTAATTATAGCACGCATTAGAAAAGTGGTAGTGTTGATGTTAATTTTATTTTTTTATTTTTGATAGAAAGTGTAAAATAAAAGGTTTTTATACGATATGTTAATTTTGAATAATTTATAACCGATATAACTTTTTAACGCCGAATAGAGTGCTTAGAAAATGATAATTTATTTGACGATATAAAAAATCCATAGATTTGATGTTTCGGATAACTTTTACATCAGACTATGGATTTTGCATTTGAAGTTTCTGTCTTGCGTTTATCATTTTTTGGAAGACATAACTTACACCGGTTAAAATTATTTGAGGTAACAAAAGAAAATCTTTTTCGAAAAGGAAAGTAAAGGCCGGAATATAATACATGATGAAGGCAATCATTATAAATGCCGGTAGGTGGAGGAAGAATCCGAGCCAGCCAAAGATAACGCCAAAGCAGGTAAATATAAGATAATAGGAATTATTATAAATATTCATGGATGAAATGGCTATTTCTTGGCCTGAATTGCTTAGGAGGCCAGGAATATTTATTTTGTATAATGTATATAAGAAATAAATAGTGGCAATTATATTGGCAATAAACAGAATTTTACTTCTTTTTTTAAACATATTTGGTTCCTTTCTATATATTAAAAGCCAAATTTATTTTGTTTTGGCTTTTTTAGTTTTCTTTTTTGTTTCTTTAGGTTTTATTTCCATTTGACTATCTTCGGTAATTAAATCGGGAACTGGTTCACATTTATTTAGTTCAATACAACCGACAATTTCGAGAACAATTGTATAGGCAATTAATAATGGATTTATTGGAAGTAATAAGAATGAACCAACGAAGCAAAGTAAGGTCCCGATTATGGCGTATGATTTTTTAGATGTAACGAAGCCTATCCAAGCAAATACCGCACCAAAGCCTAAAAGGAAAAGCATAGGCATTATAATAAATAATTCATATGGAACATATAAACCTGTAATTAATAGATAAGCGCCATAGTATGCGGCCATGTATATAACTGTTGTTGTGGCGAAAACACAACCGGCAAACAGGGCTTGACTTCTTTTTTCAAACATTTTATCCCTCTATTCTTGTTTTTATTATATCACGTCTTTTAGACTGTAGTAAAGAAAAAAAGTCATGGTTGACGTTTGGTTTATTATTTTTTAATAATGTTACTTTTGATTGAAAGATACTGGATTTGACATTATTTTAAGGATTAGATCAAAGTTATCATCTTTGGCCGCAATATTCTTTTTTTGCATGCCACATTTAAGACATTTATAGACTATTTTATGTGTTCCTTTTTTTGATGGTTCAATGGCAATTGGTTTTAAGGTTCCGTGACATTTTTCTGCACGGTCGCCAGGATTTATATCGACGTGTTTGGATGAAAGACAATAAGGACAGTGATCTCTGGCAGTATATCCTAAGGGTTTTACTTCTCTACCACAAACGTCACAAATAAATGGCTCATCTATCATTGTAAATTTAGATTTGGTTTCCATAAAGATTCTCCTTTTCTAAGGTTTCTTTTATCTTTTTATATATTTCTGTTTTTTCGATTTTAGTTCGAAGAGCATCGAATGTTTGAATTTCTTTAGAGTTGATTCCGTATCTTTCGGCGATATCCTTTTTACGATTTTCAAAGGTGACGATTTCACCTTTACTACTTACCGACATATCACAGATATTTAGTAAGGTGAGTTCATCTGAATTATAATCTGTGATTATTCCGTGGTTTAATATTTCTTTGGAATATGGATAATTATTTTGCATCAAAAGTTTTCCACCATATAAATTATGATTAGAGTTTTCACCACCTATGGCGTAACCTATGTCATGAATGTATCCGAGTAAAAACATGTCTTCGGGATGACGATTTATCATGTGAGAAAATTTGGACATGAGTTTGGCGACGCTTAGCGAATGAATGGCGCGATTATTTAAAAAGTTACATTTCATATTATCATTTCCTTACTTTTTAAGATTATCATTTTTAATTTTGGTTGTCAATTACAGTATAATTACAGTTTAATGGGTTAGGATATAATTGGTGATTATTTATGAAAAAAGTTTTAATTACAGGAGCACGAAGTGGGATTATTTCAAAGGTTATAGATAATATAATAAATGATTACGAGTTATATTTAACTGTTCATACGGATAGTCAGGTTCGGGCGATGAAGGATAAGTACAAGAATTATAAGAATGTTACTTGTATGAAATTAGATATTACAAATGAATATGATTACCGGAAGATTGAGAATATAGATATCGATATTTATATTGCTAATGCGGCGATTGCGGAAAGTGGTTCGATGATTGAGATGCCGGTAGATAGAATTCGCGATAATTTTGAGACAAATGTGTTTAGTAATTTTAAGGTGCTACAACGGGTTTTACAAAAGATGATAAAAAAAGGAAGGGGTAAGGTTATAATTATGGGGTCTTTGGCTGGAAAGATTCCAATGCCTTTTTTGGGTGCCTATAGCGGAAGTAAGGCTAGTTTGATCAAGATGACTGAGGCTTTGAGGTTTGAACTTTTATTACTGGACTCGGATATTAAGGTTTCTCTTATTTTGCCTGGGCTTTATGATACTGGTTTTAATAAGCTGGCAATGGATAAGAAATACGATTTTATGGATGTTAATTCTTTTTTTGAATATCAATTAGATTTTATTCATAGTTATGACAAGTTTGTTTTATTTTTTGAACAAAGAGCTTTGACTTCAATTGTGAATAAGATTTGCCAGGCAATTTATAGTGATAATCCAAAATTTATTTATAGTGCGCCGTTTAGCCAGAATATGTTTACTAAAATAATCAGTTTGTTTTGGTAATTTGATATGGATTTTGTTTTGTACCATCACCTATTAGAGTGATGTTTTTATTTAGGTAAAGTGCGGGCATCGCGGCAATAAAATTACTATTTGCCATATTATCAGGGAAATATGTATTGCCGATATAGTAAACGGTACTTTCGGAGTATTCATCTTTAGAGATTGTCCAAGCGGCTTCAAGGTTGTTTTGTTTAACTATTTTGTCTAGATAATTTTGACATTTGGTTTCATTTTTGAAGATGAGGCTGATGTTTCCACAGGTTTTAGAGTTATCCATAGCCTCAATATATTCACTCATACTTATGAGACCAATTTTTGAGGTAGTTATTTGTTCTTTTTCTTCTTCAACCGTATATTTTAAAGCTATGCCAGATTTTTGGGTTTTATAGACGGCGCCAATATTCCAAGTGTGATTTACTATTTGGTCCTGAATGTCTTTAGGAAGGCTTAGATAAAAGTTTTGATTTAGATATTTGTTTAGGGTTGATGTTTCCCAGTTGTTTTGATTATTTTCGTCAAAAGGGATGTTTTTGAGATTTTCGGCTTTAATTATCTTTATTGTATCATCTGGTTCAAAGGAAATAATTCGCCAAAGTTCATTATTAAATTTTAGATAGTTATTAGGGTTTATTCCTTTATAGACGTAACGGTTTGGCGTACTTAAGTAGAGTCCGCTATTTTGCTTGACTATGGGTATTTCTAGACCATGAGTATTTATGCTTGTAAGACCTCCGGTTAACATAGTGATGATTAGGGTTAAATATTTGGTAATTGTGTACATATATATCTTCCTTTCTGGCCCCTTCATAGATAATCATAGTGTGTCGACCTCAAATTTCCTTTTTTTTATTAAAAAAATCAGTATTTTTTACTGATTTAAATGACTATCTCCAGTTTTATAATCAATTGTGATTCCATCTTGAATATTATAAACGAAGATGTTGAATGAAATACCTTTACCACCATCTTCGATCGACTCGGCTTCCATTTGGACGCCGGTTGCTAAAAGATTATCTCCTTCAAAAATTGGGGTTACCCTGTATAGAACGTGATTTTTAGTCTCTTCTATATAATCGGCTACTTCGTTTTCATATTTAAGCATGCTGGTGGCGTTCATGTATCTGGTACATGTTATGAGATTTTTTTCATTGGCGTTTTCACCAGTTAGTTGATAACCGATTAGGTGGCATCTGTTGTATAGGTATTTACCGTCGACGATTTCATATTTAACAGTGTGCCACCCGGTTGGTTTTATCATACCGATTGAGCCTCTTTCTTCGGTAGGCATGGTTTCTTTACCAACTAAAGCAATAGCTTGTCCGCAGCGACCAAGGGAATCTAAGTCACTATATTCTTCAAGTGATTTGATTTGTAATTCTTCTTTTGTAAATTCTGGTTTACTATTATTAATGGCTATGACAGGTTCACCACTATATTCAGGAATATTTCCAATGTCATATGAATGAGATACTGTTTGTGCTTCGTCTTTGGTTTCAGGTTCATCTGGGATGATTATACTTTTTATGTCATCTTGATAAAAGCCTCCTAGGCCTAAAATAATTAAAAGAGCTAGGGTTATTATGGCATTTTGGGTTTTGAATTTTCTTTTTTTCATATGGTCACCTTCTTATTTTATTTTAGCAAAGTAAACATGCGTTCGTCAATAGATACAAAAAAGATTAACTTTGGTTGTTAATCTAAGATTTTTTCAGATATTTCCCGGCATATTTCTTTGATATCGGTTGTTCCGGTTAATTCGAATCTAACGGTTCCAAGGCCACTTATGGTTATGTCAATTTCAGCGTCCATATCCATCATGCCGGCAGTTTCAACTGAGTAGGCTTGGATTTTCGAATACGGAATAGATGTGTAGTCGATTTTTTTACCGGTTAGTCCTTGGACATTTACAGAAATTATTCTTTTGTCGGTGAATATTAGTTTATCGCGCATGGATTCAAATGAAGCGATTATTTCTTCATTTTTTATTATGATGTCTTTGACGATTTCTTTTCCTCTTTCATTTGGAATATGTCCTAGTTTAATTAGGGCTTTATTTTTAAAATCTACCATGATTATTCCTTTCTATCTAGTTTTGAAAATGACCAAATTTAGCGGTATCTTCATATTTTATATTTTTTAAATTTAGTGATGCAATGATGTTTTGTGGGGTACACATGGCATATAGTTCTTCTGGGGGTTCAATGTTACCTTTATTACTATTTATATAGATAGCTAAAGGTCTAGCAATGCCAATAGCGTAGCTAAGCTGAACTTCACACCATTTAAGATGATATTCTCTTAAGTATGATTTGGCAATTTCTCTAGCCATATAGGCACCACTACGATCAACTTTTGTTGGGTCTTTGCCACTAAAGGCACCTCCACCTACTGGGGCGAATGATTGATAACTATCAACGACTATTTTTCTTCCCGTTAGTCCAGCATCTCCTTCAAATCCACCAATTAGAAATTTACCGGTTGGATTTATGAGGTAATTTTCAACTTCAACATGATATTCATTACATATTTCATCACATATTTGTTTTATTTGGTTATCAGTTTCTTCTCTTCTACATTCGCAGTTATTATAAGATACAGTGAATGTTTTGATTTTTTTTAGTTTCATTTCATTATCATAATAACCTGTTATTTGGGCTTTACCATCTGGATAATAGATGTCCGGATATTTTTTTCTTAGCTCATCATATTTCCAAGATAGTTTTTGGAGAATAACCATAGCTTTGGGAAGTAATTCCTTGGTGTCGTCACAGGCATAGCCAAACATCATGCCTTGGTCACCGGCACCACCTACAGCGTCATTAGTACCTAGGGCAATATCTCTACTTTGATGACCTAAATTATTTACTATTTCATAATTATCTTTATAACCAATATCTCTTAAGACTCTTTTGACTACACTTTCAATATCTACTATAGAGTTACTGGTGACTTCTCCGGTGATAAATATTTTTCCTTTGCCACCCATTACTTCAATAGCACATCTGGAATTTTTATCACCTTTTAAGTATGCATCTAACAAGGCATCACTTATTTGATCGCAGACTTTATCAGGATGTCCACGAAAGACTATTTCATTACTATATAACTTCATATACATCTTACCTTTCTTTATCATTATAGCATTTTTATTTATGTTTGTTACTTTTTTAGTTATTAACATGTCTAATTTTTTTATATTTGGCTTATATTTGATTACAGGTAATTATTTTGATATTTATATACCATGTTCGATAAAATAGTTAACAAGGTTATATTGCCCAGGCTGCGTGATTACAAGTATGTTTAAATTTTTATTACAATTTCATAATAATTTTTAATTAGAATGTCATGTACAACTTTTGCATTAGTCTTATATTTTGATTGTATTGTTAGAAAAGACAAGTCATTTTATAGAAAAATACCGGAGGTTGCCTGGTATATTATAATTGTGTTACTTATTGTATATGTTATTTTAAGAAATATTCCTTACTTTTCATTTTTAGCTCCAACTAGTATTTAAATTTATTTTGGAAATTAATTAGATTATTAAAAATATTGAACTTGAAATTGGTATAAGATTGTGATACATTATATTTGGACTTGCTACGGTGCTAATGCCCGTACCTCGTCCTTTTTTATTGCTTAAAATATTATAGTTATAAATCAGTTTTTATGATAACCTTTTGTCATTTTTTATTTATTATAATTTTTTAAAACAAATATATTTAAGACTGGACTATTGAAGTATTTATTTCTTTTAATATATTTATACCATGATTTAATATCTTGAATTAATTTAAAATCCGCTTCTTTAACTATTAGATATTGATATGAGGATAATGATTCTATTGTTTTAAATACATCTATACTATTTATTTTATCTGTATCAATGAAGGCATTTATTATAGCTTTTATTATATTATAAGCATCACGATAATTATGCCCAACTAATCGGTTTATGATATCATCTTTATATTTATAAATTAGTAGTGAATAATTTTCGTTTGTAATGATTGCATTATAAAGGTTATTATAATAGTAATTATAACTTTGACCTTTCAAGTATTTTGAGAAAGTTTCTTCGAAATTGTTTTTATTAAAATTAACTAGGTTTGAAAGATTTTTGCTAAAATATTCTTTTAATTCATTAGCTGGTATTTTTTGAATTTCATTATAAAGTGATTCGCGATATTTATTTATCTCTTTTTTCAATTTAACTATTTGATATTCGCGGTTTTTAATTGTCAAAAGAGTAGCGTATTCGTGTTTACAATTAAATTCACAAGGACATGTACATGATAGGTTTAAGGTATTTCCGACAAATTCAATAATTACTTTATAATTATTATCATATGAGCCATAGACTTTAGCAATGTATTTATTATGTATTTTTTGACAGTAAATAACTTTATTTTCTTTGTAATAATCAAGTCCACGTTTTTTTATTGTTTCATTAAATAGGTTATTATATTTTTTTAAAATATTTGACTTATATTTATTTTTCATGTAATTCATCACTTCCTTCTTTTATTATTCTTGCAAGTATTTGCCGTAGTTTGTTTGGATTGGTTTGGTAGTATTTTATAAGGTAATCACAAATCTGCGGTGAATATAGATATTTTTCAGCTTCAATTACGGCTTTATTTTTTCCTTTATATTTTTTTATCAATTTAAGGAGAAAAATAGCTAAAGCATCTGACTCTTTTTGATTTAATTCTTTTTTTAAAAAGTTTATTGTTTTATCTACTTTACCATTTTGTTTTAGCATTTCAAGTAATAAACCTAATATTTTATCTTGCATTTCAAAGTAAGGATATTTATTTTCAATAAATATTTCTTTGATTAAATTTAGATATTTTTCAAAGATTTTATCATCAGTAAATATTTGTTTAAAATGTTTATATATATTTTCAATGATTTCTTCTTTTTCGCTTAAGCTATTGTAAAGGCCTATATTACAAACTTCAATGGTAAGATATTCGAAAAATCTGTACTTTTCATCTTTACTTTCGGTGTTTACATTTTCAAGCGTTTGGTTTACAAAGGCGGCATAATCTTTAATTGTGTTTTCACTTAGCTTACTTTTTCTTATATTTTCTAATTTATTAGTATATATTTGTTTTAATTTTTGAATGTCACTTATTTTATTTTCCATTATAGTTCTCCTTGTAACATTTATGTTTAGTAATTGTTAAGATTTATTATATCTTTTATCTAACATTTTATTGATTTCATCCAAGTTAAAAGAGTTATAGTTATATCCCCATTCATTATCTTTATCACTAATGAGTTCATATAGATTATGTGGCCCACCACTGTCTTCTTCAATGCCACAGCCTTTGCCTTCAAGTAAGATTATTTGTTTAGAATCATGGCCATCAAATACTTTATTGATTTTTATTTCAAATATCCATTCGTCACCAAAATCATATCTTATGTATAATCTTTGCTGGGACTTTAAAGATAAATCTTTTAAGGTTATATTTTCCATTTTGTGCTCATAAGGCATTTCTTCATTCATATAGTCACAGATATAGATTCCATACTTATAATTCATTTCATATAAGTGACTAAGGTCACCATTCATACTTAAAATTACGGCTTCACAAAAATTACTTATCGTCATATTATCATTAACCATATATATTCGATATATTTCTTTTTTATATTCATGAAGGTAAGCTGTTATTTTATACTTTTGAGGTTTTAATGTTTTTTTAGTAATTAGGGACTGTTTGATTTTACCTTTTTGTTTTAACCATATGGCCATGTTTTTATCTATTGTGTCACACATATTTGTATATGTTTTTTCATCAATTTTACCTAATGTGCATATATATTCATAAAAAATTTTTAGAGTTTCAATTGAATTTTTAAAATTTTTTTCATTAGGTTGATAGGCATATTTCCAAAACCATACTTCCAAATAATATGGGACTTTGCTTGGACCATCTTCCATTTTGACAATTCCGTTAGCAGTTAAATAATTATTAAGAAATAAATTTAAGCTAAAATAATCATCTATTTGTCTTGCAGAAATTTTGTTTTCTTTTAACCACATTTCAAACTGTTCAATATATTTATAATTTCTCCTATCATTTTTCATAACTTTTTTCCGGTAACTTTCAAATGTCATTATTTACTCCTTCTTTCCCATTATCCCAAAATAATTTAAAAATATATTTAACTTATCTTAATTATACCTTTTTTCGAAAATCTTCTTATTTTTTAATCCAATTGGACATATTATTTTTTTATTGTTTTACACAATTTTTGATATTTTTTTAAGGAAATATCAGTTAAGTCAATATCTATCTCATAAATCCTTTTTTCAAAAAAGTTAGATATTTCACTCATGCCATCTTCCATTCTAATATGACCATAATAGTTTAAAAAGTTATCAATATATAATACGGCATGGCTTAGCATGTCTTCGGCTGAGTCTTTTCCTAATTTCTTTTTTTCAAGAAAAATTTTAAACGTATCAAGATATTTTTCATTTTCTTTATAATAGGGTTTTAATCTTTTTTCAGTGGCATCATAGACTTTGTTTAATTCTTCTTGTTGTTTTTGGTCATTATAAATATAGAAATAATCTGATTTAGACATAGGCATCTCCTCAATTTAATTATACAGAATATATATATAATTAACAATAAAATCTGGGTTTATTTACCTAGATTTTGTTTTATGAATTTCTCAATATTTTGAATGTTTTTTTCTTCATAAGCCGCATATTTTTCTTTTTTTAATAGTTCTTTTATTTCTTGTAGGTTTGGAATATTAATATTATCTAGTTTTTTTAACCTGCTTTCTGATATTTTATTTTTGGACTTAGAGGTTTGATAATCTGCTTTGTTATAGCCAAAAAAATTTGTTTGAGGAAAATTTTGATAGATATTACTGGCAATAATTAGACCTTCTGGGTCTAGGTCACCGTTATAGTATATTTCGTTTTTACTTTCTACTAATTTTTCAATGACTTTATAAAAAGCATAATTAGGGTTTCCTGAACCAATAACTATAGGAATATCATATTTTTTTAAGTAAGGAAGAATAGAGGGGTTTTCAAAGACAAAGACTTTTTTTAATTTAGTATCGATTTTAGTTATTTTAGAAAGATTACTTAAGCTTAAGTTTAATGGTTCTTTTTCTTTAGTAAAGTTATTTATAAGGGGACTATCACTTTCTAAGTTATAAATAGTAACGTAATTGGATATTGTATCGATATAAATATTAAATAAGGATAAGAACTTTATTTTTTCGCCAGATGTTTTTGGTTCTTCTTTATTTGTAAGGTTTGAAAGTAGTTTAAAATAAAGGTTACTTGTTTTAGTTCCAAAGTCTAAGAAATGGGGATTTAGAGAATATGATGCGAGCATTACTAATGAAATGGGTTCTTTTTTTAGAGTGAAATTAATTATTTTCAAGACATTTAGAAGTTCTTCATAAAATTTTGATTTGTTTTGTTTATAATTTTTAACAAACGTTTGATGAATATTTTTATCTTTTAAGATGTTTTTAAACCATTCTTTTAAATTTACAGGAGTATTTGATAATACGTTTTGATAAAACTTATCTTCTTCGACATTAAATTTTTGTTTTAGATCTTTTTTTGTTATTATTTTTTCTTCAAAGTAATTATTAAATAGTTCTTCCCAAGTAAAATTTGCATATTTAGTTTCTTTTAGTTTTTTCTCAATTTTAGAAAATGAGGTTCTAAAGTCAGTTCCTTCTTTTACCATTTTACCAAAGAAATTACTTAAATCTATACTTTCTTCTTTAGTTACGTCTTTTAAAGTGACTGTTCCGGAGAAACGATTTAGAGAGATGTATTTTTGTTTTAAAAGGTTAAATAATCTAGCAAAACCTTTATGGCTTTGAAAATATTCATGAAGCATCTAAGATTTCCTTGTCGTTAATTCTTTCTCTCGTTTTTCCATTCCAGCGGTACCACCTAACACTAACGACTTGAGCATTATCTGGTCTTATAAGTTCAGCGATGGCAAGACCCTTTATTGTGTCATAGTCACCCCATAAAGCTTGTGAGGTTAAGATATAATCGAGGCTTAATGAAGCTAAGATTCCAAACATTTCTCTAATATTAGTATCGTCTACTCCGGCAAATGCTTCATCTAGGGCGATTAATCTTGGGGCATCTTTTTTAGCACTCATAAGTTTCGCATAAACAGCGGCAAACAGAGGAATATACATGGTTTTGGCTTTTTCACCACCACTAAAGATTGAGAATACTTTATCAGTTAGTTCTTTGCGAGTATCACCAGTTCTTTGGTAATTCATTTTAAACTCAAACCAGTTACGATAGTCTAAGACTTCAAATATTACAGATGAATAGGTATCACTATCATTGTTCATTTCAGTAAGTCTTTTTAATTTTGAACGGAAGTGGTTTATGAGTTTATCACTGTCTTCTTTGGTAACCATACTAGCATCAATTTGGAAGATTCTTACAAGTTCTTTAGTTTCAAGTTCGTCCATCGATTCAGCGCTTTTACTTCGCCATTCAAGGCCGAATGAAAGACTACTTCCTTCTTGCATTTTCTTCATAATTTGATTTATTTCTTTAACCCAGTTACGACTTGATTCAATTCGCTCTCTGATTTTAGCCCCTACAGTTTTAAGTAAAATTTCCTCAAATAAGTGACGATCTTGTTCACTAATTATCTGATTGTTTTCATCAATGGCATCGGTTAGAGCCTTAGAAAGGGAGTAGATATTTAAAATTTTACCTTGATACATAGCAGTTAAATCAGCACGAGTATTTTGAGAATATAATTCATTTAAGGTTTTAACATCTAAGAATCTCGAATTTACCTCTTCCTTGGTAAAGATAATTTTACTATTTAAATGATAATCGTTTAACGCAGTGCGGTAATCATTATAAGCTTTATAATAATTATCGGTAACGTTTTGACTATCACTGTATTTCCGTGCGGATAATTTTGTAATAATTTTTTTGGCTAATATCTTATGGTTTTCAAAAGGAAGGTCTTCGACGTAGTGTAACTCGTATTCTTTTTTGAAAAATTCTTCTTTAAGAGTTGTAAGAAAATGAACTTTTTCAATTTCCTGTTCTTGTAGTGTTTGCCTTTGTTTTTTTATTTCTAAAGATTCAGCAAGTTTTCCACAGCTTTCTTTTATATTTAGTCTTTCTTCGTCAATTTCTTTAAGTCTTTTATCTAACTTTATTATTTGAGCAGATAAATCTTTATATTCATCTGAATTTAGAATCTTATCTAGTTCTTGTCTTTCATACTCTTTTTTAGTTAACGATGAGGTTATATGCGCGAGATTTTGACTTAAATCATCAGCCATAGATGTTCTTTCAGATATTTGTTCATTTGCGGAAGCAATTTGTTCGGCAAGGGTATTTAGGCTATTTAACCTAACAGCAAAGTCAGATACCGTATTTATTAGAATATTTGTATTCTCGATTGCTTCGGTAAATGTTTCTAAATAAAGTGGAAAGTTTAGGTCTTTCTTTAATTCCATTAATCTTTTAAAGATAGTCTCTATTTGAGTTTCGATGTTTTCGAGTTTTGTTTCGGTTGCGGCCTTCTGCTTGGTTATTATTTCTAGATGAATATTTAGATTATATAGATTTTGATTTAAGTTATCTAAGGTGTCAGGTTGCGGGAATAACTTTTCTTCGGCTTCAGATTTTGTTATTTCTATTTCTTTTGCGGATTTTATTTTTTCAAGGTTTTTCAAAATGTCTTCTTCGGTTTCTTTTTGTTTTTCAATTTCTTTAATTTTAAGTTCTTTAGCTTTCTCGCGGGCAAGAATACCGATGTAGGCACTTTTATGACGAGATGATCCTTGAACGCGCATAAAGTTTACTTGGAAATAATTTTCATTTAAAGTTATTTCGGCATTTTGGTCAGTACTTATGCTTTCTAAGATTTTAATTATTTCATTTTCGTTTATTTCGGCATTGTGAACCGGTTTAAAGTATTTGGTTAAATTATTTTCTAGTTTTTTTCCTTTAGTAATAAAGATTCCTTTTAAGTCTTTGACTTGTGATAAATCACTGATAATAAAGGCGTTTAAGAGTCCAGATGAAAGAAGGTTTGATTCTAGTTTGTCTTTTGTTTTTTCTTCTAAGTTATCCTTAAATTCAATAGCCTTATAAAATTCAACATATTTTATTTTTCTTTCATTTAGAGCTAAAATTGTTTGTTTTTCTTCTTCATCTCTATTTAATGTAAGTTCCCTAGTAGATTTTAATTCATCTAATTTTTCACTTATTTCTTTGATTTTAGCAGTTTGATTTTCAATTTTATTTTGAATTTTATATAGTTCACTTATTAAGTTTTCTCTAATTTTGGTAGATAAGTTTAGATATTTTTGTTTGGAATTTTGATATGATGTTTTTTCATAAATTTCAAATGGTTTTATTATATCTTGGACTTCGTCAGAAGTTAGTTTGATTATTTCGTTTGTTTTTCCAAGGTAGGCAATTTTATCTTTGATATTGAGAATTTCTTCGGATATTTCATCTTTGTTTTTATCTAATTTTTGAATAATTTCTGAATAGTTTTTATTTTGAAGGTTTAATTCTTCATCTATTTCGTTACGTTTTGTTTCAAGTTTTTCTTTTGTTTCTATTTCTTTTTTGATGTTTTCGAGTTTATTTTTATAATTATTTAGTCTTGTCTTAAGGGCGGTAAACTGATTTAAAATGTCTTTATTTTCATTATAATCTTCTAAGACATCCGCACATTCTTCAAATTTGATTTCTTCGGACAAATCTTTAATGTCACTATATGTTTCGGCACATTCTATTTCTCTCTTTTCTTTATCTTTAGTAAGAGATGAAATTTTGTTTTGGATATCTTTTATTTTATTGAGCTGATTGTTTAAATCATTTTGAACTTCTTCTTTTCTTTGCGTTTCAGCTTCGATTTCACCATTTAGATTTTGAAACCTATTTAATTTGGCTTCAAGGTCACGACTATCTAGATTAGCTCTTTTCGTTTCTAATGATTCTTTTTCTATTTCAAGGTTTTGTGATTTTGTTTTATTTTCTTCGAAATTTTTAGTTGCTATTTCAATTTCTTTTTTTAGATTATCTAAATTTTGGCGAGCGTCTTCCTCGTCAGTTAACCCAGCTAGATAGTTTTCGGCTTTTTTATAAAGCATGGTTTCATTGTAATTATTATAGGTAATTAACAGGTTAGATAATTGTTTAACGTCAAACTCAAGTTTTTCGATTTTTTCTTTGGTTTTATCCATTTCTTCGATGGCCTCAGACAATGGTCTTAAGTCTTCTTCAGTTAGTGGTTTTAGAACTCCGCTTAGGATTCCCATGAGTTTTGTTGGTTTATAATCTTTAGATAGTTTTGGACTACGAAGTTGCAAAAGAAGATTGATAAACTCATCATACATATCGAGGTTAGGGAAACCAAATAATGCTTTGTTAACGGCGGCTTTATATTCTTTAGCATTTTCGGCAAAAATATTGTCAGGTCCTAGTTTGGCACGTAATTCTTTTCTAGTACAGGGAATTTTATCTGATAGGCTTTTATAGAGAAAGATATCTTTACCAACTCTTTTTCCGTCTTGAATGATGAATCCCCACGAATCAGTTGGTCTTCCTTTTTTAGCATGAAGACCTAAACCGATTGTCATGTATTTTTTCTTTTCCAGGTGATATAGTTCGAGATAAAGGTAACCTGTCGATTCATCTTTTTGCGGGCCATCCGAGCTTCCAATTAGATAATCTTCTATTCGCTTTTCTTTTCCACCAAAGGGGTCTAATCTAGATGGAGCTTTATTGCCGTCTAAAATTAGAGGAATAAATGATTGCATGGTTACGGATTTTCCACTGGCGTTAAGTCCGGTTAATAAAAGTTTACCATCTTCAAAGTAATATTCTTCTTCATCATATAGCCAGAAATTGATAAAGCCAATACGATTTGGTTTATAATTCATATTCTTCACCTCCGAATATTTCTATTTGTTCATTATTTTCTTTTTTTACTGGTTCTGGGTCACCAAGGAAACGATAGATAAGAGGATAGACTGTAAATGTACTTATATTTTCTTTGATGAAATGATAGTCTTCCATAGTTTGAATAATTTCTTCCAAATATTTTTTAGGGGTTAGGTTAAGGTATGCTTTACTAAAGTATGGTTTTAGTTTTTCACGTGATTCGGTTATGATTTGTTTTAAGGTATCCGAGTTTATAGTAAATGTTTCTAAAGGACTTTGTTTAATATTTGCACGGTTTATGTAATCAGCTATTTCTTTGTTTATTAAAAGGATAATATCGGTAATTCTTTTATTGTTTGGAAAATAATCTTTTTGAATAGATGATTCATCTGTATATATGAGAGCCATATTTTTGGTTATTTCGGTTGTCAGATCTAGATTGTCAAGGAGTTCTTTTTCAATGTTTTTGTGCATCTTCCTTAAGTAATCGTCTTCACTATCTGAGATATTTTCACGGTAAATTGCCGGCAAGTATAAAAGGTTTCTATATACTTTGTAACGCCTGATATCACCATGGGCTTGGTCTTGGCCAACCCACTGAATTTCGAGAAATTCTTCTGGTGTTTTAAGGTTATAGATATCTGTTCCAAAGTGAGGAATTAGGTAATTGGATATACCGGTTACTTCATATAAGGCATCGGCAGTTTTGTCTTCTTGAAAGCTTATTTTGTCTTCGTCTTTGAGGATTATTATGTGTTTTTCTAGAAGATAATTGATTACTCTGACTAGGTTTCGGCGATGTGAGGCATAGTTCCAATCTGGGATGTTTGAAAGTTCAAGAGTTATAGCGGTGTTTTTGACGTATTCTATAAGGGATGAGAGAATAAATTTTTCACCACGTGGTTTATCTTCGAGGTAGATTAGCATGATGAACAAAAGAACATAATCCATAGTGTTTAAGAATTCTTCAATTCCTTGGTCTTTTGAAGGTATACTGGATATTTTTTCAAGTTTGATAAAGCGATCATGGACAAGGAGGTTACTACCAAGATTTTTAGAGATGAACTTTCGAAGAGGTGTTTGTTTTCTTTTTAAAAGGTAGTAGTCTTCTGGTGATTCATCTTTAGTTATCCAGTAATTATTTAATAAAAGGTCCATTTCTTTGCTTAAATTTTCATCTTCCATTTGCATCACCACCTAGTGTTATATATAGACTATCCATTTGGAATGTTCCGTCTTCGGATTTTATTTGACATGTGCCTTCTTTTCTTTCAATTTTATATGGAAGGCCAAAGACTGGGTCTTGATGAACGCCATTACGATTTTTGGTTAATATGGATAGGACATAGTTTCTTTCTTCTTTAGTAAGGGTAACTTCGCCAGTTAGGTCGATATGACCTTGACTTATTAAGCTATGAAGAACTGCTTTTTTGCGCTTCTCTTCTTCTTCATATTTCTTTAGGATTTCTTCTTTTTCCTTAGTTTTATCTTTAATTGGTATACGTGACTGAGCAATTTTTAAACTTTTTTTCATAGGTTCAACTTTGATAAAGTTTGGCTTTACTTCTAAGGTTTTGATTATTGAATCACTATTTAATGGGGTATTTCCTTTGAAATGTCTGACTACTTGAACTCCTAAAATGGTCCCCGCTAAGGTATGAGCTTCTTCTAGGTTTTCCTTGGAGTCAAAGAGATGGCAGAGATATTTATATTCTTCTTTACGATTTACCATGTTTCCGTGAAGTTCAATTAGGCTGGAAGCGTATTTGGTTATTTTAGAGATTATATTGTTGGTGGCTTTGAGTAATCTATCACCTTCGCTAATATCACTTTCACATGCGACAAACCATTTTCTAAGGCTATTCCATTTACCGGTATTAACGAGTTTTAAATAGTCAAAGTCAAAATCAGGTCTTATTTTTGGGGCTTTCTTTTGATGAGAGATTAAGCTATCCATTAAATAGTTTGAATCTTCCTCAGTTATTTGTTTTAAAATGTTTGATATTTCTGAGCTAGCAGAAATATATTCTTTAATGAAGTTTCTAAGGTAACTAACTAAAGAGTTTTTGTGCTGGATAAAGAGTTTGCTTTGAAGTAGTTCTTCGGTTTTGGGTTCACTAAATTTTTTTAGAAAATCTTGATAGCTTTGGTTAAGGTTAGTGAAATCTTGCATGAGGTCAGTCCAATTTTCATATATTTCTTGTTCGGGCATGGTTTTGATTTTAAGAAATTTTTCAAGTCTTAGTTTGATTCTTTCAAATAGTCTTGGCTCGAGAGAAGCAACTTTAACTTCCATTTCTTCAAGTCTAATAGTCATTCGTTCAATTTCGATGGCATAGTCGGTCATTTGATAGCGATAATTTTTAAATTTGAATTTTTCTAAGGTTGATGCGTTTTCGGTATCTTGAACGGTTGCAAGAGATAATTTTTCCACAAGAAAATCCAAATCTCTTTGGCAATCTTCTATTGTGTAGCCATCAATTTGGTCTTTTAGGGCATTATATACGTCTTCTTTATAAAGCCAGTTTTCGGCTTGTTCGTATTTATGATAAAAAAAACGCATAATTGGACGATACCGATTAGTGTTTTCGGTATTGAGATATGCGGTTTCAGTTATCGGTTTTACTAATTTGTTACTTATATTCAAATACAACACGTCCTTCAATTTGTGGTTTATTTTAACATTTTATTTATTAATTGAAAAGCTTTTTTGCCAATTATTGTAAAATTGTTTGGAGTTTTTTGGCCAGAGGGTACAATATATTAATTTTTTAAGTTTTTTTCGATTATCTCTTTTATTTCATCTGGTATGTAATATGAGTAATATTCACTATTTTTATATATAAATACTGTTAGATTTTCGATATCTTGCTTACTTGCGGACATAAAATCGGTATTTTCATGTTCTAATAGGTTTTCTAAATACTTTTTGGAAAACTTGTTATCTTCGGTTATATTTAACGTTTTCTCAAAATTATTTAATATTTGTTCTTTTAGCTCATTGATATTATGAACGTTTGACTCTAATATTTTTTCTTGAAGTAAATTTTTATCTAAGGCCATGAGAGATGAGGTTAAATCTGTTTTGCTCTTTTTTACTGAATATTTTTCATAATCTAACCCTTCATTATTTGTTTGATTTGGCTCTTTTCCTAAAAATTTATCTAGGGTATCTGTAGCAACTAAAAAGTTAAATAGATTATCATTCATTGTATTAATACTCCTTATTATTCAATTTCAAAATATTTAATGTTTAATTTTATTATATCATGTAATTTTACTAAAAGATATACGATTAAAAGTATTCTTTGAGTGAAAAATATATTAATTTGTTTTCTATTTGATTAAATAGCAGTTAGTTTGTTTTTTAGCATAAAATTTTCTATCTTTTTTTGTCCTATCACAAAATTCCTGGTGTTTTTTATGTTTTTTTCACATTTTTCCTGTTTTTGCTAATTCAACAATTAACTAGGTTAAATTAAAAATTACAGTTTAAATAAATGAATTAAGTTCTATTTATTATTATGTTCTATTTAACCTAGAACATTTACATAAATATGGTTTTAAATTTTATGGTAAAATATATATTAGAATTAGGTGATGATTTATATGGACAGATTTAAATGTATTTCAAAAGATGAATTTGATAAGCTTAAATCTTTAGCTCCTAATGGTTCAAATTGGGAGAAATACAGAAAGCAAGTTTTTTCAAGAATGGATAATCACGAACTGGATATTTTTGTGTTAGAAAGGGATAATGAGTTTGCTATAGAACTTACAGTTAATTATGTAAATCACAATTTACAAGCGGAAACTATACCAAATGTTAGGGTTTATTTAGAATCATTTAGGGTTAAGAAAGGAATGCAAAAGCAAGGTATCGGTCAGAAATTAATGAAAGATGTGATAGATTATTTTAAGAATAAAGGTTACACGGAATTTTCTATTGGGGTTGAAGATGATAATGAGGTTGCCAAACATATTTATTTTAAATATGGGTTTACTAAGAAAATAGATCATGGAAGTGGAACCGAGTTTGATCCTAGTGAATATACTTTATATCTACTTGATTTAAAAGAAAAACATTAGTTTGAGTCTAATGTTTTATATTTTTATAACAAATTTAAATACTTGTTAATCATTTCAATTTCTAAGTTTGTTACTAGTTTAACAAAGTCAGTATAATCACCGGTAGTGTGGGCTTTATCTAGGGCATTATAATATTCCAATCTATTTTCTTTTTTAATAATTACGGGTAAATATCCACTATTCATTAGAGAGAGATTCATAACTAGTCTGGAGGTCCTGCCGTTGCCATCGATGAATGGGTGTATCTTAACTAGTTCTCCATGAATAAGAGCGGCTTTAATGATTGGATGGTATTTATTCCATTTTTGGTAATTTAAAATCAGTTTTTCCATCAGCTCCGGAACAATTAAATGGTCTGGAGGAGTATGAGTGGCTCCCATTATTGCAACATTTTCACTTCGATATTTTCCAGCATTTTTGTCATCTATTTCTTTTAAGACTAACTGATGAATATTTTTAATATTCCACTCTGTAACAGGATTTTTTTCTTTGACTAGGTCTTCAATATATTCGATTGCTTTTTCATGATTAATGACTTCTAAATGTTCTCTTAAGGTTTTGCCACCAACAGTTATTCCTTCTAGAACGATTTGAGTTTCTCTTAGAGTTAGGGTGTTTCCTTCTATACCATTACTATTATATGTCCATTCAAGATTAATCGAATTTCTTAGAGATTTAAGCGTTTCCTTGGAAAACGGTCTTTTACTATTTAATTTATTATTTAACTCATCTACTTTATCAAAATATGTTTTACCAAGATTAAATTTAAAATCGTTATCGTTTTTAATATTTCTTTTATCTATCGGTTTACTAGCATCAACTGGAATATTCCACGTATTTCCAACTTTAACAGCTCCTTCAATTCTTCCATCTTGAAGCAGTTTTCTAATTCTTCTTTCACTTATATTCCATTTGATTACAGCTTCTTTAGTTGTCATATATTTCATATATACCACCTCTATATATGATTATACCGTTTCCGGTATAGTTTGTCAAGTTGTATTATTCCGTTATCGGTATGATGATTATGGTGTCTAATGAATTAAAAATTGGATATTTAATTTTTTATAAGTTTCCTTTGTAAAAATATATTTTCATAGCTTCCTCACTATATGCTGGTTTAGAAATGTCAATATCTAGAAGTTTTGCGATATAGTATATTAAATACTGAGTAGCAATTAATAAATCGTATTCACAAAGTATTCCATCATAATTACTTTCAATAATTAGATTATCGCCGTCTTTTAGATAATTTAGCAGCCCTTCTTCGTATGGACCAGTTGTCTTCTGTTTAAAATATATATTTTTCTTTTTACTTAAGTACTCATAGTTTATAAATCTGCCATGAGAAAAGTTTTTCTTTTCATGGAGTATACAATTGAATATGCCAGACTCTGTTATTTTGCTTTCTAAATCGGTGGATGCAGCTTCTGTATAATCACCGGTGAATATGCTAAATATGTTTTCTTTGGTAAAAAAGTTTTGTAGCTCTTGTTTGTTATCTTTAAAGTATGTTTTAAAATGTTCTTTCCAATATTTAAATCTATTTTTTATAAACTTTATTTCATCATCTTTTGTGGTTTGTTTTAAATATAGTTTTAAAAATAAACTTGCTGGTGAAAGAACTCCCTCAAAAGATAAAAATCCTCTTTCTCTGCTTTTATTATTGTTTGTTCTATATGTTATTATATTCGTTTTGGGAATGTTCATGGTAGTATTAATTTTTTTAATAGGTCCCTTAGTTATTATATATTTTTTTGAATTATCTATATTAGCTGTTCCTGTTAATAGGTCACTGGTAGTTCCCGAGTATGAGAACAAAAATACTTTATCTATTTGTTTGTTATTACGGTAATATACGTCTCTTGGAAGGCTTGAAATGATATTTGTTCCATATAAATTATTAATGACTTTGGATGCGAATGTGGTTCCAGCAAGTGAACCACCAGTTCCAATAAATAAACTATTTTTTATTTCATTAAAATTTATTTTTTCTAGTTTATGATATGCATTACTATTCAGGGCATTTATGACTCTTGTTTCTAGATTATTAATATTTATATTACATGTCTTGTTTTTTCTAGGAGCTTTTATTTCAAAGTTTTGACAGGTACAGTAATTATTTAATTTCTTTATTTTATATAAGGAATTAATATGCCCTCTTGCACCAAATGATTTTACTACTTTTTTAGTTAGTTTCGTTGCTTTTTCGAATGTTATTTCAATAAATCTTCGACTGACTATAAATTTGTTTTTTATGTATTCACTAATAAATAATGCGAAGAAGGCATCTCCGGCACCGGTTGGATCTATTTCTTCGGCTGGGTTTTCTAGTTTCATATTTATATTAAATTCTTGGCAGATAAAATCTGAACCTCTTTGGCCTCTAGTTATGATGATTAAATTCGGCTTTAGCATATTGAAAATATCTTTTGAATTATTTAAATGAAATCTGTTTATTAAATATTGTTCTACTCTTTCGTTTAAATTAATAATATCAAATTTGTTGTATAGTTTATTTACTATTTCTTCATTATTATAATTTTCAAATTCAAAGTACTGACCTATGTCTAGCATTTTTCTATTT
This sequence comes from Candidatus Coprosoma intestinipullorum, assembly GCA_018713045.1. Taxonomy (GTDB): domain Bacteria; phylum Bacillota_I; class Bacilli_A; order RF39; family UBA660; genus Coprosoma; species Coprosoma intestinipullorum. Next base: position 19,603 of record DVFV01000042.1, on the reverse strand, counting down.
TGGCAGTTATCGATGATATTTTGATTTTCGTTATTTAGGTTATCAAATACGAGGATGTCATCCTCTTTTATTTTGGTTAAGATTTTATTTGAATCAATTTTACTTGGTTCATACCATCTTTTTTCATTACATAACGGACATCTTTTTTTAGATTTAAATTCTAGTTTGCCATCATTATCAAAATATGATACGTGGAAGCATCTTGTTTTTAGGTCTTTTTTTATTTCTATATTATCTACATTTACTCCGATATCTTTTAAGCTTTTTATAGATATACGTCCAGTTATATCGTTACCACAAACGCCAAATACGGCTGTATCTAATTTCATTTTAGTAATATTTGCAATTATATTATGGGAACTCATGCCACCACTTACACCAATTAGTTTGCCGTTTTTATAGTAATAATCTGTTACTAAATCTCCTATACTTACTACTCTCATTTATATATTCCTTTCATAAAAAAATCCTACATAACGTTTTCAATTTCATTATAACGTTTATGTAGGAAATATTATGTCTTTATTTTTCTACTATTTTTATTCTACTAAATTCAAAGTGTCTTATGTCATTCCTTAGTTCACAAAAGGCAGTGACATAAAATTTATTATCATATTTAAATATGTGCATGGGATGAATGTATCTTTCTTTCAATACTCCTTTAAGGTTTTTATATAAGATTAATATTCTTTCTTTGTTAGCAATTGCTTTATTTAAGGTGAAATACATTTTAGAATTATCTTCTATTTTATTAGTAATAAAGTATTTACTTTTTTCTTCTTCGATGTCACTTAGATGTTTTATTTTAGATATTAGTTTTTCTAGTTTATCTATGTTTGAGTAGTTTATTTCTTTTAATTTGTTGTAAACATCTTCTAGTAGTTCAAGGTCATATTTATTAAACTGATTATATGGTTCATTTGTTTTTAAGATGTAATATCCACCATCTGGGCCCATAAATGTTTCTATGGGAATGCCTGCCTCTTCTAATTCATTTTTATAATACCTAACCATTCTTTCAGATATACCTAATTTTTCTGATAACTGTTTAACATTATATTTGTTACCTGTATTTAAATAGTTTAACATTTTAATGGCATTAGATATTTTTCCCATAGTAATTCCTCTTTTCGTTTATAAACATATATATATTGATTTTCTATATTATTTTATAAATTCACTTATAATTTCCTTTATGTAACTATTATTAAGCCAAAAACATTGCTTAGTGTATTCAGTAGCGTTTGTTAGTTTATCTTTTACAGGCAATAGATTGGTATCTTTAGCGTTTCGTCCATGAGGTCTTACATGGCAAACTCCATTATCATGCATACCTGGAAAATTAGTGATTCTTTTTCCATACTTATCAATATGATTTACTATGTTTCCTTCAGCAATGACCTTTTGAGTTTTGGTATACATATCTTTAACTTTAGAATTGATAATACTTTCAGGCATATTCCATAATTTAATCCCTTTAAACACATATTCATTATTTTCTTTTTTAAAGATAAAGAACATATATTTCGTCGTTTCTAACTCTTCTCTTAAATCAGAATTTTCAAAATCGGTATTTAAAATCTTTTCAAAGCTAAAAGAAGGAAATGACATTGATTCTTTTATTTTACCGTTTTCTTCGACTCTTATAGTTTTTGGAATAATGTTTGCTTTTTGAAACTCTTCAGTTTCTTTTAGTTTTGATTTTACATTAAACATTCTACTGATTATCATACTAAACACATTTTTAGCTTTTGTTTCGATTTTTAATTCTTCCATTAATTCTTTTTGAGTTTTATTTTTATATTTATCGATAACTTTATTAATGAATTCATCAAATGATTCTTTTGTATTTTTCAAAATGCTTTCAACATCACTATAATCTCCAATATATTTTCTTACTAATTGGGTCATATATGATGTTTTAAAGCAGAATGCTCTTTGCATTGCTTTGGTGGAATTAAATGGCTGACTACGCAGTGATTTAGAGTTTGCACCCTTTGTACACGCACCAAGATACATAGTGTCGGCTTCTGATATTTCATGAGCTTTTCCTTGCCTTATTTTATTTATTATTGTATTCCAGTCTTTTTCTATTTGATTTAAATCTTCACTTTTAGCTAGTTCAAATAATTTTTCATGTGTTATTATATAGTCCTTTTTATCTTTATTTGGTTCCCATAGGTACCATAAAAGTTCAATTTTATTATTTTTATACCAAAAGTGACTACTTTTAAATTCATTTTTATATTCTGTTTCATAATCAATTATGTTGAGTACTAATCTTTCTTTTGCTGAAAGTTTGCCACCTTTTATTCGTTTATATGGTGTAACTTTTAATTCTATGCCAGCTGGCATAAAATCGGGCTCTGAATCACTATTATTATCCATACCAAATAAATATTTTTCTATTAATTGACCTAATCCACCTTTATTTGCTTCTTTATCTTCAATAGTTATAAGTTCTGAGTTTAAAATATCATTTAATGATTTACCCAGTGCGGATTTTGATATTATTTCAATTTCTTGCCTACTATATCTTCTACCTTTTTTCATAAATTTCTCCTTTTGATCTTGTTTTTTTACTAATTTTATTTTAAAATATTTATTGTGTAGAGGTTGATCTATTATCAAAAAACATTTATAATATAGTTAGTAAAAGTTGATCTTTTTATTTATTTTTATTATAATATAATTATGGCAATATAACAATAAGGAGGGCAATAGATATGAAGAAAACAGCTATAGAATTGTTTGCTGGTGTTGGCGGATTTAGATGTGGTTTAAATCATGTCGAACTAAAAAATGGGAAAGTTATTGAAAATGGTAATTGGAAGTTTTTATGGGCGAATCAATGGGAACCTGCAACTAAAAGTCAAGAAGCATATGAGTGTTATAAAAAAAGATTTGGTGGAGATGTTTCTAATGTAGACATATTTGAGGTAGATAAAAATGATATACCAGATCATACTTTATTAGTTGGCGGATTTCCATGTCAAGATTATTCAGTTGCGCAAACTCTTTCAAATAGTAAAGGTATTGAAGGAAAAAAAGGTGTTTTATGGTGGGCAATAGAAGAAACTTTATCAATTAAAAAACCACCTTTTGTATTGCTTGAAAATGTCGATAGATTACTTCTTTCACCGGCTAAGCAACGTGGGAGAGATTTTGGAATGATGCTTAGAAGTTTTTATGAAAATGGTTATGATGTACAATGGAGAGTTATTAACGCGGGAGAATATGGACTTCCTCAGAAAAGAAGAAGAACTTATATTTTTGCATATCATAAGTCAACAAAATATTATAAAGAGATGCATAAGCTTAATGATAGAAATATTGTTTTTGACGAAGGAATTTTTTCAAAAGAGTTTCCAATTCAATCTGAATATTTAGCTATTAATAAAGCTGATATTTCGGAATATAAAGATTTAGTCGAAGTAAGCAATATGTTTAAATGTCAATTTTATAATGCAGGAGTTATGAAGAATGGTGGAATATATACTGTTAAAGTCAAAGCTGACTGTGACAAAATTTATCCTTTAAGAAAAATTAGAGAAACTGGCGGTGTGGATAAAAAATATTTTTTAAATAAAGACCAAATTAAGAAGTTTGAATTTTTAAAAGGAAGTAAAAAAATTCCAAGAGTTAAACCTAATGGTGAACCGTATTATTACTCTGAAGGCTCAATGCCTTTTCCAGATAATTTAGATGCGCCTGCAAGAACTATGCTTACTAGTGAAAGTGGAGTTAGTAGAACTACCCATGTTATTGAAGATTATCAAACTAAAAAATTACGTTTATTAACGCCTAAAGAATGTGAGCGAATTAATGGTTTTCCGGATGATTGGACTAATACTGGAATGACTGATAGAAAAAGATATTTTATGATGGGAAATGCCTTAGTTGTAGGAGTAATTGAAAAGATAGGTAAAGAAATAGAAAATATTGTAGAAAAAGAAGAATAATGTGTTATTGTATGAGCTTTTTGAATGAGAGGGATATTTAAAATGAAAAAAACAAAAACATTACTCCACCAAATGATGAAAAAATCATCCCAACAAATCTATAAATTTATTAGATAAGAAATATGTAAATGCATACTATTCTAATTTGGTTAGTATAATGAGTAAAAGTCTTATTGAGGCGATTAATAGAATACATCATGAAATTTATAAAATGTATACTCCATATTTGATGAATGCAATTAATACATGGGCAGTCATTATCTTTTAAATTTAACCGTAAATAGAATGTCTAACCTCAGTACAGAAATTATTAATAATTTAAATTAGACTTTATAAAATTCACTCAGTGATACCATTATTGGATTTAGTAAGTTAATTGAAAAATGAACGCTAACTCATTAAAGTCTAAACCACTGTTATTTTTATATAAAATATCAGTGTTTTTTGTTATGACTGTAGATTCAATGTCATGTGCTTGATTTAATATTTTAACAGTATAATTTATGTATTTATCAAATGAATGCTAGTCTAAATAATGTTGTAAGTGTTTAGAGGAGACACCATAAAAATGAGATAAAAAAGATTCTAATCCTGATTGAAGTTGATTAACATCAGCTAAAGTATCTCCGCTATCATTTTTTTACGTTCCAGATTTTATCTGTATTAAATTTATATTATTTTTCTTAGCAAAGCCTTAATAATATATAAACTATGACAAAAAGGACAGAATACTTTACCGTTTTCTGCCCTTACAATCTCATAAATAAATTTAGAAGTCATGATATCTATCCTTTACATATTCTGCTTGTCGATTAAAATTATCTGCAACATCTCTTAATGCCATTGCAAAATTATAGTAACCGGCTATTTCAGTATCCTCTGCTTTCTTTTTATATTCATTGCAGTATTTCAAATACTCTGAGCCCTTTTCATCCCATTTAATTATACCGATTGAATTAAATGCTTCGTTTGTATAACCTCTTCTAATTGTTTCATTATTGTTGAGTATCTCCGCAACAGTTTTATCTATCCAAAAATGTGATTTATCTTCAGGAGAATAAAATAGTACTTTCCCAAAGTATAGTAATCCAACTTCTAGTCGATCTTTTTTATTACAAATATTTTGCATTTCTTCATACCATTCTTTTAGTTTAACTGAATTAATATATCCGTCATCATTAGTCCCAGGAACTAATTTCCATTGATGTAATAATCTATACGCATTTGTTGCAACATCTGGATTAATGTTGCTTTCAGTATTTATTTTTGATTTCTCTTTAAATGCTAATTCTAATATTTCAGAATACTTATTAGCATTCGTAGAAATTACTTTCTCTATTGTAATTGGTCTATATTTTTTATCATTAAGCAACGGTAAAAATTTCCATTCTATATTAAATAATCTTTCTTCATTAGCATTATTTTCTTGTAAATCCTTTATTGCTTCACAGATATCATATTTATTAAAATTGCTTTTTATTTTTTCGAGACAAGTTAGTATAATATTATTATCACATTTAATCTGTTTATTACTTTGCAATGAAAGTCTATACATCCAAAGCACTCTTTCATATCTTTTTACCTCCATTAATTTAATAATGCTATAATTTAATGCTTCTTCTTCATTTATAATTCTTATATCAACTTGTTTCCAATATTTTTTATAATCTTTTCCTAAAAATCGTTCTACATTTTTAAATGTTAAAATGGTATACGGTAACATCAACAAAAAATTAAGTTTTGATTTATTAGATAAATTATTAATCATTTCACTATCATATTTATTTTTTTGAAGGTTATATTTATTGTAAACATATCCTTTTGCATATTCAATTAATTTTTTTCTTTTGTCTAAATTGGAAACCACTATATTTTTCTCGTCCTCATAAGATATTTTTATTTTTGAGGTAATGATACCTAGTAAAAATGTGTCTTCAACAATTTTTGCTAATTCGATTATTTTTTTAATTCCATTTTCCTTATATATATTTAATATGCAGTCAAATTGTAATTTAGAAAGTTTTTTTTCTGCTTCGTCATAATTATCATATTCATCAAATAATTTCCACTCATCATTCTTAAACAACCTTGAAATGACATATAAATTGTTTTGAGGTTTTAAACAGTTTATAACTTCATTTATTTTTTCTAACATTTCTTTCTTTGCTTCAGCATTTATTTGAGAATGTTTTTTTATCCAAGAAACAGTTATCTCTAAATTGTCCCATAATTTATACTTACTACTATCATTCTTTTTACAAACTTTTGAGGACTTTAAATAATTACATATTTTATAAAAGTTTTTCTTAGATACCTTGTTTAATAAGTTAATTAGATCAAGCAATCTATCATTGCTTGTTTTACAATTTTTAATCATTATATCTAAATATAAATCAATTTGATTAAAATATTCTTCATTAGTAACAGAAATATCATCTTTTGGAACATTTATATATTTTGGTTTATATGTTGGTATAGCATAAGTAACCTCTTCTGGCATAAGTTTTTTTAAGATTTGCCATCCTATTAAAATATCTCTTTTTATTATATTTTCGACAATTACTAATCTGTATGATAATGGGGCAAATGTATTTGGATGCCATGGTAAAATAATATTTACTATATGATTAATTGCTTTTTTATCTTCCTTTGCAAATTCAAATAAAATCATACAAGCACTAACACAATATTCTTTATTCCATGCAATAAGTTCCAAACTAGAATATATAGACGTTGAATAATTATAAGTAGTTATACCTTCTTCTTTCTCAATCAATATTTTCTTTTCTTTATCATTAAATAAATATTTTTTTAATTGTTGTAAATATTCTGATGGAGACGCCTCTGCAAAAAGTGGCAATAAATTATCAAGACTTGCCCATGTATACCAATTTGAACTTTCTAAAATATTTCTAATAGTTAGAACAGAAAAGTTTGCTGCTGCGTCTTTACAATTTTCAAAATTACTTTTCAAGTATTCAACAAATACTAATGTTTCAGCTACACCATTCCTTATTTCGGCCGAGTATTTTATGACTTTATTGTATATATTATATAAATACCTTTTGTCTGAAGATAAATCAAATTTAGGATGTTTTTCACTTAAAATTTCAACAATTATTTTTTTAAAACTTTCTAAATCTTCTTTGTAAAAATTCAAAGAATAAAATTCAATATATTTAATTCGATTTTTTATTTTCCAGACTCCATTTTTAAAATAAAAATTTTTTTCATTTTTTGCAAGTTGTCTAATAATTTCAATGAACTCATTATAAGAAAATTCAGAAAATTTTTCTATTATTTTTTTATCATTTATATTATTTTCATTCCATTCACCAAATAATAAAGCTGTCTTTATTATTTTATCATTTTTTGCCCTATTGTCATCAAGAAGATATCCTATATTATCATTTACTGTGAATTTCTTTTTTAAATTATCAAATTCATAGATTCTCCTTCGGGTTGGTTCTTTAAGTATATCTTTTGTACTGCCAATTCTTATCCATGCAACAGGTGCAAAAACGTTCTGTTCACAAATTTGTTTAATAGTATATAGATTATTATCATCTCTTTTTATTTTCCCGTTTTCTATTTCATAAACTCTATCATCATTATCTTTAGATATTAAAATATAACCATAACAATATTCTTTTCCTCTATATACATGCTTAAAAGTACCTGTTTCTATTTTGGGGGTTGGATATATTTTTTTAGCAACATCTTGGAAATAATGGTCATCCAGCATATCTTTTTCTTTTATTTCAAGCCTATCTTTATTATCACCTATTCCACAAATTATATATTTATTTCTTCCAAAAGATTGTTCCGAGTTTAAAAACGCACATAAATCATTTGTCAAACTAGCAAGTTCTGATTTTTCATACGCTTTTGCTTTATAATCTAGCCAAGAATTTTCGGTTGGTAATTCATTCAATATTTTGTTAAGTTCATTTTTTATTTCTTCGTCCATAATATCTCCTTTATTTATTTTAACAAAAAAATTTATGTATTACATTATCATTTTTTATCTAACAAATCAATACATACAGTATATATTTATATTATAGTTTTTCTTCTAGTTTAAATATTTAATTATTTCTTTTTCGTCAGGTATTCCATCAGTTTTACATCTTATTAACGGAAGTCCGGCTTTTTCAAACATTCTGTTTTTTAACTCATCGTTATGAACTTGATGGGTGTTTTCTTGATTAAATGGATTATGATAACCACCATCTACTTCGATAGCTAAACGATATTCAGAAGATGCTCTATCAAATATTAAGAAGTCAACATGGGAATGAATATTTTTTTTAAATTTCATTTCTTCTTTTGTTAGTGAATCTAAGTCTTCAATGATTTCATCTAATGGTACATGAGTTATGATATCATAACCATCTATATGATTTTTGTTTAATATTTTTAATAATTCTTCATAAAATATATCTTCACTTATAATTCCTGTTCTTTTAGCTATTTTTTGTCTTTCTCTATAATACTCTTTATATAGCAAATCAAAACAACTGTGTAGTTTACTGTTTACTATTTTACCATCTTGATACTTTATGTACTTAATTAGATCTTGGATATTACCATTTGTATTAGTTATGGCAGAGTCATTGACTACTAGAATAAACTTATTTATAGCTCTTGAAACAACAACATTTAATCTATTAGGTTGATCAGTAAAACTCTTGATTTTATTGTCGACACTTGAAAATATAATTATATTTTTTTCTCTTCCTTGAAATTTATCTACTGTGTCAGCCTGAACGTTAGAATAGTTTTTGAATTCTTGTTTTAATAGATTACTTTGATTTACATATGGAGAAATAATACCAATCGATTCATCATTATATGTTGAAGGAAGTATTTCTTCTCTGATTATATCTAATTGTCTTCTATTTACGTGATCTCGAGCGTGGTTACCAACGCTTGTAACATACATTTGTAACGTATCTTTAGATGGATTTGAATTTGATAAGATAATTAATTCATTATTATAAAATTTTAAGTTACAAAAGTTTATTATTTTTGGATTGCAACGGTAATGTTCTTTTAACATAGTTTTGGTTATATCAGGATAAAGTTCTATAACTGAAGATAATAGATTATGATTCCGATAGCGATATTCGTTTGATATATTATATTTTAACCAGATTTGATCACTTATAATGGCGTTTTCATTTGTAACAACGTTGGATAGCTGTTTTAAATCACCAACAATAACAACGTTTTTCGCACATGATAGTGATAATACAGCGGTTATTAAGTCTACCTGCGATGATTCGTCGACAATTATATAATCATACATTATATTTTTTGATAAGCTTGATACTAAAGAATAGGTTGTACTTAAAATAACAGGATAGTCTTTAAGAAATTCAGCTGACATTCTTTTTAAATCTGATTTTTCATATTTCTTTCGCTTAACCTTTTTATATCTTTTTGCAAGTCTATGTTTAAATATTTGCATCGATATTTCTGTATAATGTTTCATTTCCTCTTTAATATTATAGTTATTTAGACTTGTTTTTAATCTGTTAATTTCTTTTGTTAAATTAGTAACACGATTTTTATAATAAAGATTTTTTAATTCTAAAATTATATCATTTAAGTTATTGTCAAAAATATCAAATGGTAAAAGACCATATTTAATAAAATATTTTATTTTTGAATATATTGAGATTGTAGATTTATTTTCTAATTCAAGCCATAATTTTAATAGGTTTTTATAATTTGGATTACGCCACCATTTTATGGCAATATTTTTGGTTCTCGTTTTATAATATTTTGAGAATTGTTTTGATTCGAGGCTTAGAGCTTCTAAATACTGAATATCTTTAGCAAGTTTATTCTGATCTTCTAGTTTTCTATTTAACTCGTATTCTTTATTGTTTAGAAAGTTTATCTTGTTTTCAGCTTCTTCATCAGTTATTAACCATGCATCTAAGTTTAGTAATTCTTTTTGATTTTCAATAAATTCTGTTTTGTTTTTATCTTTGCCTAGAAATGCAACTAGAAAATCTAAATTATTGCTTTTTAACTTATCATAGACATTTTGAATGGCTGAATTATTATTGGAAACAACAGCAACTGTTTCTCCATTCATAACTAAATTAGATATTATATTTAAGATTGTTTGAGTTTTTCCGGTTCCTGGTGGGCCTTCTATAACGCTTATTCTATTTGTGATAGCTCTTTCTGTAGCTAGTTTTTGGCTTTGATTGAAACCAAAAGGAAATCTAGCATGCCGAACTATTCTATATGCTGGTGGCAAAGTACCTTTTAAATAACAATTTAAAATACTATCTTTATTTAAATTATCTAATTTTTTATATCTTGAACCAAGAACATTATATCCACCTACAACTATGCTCACTTTTTCAGCTATTTCTTTAAAATATTTTAGATTGTTTTCAAAATTATTGTTTTCTATTTTTATTCTTTCGTTTGAATAATTATATTGTTTATCACTATTTTTAAATTTAATAATATAGTTATTATTATTTAATTTTATACTTTCAATCTCTTTTGTTTTATCTACACCATCAATCAAAATTCTTCTCATACACAAACTCCATTACATTTTTAGTATATCATAATAAAAATAAAACACCAATTTTGATATGGTGTTTAGAATTTGATTATGTTTAATATAGTTTTTAAATATGTGCTTTTTCCAACTCCTTTTTTATTTTTTCCTCTCTTTCAATTTTCTTCATTATTATTTGTTCTTGCCTTAACTGTTCTTGTTCTCTTTTCTTTTTAACATATGCTGGATATTCTTGATTTGCATGATTAATCCATTCTTTAAAATAATCAATAATTAATTGTAACCTTTCCAAATTACTAAATGGAAGTTTAACAGAAGCAACATTATTCTCAAACCTAAATTTTTTTGGTTCATATCCAAATAGTGAAATACAGCTTTTTTCTGTCATACAGTTTATCCATTCTTGATTTACTTTTTTATCTAGGTACAAAAATAACTTTTCAATTATATCATCATACTTAAAATCAATTAATTTGGGTGGTTCCAAAATTAGTATATCTTCTTCTGTATCATAAGAGTATGTTATTTCTTGTAATTCTTTTATTTCCTTTTCCCTCTTATTTATCTCAAGTTCAGCTTTTATTTCATAAATAACATCGTCAACGCTGTTTTGTCTATTGTCAGGACTTTGAGAAATCATTTTATCTATTATTTTGTCTAAAAAAGCAAATTGTTTATTTATATCTTTCACTTTTTTGTATGAGTTGCCAAAGGGTATTTTTCGAGTAAACATCTCATTAAATATTAATCCCAGTGCATAGATATCTGTTTTATTTGTTATTATTCCATTTTTTTCTCTTTGTTCTGGTGCTGCATATTGAAAATTTGCCATTTTACTACCAATTTTTGTTTCAATTTGCGTTATCATTTCTTCTGATGTGAAATGTGCTATTCCAAAATCAGAAATTATCGGAAAATTGTCGTTTGACAGCAAAATATTTTCCGGTTTTATATCTCTGTGAATTATTTCTTTTTTGTGAAAAAAGGAAACTCCTTTTAACAATCGGATAAAAAGTTGTATCTTATCTTGAGCAGTATGTTCTTCATTAATATATGTTCTCAATGTTTTATTATAATAGGGCATTATATAAAATATTTGTTCTTTGTCATCCGTAATTCCATTGTCAACTATTTTTATTATATTTGGATTTTCTGTTCTAATACAAAAAGCCATTTCATTTTTAAATCTTCTAAGTTTTTCTTTAGAAATTCCTGTATTTAATAATTTTAACGCATATATTTCGCCTTTTGAATTTTTAACCTTATATACTTCTGAATTTCCCCCATTGGCAATATGCTCAGTTATTTCATATTGCTCTAAAAGGCTTCCATATAGTTCTGCTCCTTTTTTCATGTTTAATCCTTTCTAATTTTTTACGTACTTATAGAACTCTAATTATTTATGTTTTGTTGATACATATTTTTGTAAATATTTTTTTAATTCTTTATCACATACATATAAATATGTCCCTAGCATACCACGTGTACACATTGTACAATATATATTTAATATATATTGTAATAAATCTTCATCACTTGTTGCTGATTTACCTTTTACATCATAGTATTTTTTTCTATCAACAATAAATTTATGTTTTTTATTATCATATTTTAATTCATTTCCTATTATTACCCCTGCATAATTTAAATCATAACCTTGAATTGTATGAATGCTACCAATCTCATTGACTGAATTAGATGAATTAATCCAATCTGTTGTTTTTGTATTCCATATATATTTTTCCCCATCTATTTCGATATCATAAATTCCATTATTAACTATATTATTCATTTCTCTTTTGGTAATATGGGATGGTAATTTTTTCTCTTTACTTTTCCACGGCCAAGCAAAACCTGCTATATTTCTGCACAATCCATATTCTTTATCTTTTTGTTTGATTTCTTCTATCAAGTCGTTTATATTATCAAAAATTTTAAAATCATATTTTTTAAAATTAACTTTTTTCTCTGGAGGGTTATTACTAAATATATTTTTTATGTAATCAACATATTCATTGCCGCCTAATAAACAGCGCAATTGTGTTTCAAGATAATATGGACGATAATTTTTTCTTAACATTAGTTGTTCAAAATCTTCTTTTCTAACATCTGTTGGTTTAATCGATTGGTTTTCATCATAAAGTAGTATTTGATATTTACTTTTTAGTAAAATCCAGTCTAATTCTGTTCCTTTATCTCCTAAGTTCAACTTCTTATTATTGTTATCAAAACTTTTGTATTGTGTTAAATTTTGCCTCCTTCTAAGGCGATGCGCTTCATCCACAATTAACAAGTCATATATATTATCACTTTTAGCCACATCATTGGGGCTTAGTACCATTTTAGCATCTAAACCATTAATGTCTTTAAATACTTTTTTCAAGGTGGCCCTTAAATTGTTCATAGGAATAACTAAACCTATTCTAAATTTTTTTATTGCTTCATTATTTATAATTTCTGATAAATTATATTCTAGTTCTTCATCTTCTACTTCAATTTGAGTTGAATCTTTAGCTTGAGATAATAGTTTCAATAAGTAAATTCCTAATATTGTTTTACCTGTCCCAAACCCTCCGTGAACTAGGAAAAGTGAAGTTTTTTTGTTTTTTATATCATTTGAGAGAACACTTAATATATCATTTGCAATCATATATTGATCAACGGTTAAAGTTTTATACGGAGAATATTTAAACAAATCCGAATTTTCAATTGTCTTTAAATCATGTTTGACTAATCCTTTTGATTTTAATTGAATCCATATATTTTTAAATTCTTTTTCATATATTTTTCTTTGATAATAATTATGGTTTTGCATTCCTCCATTACCATTTTGAAGTTTATATTTTTTATCTGCTGCCATATACTTTATAAGAAATGATTCCAAATCCAAAATTACGGATTTGTTAAATGTTTTATCCGTTATAACATTTATTGTGTCAAGATTTCTTCTAACAGTATTTGCTAAATGTTGATTAGATCTAATACTAACATCTGTTGTTTCACCAATGTATGCTTCTTTGTCGTTATTTATAATATAAACAACTGGCCAATTTGTCCCATATTCCATATTTCTCAAGTTTGCTGGTGTTCCATCATTAAATTTTAATGTTTTTATATTCATAATTTACTTCTCCTATAATTTGTTATATTTTGTACTTTTTCCATTAGCTTTATCTATGGGATATTTTTTTGCAGTAATCTTCATTTTGTCTAAAATAATTTGTTCAGGGTCTACGCCTAATTTATCTGCAAGCAATAATGAATAATTAAGTACATCAGCAAGCTCTGATTTTACCTCATCAATATTATAATTAGAGTTCCATTGAAAGCACTCTAATAGTTCGCCTGCCTCTATAGAAATTGATTTTGCTAAATTCTCTGGGCTATGAAATTGATCCCAGTCTCGTTCTTCAGTAAATTGTTTTATCTCTTTTATAAGATTTTTCATTTTTACATCTCCTAAAATAACTTTTTCATAATTAAGTTTTATTTTCTTATTCTATATAGTAATGTTTTAAATCCTTTTTACTTCATCAATCATTAGTTTTCCTAATTCGTTCTCTTTTTATGACTTTTTCACTCATATAATCACCACTGATATTTATGATTTATTATAGCATGTTAATTTATAATTAGTAAATCAATATATCAATGATTACTTTTTATTTAGCTCATTTTTTACCCATCCAAGTAGTTCAGTTAATACTTTCTCTCTATTAAATGATGTATTTACAAATTTTAGCTTATATTTTTTTGAATCTTTTTCAAATTGTTGGCTTTTAGCAATTTCTCTTTCAGCTTTTTCTAAAAGTGTTTCATCTGATTTATTTCTAGTCCAATCTTTTAATCTTTGATAAGTTCTCCAGTTAGAAAGGCATTCTTTTTTAGTTAAGTCCGGGTAACCAAAAACTATAATAATATTATTTTCAAACAATTTATAATCTTCCGGTTTAAAATCAACGGTATCTAGAATAACGTATAAACTTTCACTATATTTAACACTATAATCAAAATACGATTTTAAGAATTTTCGATACTCAAGGATTTCTTTCATAAGTCCTGCTTTTACTGTTTTATATTTATATATTTCATCTCTGTATGCAAGTCTTACTAAATCACCTGATATAATCTGACATGATTTAAGTTCTTTCATTAACATTTGTGAAAACGTACTTTTACCTGCTCTAGAAGCACCAATTAAAACTATTCCTTTCACGTTAGATTCCTTTCATATGATTTTTTAACTTTTCAAATATTGGAAGATTCCCTTTATAACTTTTTGGAGAGATTGGACTAGGGTGATATATTGGTAGTACTTTATATCCATTTACTTCATAAATGTTACCTACAACATCTGAAAACTTTTTGAATTTAAAGTTTAATAGGTTTCTAGTAGGAAATTCTCCTAAGGTAATTATTAATTTTGGTTTTAATATTTCTAGTTGTTTAAACATTATACTTTTACAGTTATTAGAACATATCTTTAAATTTTTTCTTTCAACTGGATAACATTTTACTGATTCTATAAATGTAGTTTCAAATATATCTTTATCTATGATATCAAATAGGTTTTGTAATATAACTCCACTAGGTAATACTTTACCATTTATAGCTTTCCACAACATATGACTTTTTCGCCAGCCATTGTTTGCCGGAGCTTCTCCGATTAAAACAATATCATTATTTTTACCCAAAAATACAGTTGATGAGTTTGGAAACTTTTCAACTAAATTACTACATTTATGGCAATTATATACTTCTTTATCTACTTCTTCTAATAAGTTCTTTTCAACTTTCTTTTTTAGTATTTGATATCTATTATTTGTATCTTCCGTCAAAATTTTTTCTCTATCAATTATTTTGTAATTTTCATAATTTATTTCTTTAACAAATTGTTCTTTTGTTAAATCAACTATTTGATTATGTATTAAATTAAAGTAATGACTTATTCCATCAATTTTTATTTTGGCTATTTCTCCACCAAAATAATCATTTACTACTAACGAAGTGATTGCACACATACCTAAAGTTTTATTTGAATCATTCCATTGATCTTGTACTTTTATGTAACATAAATCTTTAGAATAACATTTTAATAAAGATTTCTTTAATTTTTCTATTGTCATAAACATACACCTACTACATTCATTATAACAAATTTGTTTTTTCTTGTCCTTCTACGATAATAAAAATAAGATTTGTAGAGTGAATTTTATTTTTTTTATATTTTAAGACACATACGTGCAGTTAAAAATTTTTTAAGATGCAAAAATTATGAGTTTTGCATCTTATTTATTTAAAAGACATACGTACAATATTTTCATTTTCTAAACAAAAAAACTAGGATTTTTAAATAAATTTCCTAGTCTTTTTATTATAAAACCATATAGGTTTAATCTTTCAAAAATGGGGCGATGGGGATCATCTTTTAAAATAATTAGATAAAAATCGATTCCTTGTGTTGTATGTTAGCTCTGTTTGAGGAGGATTGCAAGTTATTTTTCAACTTTAAGATTGTTTTAACAAGGTTTGATAAAAAGTTTGAATTTCTTGCACTATTTGTTTAGTACTTCCATTTTCATTGCTATATATTTCCAATAACTTTTTATACATCGTTTCTCCGTAATATTCTACAAATTCTTTTTTAAAATATGTGTTTAAAAAGTAATTTTTAAACTTTTCATAAATTTCATCTATTAAATTTTCTGTTAAATTATTAAAATTTATATTTTTTAATTTTTGTAATAACATTTTGTTCTGTTGATATAATTCAAGATGTTCTTCCTTCTCTTTTTCATTTTGTTTGTCTAAATGTAAAACTGACTTCTGAATTGATATTATAGTTTCAGGATTTTCTAAAATCATACTTTTAATTTCAACTGATGTTAACTTGTTCAGTTCAAAATCTACAACATTATTACAAATATGAAACAGTTGTATAAATTCTTTTTGTGGAATACTTGTATGAAAAATTGTATACTGATCAGCATCATCAATTTTATTTGGATGCTCATATCTATTTCTATATACAGAATATAATTCATAAATAGTATATGTGCTATTTAATGATTCTGCATTTAGCGGAATAACCTTTTTATTTAACTCAGATTCTAATTTTTGATATTTATCAAAATATTCTTTTTTATCTTTTATCGCTCTTATATAATTATATAAATTAATTTTAAAATAGTTAAGTGTATCCTGAATTTCCGATTGAAAAGTTAGATTTAAAGCTTGTTTAATATATAATTCATCATATCTTTTTAAATCCCTTTTGGTTCTTTCTCTAGCATTAAGCAAAGTTATCAATGTTTTAATCTTTTTCTGCTTCATAGTTCTTTTACCATATTGAAAATTAATTTTTCGATTTGTGCAACAGTATTAATTATTCTTTTGTTAGACAAAAATTTTAAATAATTTTCATATTGATTTTTATATTTAAATTTTATATCCAAGCCGGTAATATCTAACCAATAAACTCTATTACATGGAAACTCAATAGGAAATTCTATTGGAAAAGTAAAGCCACCATCTTCCACGTTTTTAATACTTAATATAGTATTTTCGTGTTTAGTTAAATTAAATGCAAATTGTAATCCTGATAGTAAATCATTATTCATTTTATTATAAAGTCTATATCTACTTAAATTAGCTAGAAAAGAAATTATTTCTTTTTCTAGTCTTATCCAATCTTCTTTAATATAAATATCCGTGTTTTCTATTTTAGTTAATACTTCTTTTAAATCTTGAATAGCACATAATAAAATTTACTCATTCATTATTTCTTATTCTATTCCTAAGGCTTTATATACAGCATCTTCTGGAGAATTATAAAAAGAAATATTAAATTTAGAAAACAAATCACTAGGAACATTCGAAATATCTCCTGCTGATGACATTGGTAATAATATTTTCTTGGCACCAGAGTCAAAACACACTTGTAATGTATTAGCAAGTTCATCTACTTTACTAATTGTTCCTCCTATACTCATACTACCTAAAATAACTAAGCTTCCTTGCATAGACTTTTTCAAGGCACTGCTACACATAGCAACAAATGCTGCTAGAGATACATCTTTAGATGCACCTACACCCTGTAAATCTTCTATATGTAATAAATAGTCAACATTTTCTACTTGTATACTTGCACTGATATTTTTCTTATTACCTTTAAAATAATTATATGCCGTATTTAAAGCTTCTTTTGTTTCTCTATCTGCTCCAACACCTGTAATATTAAATTTACCATGTCCACTTGGAGACTCTACTTCGATTTTAAAAGTTCCAATCATGCCAGAACTTCCTCTACCTACAAAGTATGTATGTCCAGCTTTGAGTATTCCTTCTGGTATTAACTTTCCCCCTCCACATTCTGGGACAGAAACAAAGTTTTCTTCCATAGTATCCAAATCAATATATGAAAAATGAACATCATAAAATTCCATTCCACCAATTTTCTTAAGTTGCTCTTTTACACGACGTCTTCCTACTAAAGCATATTCTAATATTTCTTTCAATTCATCTTTAGTATATTCTCCATTTGGATATAATAACTTAATTAATCCTGATACCGTTTTCCTTACTGCTATAACATCACGTTGATTTAAATTATTGCCTAATTTAAAATACTTATCTAGTGCATCTGAAAAAGTTCTTTTTCTCATTTCTCTAAAAAATTCAGACAAATAATCAGTAATAAATCCAAATTCATCTGTAATTAATTCTGGTCTCATTTTAGGGATTTCCCATCCCGGTAAATAGTAATGCATTCTATCAAAAAATGCTGAATCTGTTGCCATTTCTGTTGGAAATGGTTCAAAAAGATTAGATGTTTTTAATAGTACTTCTACACTCTGATTAATATTTCCTACAAACACCATTGAAGCATTAGCATTTTTTTCTTCTTTGCCTCTCGAAAATGATCCTGATGCCATATAATCTTTCATTATTTGAATTCCATCTTTGTCTTTAAAATGAATACCTGCAACTTCATCAAAAGCAACACAGTCCCACATTCCTACTAGCCCTATCTTCTTTTGACTCATATTATAAAATAAATTAGCAACTGTTGTTTGACCACCAGATACTAAAATACTATTTGGAGATATTTCTTTATAAATATGCGATTTTCCTGTACCTCTAGGACCTAGTTCACATAAATTATAATTATTTTCTACAAGTGGTACTGCTCTTTCAATAAAATGCCATTTTTGATTATTTTGTAAATGAGTAGATTCAATCCCCATTGAACGAATTAATACATCTATCCATTCATCTTTATTAAAATGTTTTCTTTCTTCAAATAGATCTTTTAAATCCATGTTAGGTAATTGAATTGGGTCTAAACTAGATATGATAAATGGACTTTTATGTCTATCTTGCTCATCATATGAATAACTAACTTTTATAATGCACCATATTCCACCTACTAATAATTTTTCATATTTTTTTATATATTCTTCACTAATAAGTGCATCTTTAATTCCTAAATTTGAAAATTCAGCCTGGTATATATCTAATCGTTCATTTAATCTAACGCTTATTTTATCAATAATTGTATAGATTCCTTTTTCTTTTATTTTTGATTTTATTTTTTCTGCTTCATCTGGACGCACAAAATTATCTGCTAAAATCCTTTTGACATTTTCTACACCATCATTAATTACTCTTTCATCGTTAGTTGCACAATACATTCCTAGTAAGTATTCAAGAACATATACCGGTACATTGGCACCTTCTTTTATCTTCTTGGTTAAATCTTTTCTAACTACTTTCCCTGGGAAATATTTATTTAATTTAACATTTAATTCATCCATCTATTATACCTCCTAGAAATCAAAATTATTGGCAATTACTATATCTATATAGAACTTTATTTTAGCTTTTATAATTCCCGTTTCTTCATCAATTATCACAAGATAATATGGTTCATTTTTATCATATTTTATATTTTTAAATACAAATTTTTCTCTAAAGAATCTATCTTTAACTTCTGTATTTTCATAATTAGCAATTATAGTACACTCATCAGATATCCTATTTCCTTCTTTATCTTCAAAATGTAATAGATATCTACAAGGTTTATTAT
>DVFV01000041.1 GCA_018713045.1 Candidatus Coprosoma intestinipullorum | reverse complement strand
TGTTTGATTATGGGTTTTTCGCGAATAGTTAAACTTACCTGTAAATTGTCTTTGGGATTCTATAGCTGCTTCTCTTTCTACTTCGTTATAGTATGGAAGCATGGTTTTGAGGTGTTTTTCATCTAGGGTTTCGCCACCCATTTCACTGAGCATGTCTTCAAAGTTCATGTTCATTTCTTCTTCGAGGTATTCGTCAAAGGATAAATCTTCAGTAGGAATATCCTTGTTTATATATCTTGGACATTTTGTATAATTGATAAATTTAGTTTTAGTTATTATCATTTCAATCACCTAATTTTATTATACTAGTTTTTTTAAAGAAAAAAGAGCTTTTTTGGTAAGTTCTTTTAGAATAGGCAAATTATTTAAGTTTGCCGATAATTAATTTTGGCGTAATTTGATAATCACTTATTTCAAAGCAATTTAATATCTCTTCGTCGCTTACTTGTTTATCGTTATAATAGACGGTAATTAAAGCTTCACCTTCTGTGATTTTATCCCCTACTTTTTTGTTTAGGACAAATCCTACTTCGGGGTCAATTTCATCGCCTTCTTTGAGTCTTCCCGCGCCTAATTTTCTTGCTAATTTTCCAATAGCTAGGGCATCAATTTTACTTATGTAACCCGATTTAGATGAGGTTATTGTTTTTGTGTTTTGGGCAGTTTTTAGGCCTTCAAGATTCCCTCCTTGGGCGATTACCCACTCTAAGAATTTGTGGTAGGCTTTACCATTTTGAAGGTTTTCTAAAGCTTTGGCTTTTGCTTCTTCTTCAGATATTCCTTTTTCCATGGATACCATTAGAGCGGCAAGGTCTAAGACTAGTTCTGTAACATCTTTTGGGCCTTTACCTTTGAGGGTGTTTATGCTTTCGATTACTTCGAGTGAGTTACCAACGGCAAGACCTAGGGGTTCATACATATTAGTAAGCAGACAGGCGGTGTCTTTATGATAATGTTTTCCGATTTTGATCATTAGGTTTCCTAATGCTTCGGCATCTTCAAGGTTATCGACAAGGGCACCTGTGCCAACTTTTAGATCGATGACGATTTTGTTTGAACCACTGGCTAATTTTTTGCTCATAACGCTTGAGGCAATTAGAGGAACGGAATCAACGGTTCCAGTGACATCTCTTAAGGCATATATTTTTTTATCGGCTGGAACTAAGTTACCCATTTGACCAACTAGGGCAATTTGGATTTTTTTTACTTGGTTTTTAAATTGTTCAAGGGACATCGAGGTTTTAAAACCGGGAATTGATTCTAGTTTATCGATGGTTCCGCCAGTATGACCAAGGCCTCGCCCACTCATTTTGGCGACACTGACGCCGAGTGAAGCGACTAAGGGCGCGAGGATAATCGTCGTTTTATCTCCAACGCCTCCTGTTGAATGTTTGTCGACGGTATCTATACCAAGGTTTAGGGTTTCACCACTTTTTAGCATTATGTCTGTTAGATTTAGGGTTTCTTCATCAGATAGACCTAGAAGGTCAATTTCGGTTAGAAAGGCCGACATTTGATAGTCTTTGATTTCTCCACTTAGAAATCCGTTTACGGCATATTCTAATTCTTCTTTAGTTAGTTTTTGATTTTTTTCTTTTTTATCAATTATGTCTAATATGTTCATAAAAAATCCTCCTGCTTTTATTTTAATATAAGCAGAAGGAAAATGATAGTATTATTTTACTTTAGATGTGTTAAAAGGTGTAAAAGTTAGGTCTTTGCGAAGACGATAATTTTTAATGAAGTCATTATATATTTGATCTTTTTCAAGTAGCGGCGTATAGTTACCTGTGTCTAGGCGACAGATGCCAACCATTTGAATATCTTTATCTGGATTATCTAGTTTTTCTTGTTCTTTTAACTGTTCTACATAATATTTAAATGATTCTTCAAATCTAGGGTTTTCAAGATGGGCGTTTAAATGGGACTGCGGTATTTTATCGCCTTAACAAATCCAACCGGTAAAACTTTTTTCACCTTTTAATTGTTTTGTTACGAAACGAAACCCTTCAATTTGACTTTTGGTATTTGCTTTTAGTTCGTGTATGGTATAGATGATATAGTCGATGTAATCATCGTAGTTAGTATCATCTATTCGCATTTCGATTATACCTGAATACGTTTCTCCTTTGTTTTTTATTTGAATGTATGTCTCTGCATAAGGCACTTCCTTTCAGAGCGTATATAATAGAACTTATTTGGTTTTTGTAAATAAAAATCTAGAATTTAAGGCTTCTAGATTACTCTTCAGGGAAAAGTTTTGATAAATTGTTATTCAACACTTTAGAACTGCGCTCCGGATTTTCATATAATAGTTTATATAACTCTGGGTAATTTTTAATTGCTGAAAGAATGCTTAAATCTTTTTTAGATACTCTTATGCTATAATCGCCCTCTTCACTGACAACAGATTGTTCACGACCTAAAGCAACATCGGCTGAAAGGTCTAGGGTATCAAGTATTTTGATTAAAACGTTGAATCTCGGAGTACGTTTTCCTGATTCGTATTGGGAAACTTCAGCTGGTTTGACACCTATTATATTAGCAAGTTCTGTCTGAGTTAATTTCTTCTGTTTACGTGCATTTTTTAGTATTTCATTCAACATATTATCGTTATCCTTTCGTTAACTAATTATAACAAGCTTTGGTTATAAAGAAAATTAAATTAACTTTATGTTACTTAATTGCTTGATAATCACTTTAAGTTAATATATAATATAAATAGGAGGTCGAATATGAACGAATTAAAGGAGCTCAGACAAAAAAATAATTTTACTTGTCAAGATATGAGCGATAAATTAAATATCAGTAAACCTTTTTACTGGCAAATAGAAAACGGCCGAAGAAGGTTATCTTATATTATGGCGATTAAGATAGCAAAGATCTTTAATATGAAACCTGATGATATTTTTTACGAGGAATTAAAAAACAAGGATATTTAGTCCTTGTTTTTGCTTGATAAAAATGTTACTTTTTCGGCGATGACTTCTGTTAGGTATTTTTTTCCTTCTTCTGTTTCATAGTTATATGTTTGAAGTCGTCCCTTGATACCAACGAGGTCTCCTTTTTTGCAGTAGTCAGTTGTACTGGTGGCAATTCCTTGCCATAATTTACAGCTGATGAAATCGCTTTCATATTCACCTTCGACGTTCTTGTATGGCCTTGGGACGGCTAAGACTACCCTCGCTACTTTTTTGCCTGTTTCTGTTTCGTATAATTCTGGGTCATTGGCAAGACGACCGACTAAAACAATTTGATTCAACAAAATTGTTCCTCCTTTCACGCCCATAATATACATAATTCGTTTGCTTCTTGCAAATGAGGAAAATGGCGATTTATAAGGCTTTTCTTTACTTTGGGTTATTTTTTTAGCTTTAGTTAAAAAGTAATTTGGCAGTTTGGGCTGGGAATTTGTTAATTTACTTTTTTTCAAAAGTAATTTGGCGTTTTAGGGGCCAGTTTTTGTTTTATTTTAGCTTTAAGTTATATATTTTACAGGTAATTTGGTTGTTTGTTAGAGGAATTTGGAAAATTATAAAAAAAGAAGTTACTAACATTTTAAAGTAACTTCGGTTTTTTTAGGTTTACCATTTTGATAATTAATTGTTATTTCAGCAACTGTATCAGTTTTACTGCAATCTTCTAAACCTGTAAGGTCATATTCTTCACCGTTATCGTTTGCTTCTTCAAGCATACCTAAGGTAACTTCATATACTTGCGTACTTTCGTTTGAACTCATGTATTTATCGAAGTAGCTTTCGGCAGCTTCTTTCATTCTATTTTCTTCGGCTTGAAGATTTTCTTCAGACTTTCTAAAGAAGAAGAGGCCAGCTACTACGGAGACGATTATAACGATGATAACTACAATTACTCCCCATTTACCTTTCATTTTTTATACCTCCTTAGAAATAGTTTTTGAGCAGGGCATTTAATTCGACGGCGTATTCCATCGGTAAGTTTTCTCTGAATTCGTCGATAAAGCCAATGATTAGCAATTCTTTGGCACGATCTTCGTTAAGTCCCCTACTCATCAGATAGAATAGTTTTTCTTCATCGAGTTTAGATACTGTGGCTTCGTGCTCAAGATAAGATGTTGGATTATCGACAATGTTAGTTGGAATGGTATCACTTTTAGAGTGTTTATCTAAAAGGATGGTGTCACATTTGATAATACTTTTGGCGTTTTCAGCAGCTTTATCGATGTATACTTTACCGCGATAATTAGCAACTCCACCGTTGGCGGCGATTGATTTACTTACTATGTTACTTGTCGTATTTGGCGCGAGGTGAATGGCTTTGGCTCCAGCATCTTGGTATTGACCATTGCTGGCAACGGCTACTGAGATACAACTACCACTCGCACCTTGGCCTTTTAGGATGCATGATGGGTATTTCATGTTGATCTTGGCACCTATGTTACCATCTATCCATTCCATGGTTCCGTTTTCTTCAACTTGGGCTCTTTCGGTTACTAAATTATAGATGTTGTTGGCCCAGTTTTGAATGGTTGTAAAACGGCAACTGGCGTTTTTTTCGACAAATACTTCTACTACAGCGGCGTGAAGAGAGCCGGTTGTGTGGTAAGTTGCGGTACATCCTTCCATATAGTGAACGTGACTATCTTCATCTACTATTATCAAGGTTCTTTCGAATTGTCCCATGTTTTTAGTGTCGATTCGGAAATAGGCTTGAAGTGGTCTTTCGATAGTTACGTGAGGTGGGACATAGATAAATGTTCCTCCACTCCATACGGCACCGTTTAGGGCGGCGTATTTGTTATCGTTATATGGTATTAAAGTATTGAAGTATTTTTTAAAGATGTCTGGGTGTTTTTGTAAGGCTTCATCCATGCTGCAGAAAATGACACCTTTGTCTTCTAACTCTTTTATCATGCTTTGGTAAACTACTTCACTTTCGTATTGGGCGCCGATACCATCTAAGTACTTCTTTTCGGCATCGATTAGACCAATTTCAGCGAAAGTGTCTTTAATTGGGCATTCATCCCATGTTCTTGCGGCTTTGGTATCTTTGGTTACTGTTTTAAAGTAATTTAAGCTATCAAAGTCTAGATCTATTTCAGGACCAAAATCTGGATCAGGCATTTCTTTGTAAGTTTTATATGCTTTAAGGCGAAAGTCTGTCATCCATTTTGGTTCTTTTTTATATTTAGATATTTCGATGATTTTTTCTTCATCGAGTCCATATTCTTTCGTCATTTTTTTCACCCATAGTAATTGTAACATATTTGAGGAAAAATAAAAAGACTAGAGAAAATAAAAAAGCCTTATTTTTGGGCTTCTAATTCGTTTAACAGTTTTTCGATTCCCCACCATGACAGTAAGGCACATTTTTTTCTATTCGGTTGTTTGTGAATGTCATCGTAGACTATTGCTTCTTCTAATATTTCTTTGTCGTATGGTTTTTCGTCAAGCATGTTTAAGAAGTTTTGAAGAACTTTTTTTGCTTCTTCAGTTGTTTTACCGATTAGGGTATCTGTCATGATTGATGAGGAGCTAGTACAGATGGCACAGGCTTCACCGTCAAATTTGATATCTTTTATTATGCCATTTTCAACTTTTATCTCGAGGTTTACTTCGTCGATACAGCTTTCGTTATTCATATTTATAGTTTTATAGTCTTTATTGCCTGTCAGACCTTTATTTCTCGGATTTTGATAGTGATCTAGGATTATGTTTCTTTTTATTTCGGAATCCATTTTATTCATCTTCCTTTCCGTAAACTGTATCGTCTAATTCAAAGTAGAAGTTTCTAAGTTCTTCAAATGTACAGAAGAAAACGGTCGGCAGGTTTAGGGCTGCTTTGGTTTTTATTTCTTCGATGACGGAACTTATAGGAACCGCGTTTTTGATGCTTACTTTGGTATTTTGTTTTTCTTTGTAAATTGACATGCCACATTTACCTTGGGTATACAGTTTGGCGTTGGTGGCAAATAGTATTTGTGCGTTTATAACGTCTTCAGTTATTTTGGCAATGTTATAGACGGTTGACATAATTTGATAATTATGGGTGTGATTTGTGTTTATCATGTTGTCTTCGATTTCTTCTTTGATTCTGGTAAACATTTGGTCACCATCTTCAGGATCACATGATAGTTCAACATATATTTTCGATGTACTATCGCTTCTGATGTTAAATTCACAGTTTGGTATTTCGGTGGTTAGGTCCATAAGGCAACCGATGATGTTTAGTTTTTTGGGATTTAGGTGGAAGATTATATAAGCTAAAGATTTTGGGCCTTCTCCAGGACTAGCAATGGATGGAATTATTTCATTGTTATAGGCGGTGTGAAGAAGGAGTTCAAGGGGTCTTGAATTTTCTGACATATCATGAAAATATAGTGATCTTCCTTTGTCGTCCATTAGGGTTACATCGACAATACTAGGTTTTGTGTAGTTCATTTTATCCGCCCTCTTTCTTCTTTTAATTATAAATGTTTTTTACTGTTTTGTAAATAATTTGGAATATTAGTTTTTCTGTTTAATATATTTTAGTATCAAAGGAGGAAATAATTATGGAAACACTTAAAGTAAGAGCTAAATCTAATCCTAGTTCGGTAGCTGGAGCTTTAGCAAATGTTTTTAGAGAGAAAGGAACTGTAGAGATTCAAGCGATTGGTGCAGGTGCGCTTAATCAGGCGATTAAGGCGATTGCGATTGCGCGTGGTTTTGTGGCACCAAGTGGGAAGAATTTAATTTGTATTCCAGCTTTTACCGACATTATAATCGATGGTGAGGAAAGAACAGCTATCAAATTAATTGTCGAATCAAGATAGGTCTTTTATGGCCTTTTTTTGTTTTTAAAAGGCTGCGTTAAACTTTATGACTGATAATTAAAAAATGTGATATAATGGTTATGCCAAACAAAATGTAGAAAGGAGTATCCTTAATCAGCTAGTCTATCTACATTTTTGTTTGGCGATGAAAATTCTGATTTGGACTAGCTGATTAAGGATATTTTTTTGTAGTATGAATATAACAGAATTAATTAAAGATTTAGATCCTGTATCAATTATTGAATTTAAAAATTATTTATTGGAGAATTTAACTGAGCTGTGTTCTGAAAAGAATTCTAATTCAAAAATAATTGCTTCTCATAGGCATAATGAATTGTATTGTGAAAAGTGCGGATGTAAATTTTATAAAAATGGAAAAACTAAAAACGGCATTCAAAAATACATTTGTTCTGGTTGTAAAGTTACTATTTCTGAAACAACAAATACTGTAATTTATCATAGTAAACTTCCGTTCGAAATTTGGGGTAATGTTATAGATAATTTATTAGATGGTTTTAGCTTGAGAAGGATTGCTGAAGAAAATAATATTTCATTATTAACATCTTTTAGAGTTAGACATAAAGTTTTATTTGCTCTTGAAAATTTTATAAATAATATTACATTATCTGGTGAAATTCAATCCGATGAAAAGTACTTTTCTATTAATTTAAAGGGAACTAAATCAAATAATATGCCAAGATATTCTAAAAAAAGATCCTCTACAACATCACCATATAGAGGAATTAGTCATCATAAAATTTGTGTAGTATCAAGCATCGATGAAAATGACAATTTATCATTAAAAATTACAGGACTTGGAAGATGTACAACACAAATGTTAGAAGATAGTTTGGGTCATAAATTAAATAATGCAAAATCTATAAATGCCGATAGTGCGAGTGCATATCAGGATTTTTGTAAAAATCATAATCTTAAATTAAAAACCGTACCATCAGGATTTCATAGTAATGGTAGAATTAATATAGCTGAAATTAACGGAGTACATTCTCAACTAGAAACTTGGCTTAGTAAGTTTAGAGGTGTATCAACAAGACACTTACAAGAATATTTAAATTGGTTCACTTATATATTCATTATGAAAAAAAGATTTAAATTGAGTAAACTTAAAACCGAATCATATTGTAACATTGTACTTGATAAAAATTATATTAAATCAAATATGATTTTTTCTATTGATATGCCTATTAACATTAATGTTGCTTATGCCGAATATATTAATCAGTCATAAAGTTTAACACAGCCTT
>DVFV01000040.1 GCA_018713045.1 Candidatus Coprosoma intestinipullorum | reverse complement strand
ACAACGTTAAAACCATTATCATTATAATTCATCACAAAAATTTTAATCAATGAATATATAATTAAATAAGCAAAATAGAAAATTAATATAAATTTCTTAGTCCTAATCGTATATTCAGTATCATTTAACACCACATATTTAAAACTATTTACATCACTTCTTTTTAAATTAAAACTCAAAATAACTTTTAACAATAATATCGGAAGTAACAAAGCAAAAACAGAACATAAAATTTCAGTTAAAAATGTAGAATATGAATTTAATTGTAAATACTCAAAAATAAGTGGGGATGTATCGAGAATAGATGTTCTTCCATCTGTAAATGGTACATAATTATAATCGAAAAAGATGCCATAAAAAACTATATTTAAACCTATTACTACTTTTGTAGAAAATTTTTCTAATAAAAAACTATTAAATAAAGAAACTACTATCATTATTGCGTATAGCCTTACAATATAAAAAATTATATAAATTATATTTGGAATATTATAAAATTGATAACTATTCATAAATTCTAAATTAGAAGCACAAGACAAATTTAAAAATACAAATAAAAGTAAAAATACAACAAGAAACATTATACTGTTTGCATAAACACTACATTTAAGTAACTCTTTAATCTCATTTTGCTTTGAATCAAGCCTTATTTTAAAAAAATAGTTATTATTAAAAATGTTATATATATTAATTGTTGTCACAAATAATGGAAGAAATAGTCCGCAAACTATATAAACTGACGAGCTTAAAATGCTTTGCAAAGCCACAGCATATGACTTATTAAGTCCATAATTTGTCACGGCAAATATTGTCACAATGATTGAAATTGATATTATAATTTTAAATACCCATGAATTAATAAACTTATTAAATACTTCTTTCCGCATTTAAAACAACCCTTTCCTTATTTCGGACGATTAAATAAACACCAATTGTCGAAACAATGACTAAACTTAAAGCGAAAAGAATCATAAATGGCAAACTAATCACATGATCATAAACCCAAAAAGCCGAAAAGTTCAAAGAATTTGTTAATAATTTAACATTAAATACATTTTGAACAAACACTCCAATCAAAGCTTCTAAAATTATCCAAATAATCCAAAAACACAAATAAGAACCAATTACAGCTGACACAAAATGATTACTTTTTATTGTAAATATATAACTTATATTAATTATAAATAAATTAAGAAGAAAAATATTAAGAACATAAACTAAACCAAAAACAACTAAATTATTTAAATACTCTTGAGATATAAAGCTTGTCTCTTCTGTTGGGATTATTAAATTACCACCTGACAAAATATAAGAGCCTACAAAAAGAATTATCAAAAAAAACGGAAGTATTATTAAATTCTTTAAAGAAGATAAATAAACCTTGGAAATATAATTTTTATATGTCATTCTTGTCAAAACATTTTTAAACATTCCTGATTTAACCATTCCATAAATACCTGATGTTACAGATATAATAATTAAAATCGGATATACAAAGAAAGTAAAAATTCTTAAAGAATAATTAATAACTAGTTGAAAAAATATTGAAATAGTATCTGGCATTACAGCTACTGAAAATCTGTCACAAAAATCATCACTATGATTTTGTACGCAGTATTCTAAATTTTTAATAGAAGACTCTTTTAAATTTTCAAAATCAAATTTATACTGAATTAAAGAAATCAAAACCCACAAAAATATAATTAATAATGAAATTAATAAAAATTTATTACGCTTTACAAAAATTTTCATAATTAAAACCCCTTAAACATTAAAAATAAATATTATTTACATATCGAATTATATAATCCGCCATCAAGTAACCAGCTACCTGTATATTCTGTCGTTGTTACATGAAAATCAATCGTTTTAAAAGTCAAATTATATGTACCAGCATAAGCGCCTACACCATCAGAACCAATAATACCCACACAATTTCCTATAGATAAATTTTTATAAGTGCCTTGGTCACCTTTACTATCTTTTAATAAAACTTTTACTCCTCTATTATCTGTTGTCCCAACAGTTTTGACAAATTGATCATTATCTATTGTCTTTTTAACGTTTTTTGTAGTATAACTACCATTCCACCCCGGAATATCTACGCCAACTAAAGTCAAATAATCGTCAGCTTGAACTCCCATACATGCTGCTGTAATAGATAAAACAAAAATTACAGCTATGCCTTTTAAAATTTTCACGATTTATATCTCCTATCATTACATATTTCGACATTTATCAACCTAAAAATATCACGAAAAATATAAAAAATAATTTAACGATGTCTGAAATAGCAGATATTTTGCTCGAAATTTTACAAGACCATTTAAATGCGTCCATATCTTGCCCGAGTGCAATAACATTAACATATATTCTATCTAATATAAATGTGTAAGTTTATAAAATTTATGCATTCATATTGATGTTCTGCCCTTTAAAATTTTTGCTTTCCCATTTCTCTTCTTTTGACTATTTTTTAAAAGCTCATTCTCAAGCAAATTAGTTTTCTTTATCACATTCTTAAAACGGGTATTCTTATCTCTTCCATACTTTCTAAAAACCTGCGTTCTTAACCTTTGGACCCCCAGCAAATTACTAATCTGTAGTTTATTTGTAAACTTTTCTGTTCTTTTTTTACTAAAAAACATAAAAGGATTAATTCTTCTTAAACTCAAACTATTATCATTTACCTGACTTAATGCCACGCAAAGACGATTATTTACCTTAACTGCTCTAAAAGCTCTTCCAATATAACCTATACCCAAGATACCTAAAACCGGAACCGTCAAAACACCTGTCATTATACTTTCAATCGCCATAAGGCCTTTTTTCTTATTTAAATTATTTTTCTGAATAATAATATCCTCATCGTTTAATCGGCAAACTTCCTTCATCTCTTCTAATTTAATAGGATTCTTATTCATTCCATCTTTGAGGCAAACCATAATTTTTCCCTTTGAAACCTTATAAAGCTTAAAAGGTCTATCTATATCTTTTTTAACAGGAATATCTATAGTATTTTTTTCATTTGGAACCTCTAATGTATCCTTTTTTCTCTCTAAAACTTCTCTGCTTTTCATAACTTCTCTCTCATCTAAATTAAGAATATCTAAGTTTTCCTTTGAATTAGAAAACTTTATATTCTGTTGTAAATTATTTTTATGATAAACCTTTACCTTTTTTTCTTTGTCAAATAATGCCCATAAAACAATCATTGGAATAGCCAGAAAAATCATCTTATCAAAATAAAACTTATTCGCATTGTTTTGACTAGTACCAGATAAACTTCCGGTCCTACTTTTATTCTCAAAAGATTCCGTATATTCATCGTATTCTACTTTGTCCGAAGTCTTTTTATTTTTTCTAAATAATCCTATAAACATATACCACAATTTTTTTAAAAACAAAATTATCTTCTTCATTCTTCCTCCAAAACTAAGATTATTATACCACAAAATAAAAAAGCTGTAATATACAGGCTAACAGCTTTTCTCGTTAAAATCATAATTAAACTGATTTTTATAAGTATCATTATTTACATAAGTTATTCGCACATAACCACATATTTTCTTCCCATTACTAGGATTTTCTAAATCAGAAGCATCTAAATAACCAGCGCTTGCCAAATCATTTATAGAAACGTCCACATACTTTCCATTCTCACTTGGAATCTTATCAGCATTAAGCGTTACCCATCTGCTTGCCGCATTCTCAATTGTCTCTATTTGGGTATCAGATAAAGATGCCTTTGATTTATTCATCGTTGAAATTACCGAAGAAGTAATAATTGTCACAATTACCCCAAGCAATACGATAACTGCTAAAAGTTCAATTAAAGTAAAGCCCCTCTTCATCTAACAATCACCACCATATTCATATATAAACTGATTATTATCATAACTTATACAAATTTTTGTATTCAAAGAAACATCACTATTATCAGTCAAATCTCTTACATCCTTATTCTCTAAAAATCCCTCTTTTTGCAAAGTATCAATTGTTACATAACTAATTACATTGTCACCTTTATAAGGTTTATTATCCTTAATATTTAAATTTCTAAGACCCCACTGCTTAGCTGCTGATTCGATTTCTCTTACCTGCTCCTCGTTGAGTCTCTCTTGTGATCTATTTAAAATACCAGCAACATTTGGAACAATAATCAAAAGAATAATACCCAAAATAATAATTACGGCGAGTAATTCAACTAAAGTAAAACCTTTCTTCATATCCGGCCCTCCTCTATTTAAATATATCACAATAAACTTTTTTAGTAAACAAAAAACATAAAGCCTAAAAAGACTCTATGTTAATCTTTGCTGGTTTACCGAGCTTAGCCAAACTACAAGATTGAATTATCGTTCTTATTGCCTTAGCATTAACTCCGTCATGCCCCAGCACAATTCCGATATCATCCTTGCTAACTAAAACCTCAATCGTAATCAAATCTTCATCTTCGAAAAGTTTTACTGAAACTAAATCTGGTTTCTTAGCCAAACCCTTAACCATAAAATCTGTAAGCTTCTCTAAATCCATAAATTACTCACTATCTTTTTTCATTCTCATCTCGTGGAATTTTTTATTAATTCCAGCTTTTGTAAATAAACTCTTTACAGTATCAGTTGGCACAGCTCCATCTTTAAGCCACTTTAAAGCAACTTCTTCGTTAATTTTAATTTCAGCTGGATCCATTACTGGATTATAAGTACCAACAAGTTCAATATATTGTCCATCTCTCTTAGTTCTCGCATCAGCAACAACTATTCTATAAAATGGCTTTCTTTTTGAACCCATTCTCATAAGTCTAATTTTTACCATAATATCCCTCCATTTCTTAAACGATTTTATCATATAGCAAGGCATCTGTCAACCTTTTTTGTATAACACTACTTTCTTTTAACTTTATTCGGTCCTCTATGAATATATTCGTTTATATCTATCATATATCCCTTCGGAACAAAAGTCTGCGGAATAAATAATGGTTTTCCACGATTTCTACCATTAGCCCTTATTACCTCACAATTTTTCATATCATGATTAAGCTCTTGCTCATCATTAATCCAATAATAAATCCATTTATTAACTGTTCCATGAGCAACCACAAATACATTGTCATATTCCAAAGACTTTTCCATAATATAATTACTTATATTATAAACTCTATATTTAACTTTTCTTTGAGACTCACCACCTATATAACAAGTTGCATTAGAAAAAAAATGCTTTGCCATATAAAAATCTTTACCACTAACAGGATAAAGTTCCAAAATCTCTTCCTTCGTTCTTGCAAAGTGAACCCCCAAATTAATTTCGTGAAGCTCATCTCTAACCTCTACCTTATAATCTCCATGCATATTTTTAAGAGCAATCTCTAAAGTCTCTAAAGTTCTATTATAAGAACTTACTAAAATAAGTGTTTTCCCTTTTATTAAATTTAAATACTTTCCAAGTTCTTCTGCCTGCCTTCTTCCATAGTGTATCTCAAGAGGCATATAACTATCGGGCGCGATTTCCGATAAACCTCTTTGATTGTTATAATCTGCATTATTAGCTGGTGTAAAACCAGTTCTAATTAAATAAATATTATTCAATTTCTAAATCACCCAAATAACTATACCACAAAAATAAAAAGCATTCAAACTTGAACGCTTAATTTATATAATTTTCATCAACATTTTCATCTATTTCTTTTAAAGTATCATCACTTACATCGTCGACTATCTCATCCCAAGGCTCCTCATCTTCTTCGACAGCAATTTTAACCTTTGTCTCCCCAACAATCTCAACCCCAAGTTCTTTTTCAATATCGAAAGAAACCTTATTATTATCCTCAATATTAACAGAAGAACACGTTGGTTGTTTCAAAGATCTAACAATAATATCGGTATCACCAGATAAATCAGCATTATCGCGAACCCTTACATTAAACAAATCATTATACTCGATTTTTTCATTAATTACAGCTGTTTTACTATCATCATCATAAGAATACCAAATGTTTATATCAAAAGAACCATCGACCCCGATTTTATCGCCTGACTTGTATCCTTTAAATTGATGATTTATGACCCAGCACCCAAGTATTGTCGTCGGTGTGTGCTCAGCTTCAATTGTATATTTATCCTTAAAATGCTTTTTCCCTTTTCCGATAATCGCCTTAGTTACTATTTCTTTATAAGATGCCATTATATCACCCCTCACTTTAAGATATGCAACTTCAAAGAAAAATACACAAAAAAGTGGCTATTTAAACCACTCATCTAAATTTATCTCAAGCCCAGCCGAAACTAATTTTGAAACAACTGGATTCGCTACAATGTTCGTCTGTAAATTAAACTTGTCGACATCGCTCATATTCGCATACTCGGTAAAATTACTTGTATCGACATCTTCAAAGCCTCCATTATTGTTAGTTCTTAAATCAAGTTTAATATTTTGCGTAACTAAAACATTACCATCTTCCTTCTCCTGAACTGAAAGTTCAATATTATGCTTGTTATCGTTACTACTTATTTTTAAATTACCACTAGTCTCTCTATTATCGATTTTCAAATCGTAATCATAATTTTCGTTATTGTTCTTAATTAAAGAAAAACTACCATAATCCCAAGTTAAATCCATTTTTACCAAGTAATGATCATCACCTCTTGTATAAAGACTAACTTCGATATTTCCCATATCATCGATAAGCTTTTCTAAATTATCCCGGTTCATCTGTAAATCTGAAACATCCGCATCTCTAATCCTTTGCAAAGAAGCAATAAAATCTATATTAGAAGTTAAAGAATTGATAAAAGTATCCCTAAAACGTTTCTTATTATTACTATCGATAACTAACTTCGATTCATAAGCTTTAATCTTCTCACCATTCACCTCTATTGTCTTATTGCCCCCGATAATTTTTTCAAAAGAAATCGCTCTATCAAAAGCTTGATTAATCCCCTCAAGCAAAGTACTCACATAGCCAAAACTGTTTAAACCATCCAAACTGAAATGACCATCACCAATTTTTATATAACTATCCATAACGCTATCCATTTTTATATAATTATCATCTTTATCATTATAAACCTCAAAATTAAGCTTACCCTCACCATTATCACCAGTAACATTTGCATAAGCCTTATTATTTGTCACATCCAAAGAATAATCAGCTTGCCATTTTATCTTACTAATCTCATCACTTAAATTACTATTTTCACCGCCGTGAATAACATATTCCAAATCTAAATTACCATTTACAATATCGTAAGCATTATCTCCTATTTTACTAGTAACCCCATTAAAAAGTCCATCGATTGCCCGTACAAAAATAGTCTTTGGATTACTTTGAAAAAATAACGCACAAAAAGATAAAACAATAAGTAATATTAAAACTATCGCAACTATCCAAGGAAGTTTTCGCATCTTTTCTTCTTTTGTATTCGTAACAATATCCGTATAATTAAAATTTCCATCCGCTTCTACTGCATCTTCATCCATAAGGGAATCTGTAACCCTATCAAAAGCTTCATTTGTTCCGTCTTCAACCTTTGAAACAAAATCTGAAATTTTCGTATTTTTCTTATCCTTCATATTTGTAAGCTCCTACTCTTAAGAATAATATAACAAATTTCACAAGTATTTACAAGGCAAATATGAAAAAAAGCCAAAACCAATCGTTTTGACTAAATCATCTCTCCATCTAAACTCCAAGTTTTAACATCAGTTATTTTAACCGGTACTATCTTTCCAATCATTTCCTTAGGTGCCTTTACATTTACAAGTTTCATCTCTTCCGTATACCCCATAAGCATACTGTCATCCTTAAGTGAAACACCTTCAAGTAAAACCTTTACTTTCTTATTTAAATACTTATCATTGGCCTTCCTTGAATATTTATTAACGACCTTATTAAGTCTATGAAGCCTATCTTCCTTTTCTTCTAAAGAAGTATCATCCTTCATTTTTGCAGCCGGTGTCCCAACTCTTGGAGAAAATATAAACGTAAACGCTGATTCGTACTGACACTCGTTAACCACATCTAAAGTATCTTGAAAATCTTTCTCGGTCTCCCCCGGAAAACCGACTATAATATCCGTCGTTATTGTCGCATTAGGAACTGTATCTTTAATTTTATGAAATAACTTTAAATAACTATCTTTAGTATAACGTCTTCCCATTAATTTTAAAATCCTATCTGAACCTGACTGTAGTGGTAGATGAATATAAGGCATAATATTATCGTATTTGGCAATAACCTCGATCATTTTATCTGTAAAATCCCAAGGATGTGAAGTTATAAATCTAACTCTAGGAATACCAATTTCTGCAACATCACGAAGTAAATCACCCATATCGTAATTACCTAAATCTTTACCATAAGCATTGACATTTTGACCAAGCAAAGTAACCTCTTGATATCCGTCTTCTTTAAGCCTTCTTACTTCCATTAAAATATCGTGTGGCCTTCTACTTCTCTGCTTACCTCTTGTAAACGGTACAATACAGTACGTACAAAACTTATCACAACCATACATAATATTAACCCATGCTTTATACTTACTATCGCGTTTAACCGGCATATCCTCGATTAGATCACCCTCACAGCTATATACCTCAACCTCTAACTTCTTCTTCAAAATTGAATTATGTAAAACATCGGGAAGCCTGTCCAAATTGTGCGTTCCAAAAACAAAATCCATCCACTTATAACGATTTAAAATCTCATCGACAACAGACTCTTCCTGAGCCATACACCCACAAAGACCAACCATTACATCAGGCCTTTCCGCCTTCAAATGTTTAATCCTTCCAAGCATACCAAAAACTTTATTATGCGCGTTTTCTCTAATCGCACAAGTATTAAGTAAAATCAAATCAGCATCTTCCATATTAGAAGCCTCTTTATAACCCATCTCTTCCAGCATAGCTCTTATATTCTCGCTATCGTGAACATTCATTTGACAACCATAAGTCTTAACAAAATAACTTTTCCCAATACCTAAAGTTTTGTAATCTGGATTAATCTCATATTTCCTTATCTTTACTTCATTTCCTGTTCTCTTTTTTTCCTCCAAAGCATTTGGTACTAACATAAAATCAACTCATTTCTTCCATTAGATAATATCACATTTATTAATTTTCTTCAAGAAATATTATTTTAAAGTCTTTACTTTAACAGACTCATTTCCGCTTAAATATTTTAAATAGTCATCACCCAACAAACTAAATTTAATTAAACACCTTCGGATAAATCTAAGTTCTTCTCCTTGACTGTACATTCTAAGCACCTTATCAACCTCCCAAAAAGAATAACCGTGGTCTATCATAACTAAACCATCTAAAACATTTTCCAAAATAACTTCAGATTTTAAATCACCTTTCATTACATAATATCCATCATTATATTCACTTCCTGTTAAAGCCGAATCTACAAATTTCACCCATTCATCTGCTTTTTCCGGTGAAACCAAATTCATTCCATTAATGACATACTCTTCTCTTTTTCCGCCTTTTACTAAACCTTCAGCTACCGTAAACACTTTATTTTTCACTAATTTAAAAATATTTTTCATAAAACTACTCCTTTCCTTTTATCATATTCATTTAAAAAAGAAGTTTTACACTTCTAAAACTCGTCAAAAAAAGAAGTCTTAAACTTCTCCTATGACAATTATAACCATTGGTTTACACTCAGTCTCTTCGTATAAATATTTTCCAACCTTATCTCTAATACCTGATTTAACTTTATTGAAATCGACATAATTTCCTTTGACGTTTTTATTAATAACCTCTTCGGAAATCTTCGCAACTTCTTTAATCAAATCGATATTATCACGGACATAAACAAAACCTTTTGTTAAAACCTCTGGTCCAGCTAAAATTTCCTTAGTTTTTCTATCTAAAGTTGCCGTAATAATGACAATACCATTATCACTGAGTAATTCTCTATCCTTAATAACTAAATCACCGACATCTCCAGCAGAAAGTCCATCTATTAAAATATCATCTACAGGCACTTTCATATCGTTATCGACAAGTTCACCATTTTCGAAATAAGCAACATCACCATTTAACTTAAGTAAAATGTGATCGCATCTCATTCCAATTTGTTTAGCCGCATTCGCATTAGCTACTTGCTGACGATACTCACCAATAACTGGCATGTAATATTTTGGTTTCATCAAATCTATCATCAGCATCAAATCTTCTGATGAAGCATGATGTGATAAGTAATTGCGCTTATCTAAAACAATAGTATCGACGCCAATTCTAGCTAAAGTATCTAAAATCTTTGTCGCTGTTCCTTCCATTCCATCATCGATTGGTGAAACAAGGACAAAAGTATCTTTATCAGTAATCGTTACAAACTTATCATAACCTCTAACAATTCTCTTTAAATTAGAAAAAGGTCTTTCTCTTTCGTCGGAAATAATTACGATAATTCCTTCGTCATTTACATGTTTAATCGAACAAATTCTCTTGGCATCAAAATTGACATATTTCATATTGATTGCCTTTAAAATATTTTGTTCCATTCTTTTACCTAAAATAACGACATTACGTTTAGTATGTTTAATTTCATTAAATAATTCTTGAACTCTATAAATTTGAGTTTGATCGATATTAAGTAAAATTCTTCCATCGTGATTATTAATAACCTCGCTTATCGCATCAGCTGCCCTGTGGTTAGGTGAAGTAAATCCTTTCTTCTCCGCATAAAGTGACTCAGAAAGTAAACATAAAACACCTTGTTTACCAACATAAGCAAGTTTTCCGATATCCATCTTGTAAGGACCAAGCATTGTTGGATCAAACACAAAATTACCCGTATAGAATATTGCCCCATCTGGGGTATATAAAACATATCCAACCGCATCTGGAATCATATAAGTTACAGTTATTGGGAAAATACTATTTTTACCAAAATCAATCTTTTTGTGTGGTGTAATTTCTATTAAATTATTACTCTTAATACCATCACTTTCAAGTTCATCTTTAATAATCTCTAAAGTAAATTTAGTACCATAAATCTTAAGCTCAGGAACCTCTTTTAAAATATCACATAAAGCTCCCATATAATTGTCATGACCATGAGTTATAAAAACTCCTTTTACTCTTTTAATATTATCTTTAATATAATCATAGTTAGGAATAATATAATCGACGCCTAACATCTTATCGTCGGCATACTTTAAACCAGCATCGAAAACAAATATATCTTTGTCAACTTCGACAACATACATATTTTTTCCGTCCTCGTTTAAACCACCGAGTGCGAAAATTTTAATTTTACTCATTTCCGTCTCCTTTCTTTTTTCGTTAAAAAGCTCTTCAATTATACCAAAAATATAATCAAAAAGCAATTATGATATAAATATATTCTTAAGCTCTTTATTAGGTAAAAGCATCTCAAGACCCTTAACAATCTTAATATCGAAAGTTAAACTTCTGTCTCTCAGCTTCTCCCCGTCTATGCACCAATTGTTTTTAGGATAATCTTTTAATCTAATCTTTAAATTATCGGTTCTAAAGAAATAAAATCCTGGAACATTTTTAATTCCATTAGCCTTAAAATAATATAAACTCTTTATAATATCCTTCTTTGCCGTAATATTTGAAAATAAAACTTCAAACTTTCCATCATCCATTTTTACATCTTGAAAAACATTTATGCCCGCCATTCTTCTCGCATTACAAACAAGAGCAAAAGAATAAAGCCCAGTATAAACTTCTCCATCGATTTCATAGCTCATCTCGAATAAATGAGTCTTCTGATTAAATGACTTTAAAGCATTAAACATATAAGCCATATAACCAAAATTCTTCTTAAGTTTTCTTGGCGTATTATAAGCCACGTCCGTAAATTTTCCAAGACCTGCGACATACACAAAAGGTTGATCGTTAATCATACATATATCAATACCTTTTACTGTACCTTCTAAGATCATTTTTAAATTTGTAATTGGATTTTTTCCAAGACCAAAAATTGCCCCCAAATCATTAGTCGTTCCAAGTGGAATATGTGATAAAAGAAGCTTTTTTGGTCTCTTAAAATTACCTGTTACAACCTCATTGAAAGTTCCATCGCCACCAAGTGATACAACTAAATCAATATCGTCCTTTAAACTCATGATAATCTTCTTTGCATGACCAGAATACTTCGTATAATAAACTTCTGTCTCGTAATCATACTCTTTTAAAACATCTATCATTTTTTCGATAATCGGCTTCTTTTTATTGTGTCCACTATTAGGATTACACACAAGTGCACATTTTTTCATCCCCATCACCACACCATAATTATATAGTAAAATCCAAAAATATACAAATTTTAATTAAAAAAATTTAAATAAAAAACGAAACTATTTAGTCTCGTTTATCATATTTACAATATTCTTATAAAAAATACTATCGCGCTCATCTTTGTTTATATTCATCCTCGTATAATCAATCTTAGGAGAAATCCTATAGATTGATTTTTTCTTTCTATTATATTTTTTGAGTTATAATAACTCTTGCCTGTGGATTTGTTAATCACATCCTACAGCTTTGACTGTTTAGAAAGGCTCTTACCACAGACTTTTTATTTTAATTGTTGATTAGTTAGTTAACGCTCTGACGTTTTATAGGTTCAGCGAGGTTACAAGATAGAAAGTTTTTGTGGCAAACATACAGGCATTAAAAACTAACCAAGGAGGTGCATGTATATGATATATGTTGGAATAGATATATCAAAATACAAACACGATTGTTTCATCTGTAAAGATACAGGTGAAGTTATTGTAGAAAATTTATCTTTCGATAATACCAAAAAAGGATTTCAACAGTTTTTAGACTTATTGAAACCCTATGATAATTCTAATGTCCATATCGGATTAGAAGCCACTGGACATTATGGTTTGAATTTGAAATTGTTCTTAGAAAAAAACAATTATAGTTTTATGGAATTTAATCCTCTTTTAGTGAAAGAATTTTATAAATCCTTATCTTTAAGAAAGACTAAAACTGATAAGGTTGATGCAACTGTAATTGCAAGAAAGCTTATGTCAGTCCCATATAAACCAAATTCAAACTTATTTTATCATAAATATTCAATTAAGTCACTTACAAGATTAAGAGAAACTTTAGTAAAGCAAAGAAGTAAATATAAAGTCCAATTAACAAATATATTAGATATGATTTTTTCTGAATTTAAACCATTTTTTAGTAATTCTTTTGGATCTACTTTTCTTTATATCTTAGAGAAATATAAAACTCCAGAGAAAATTGCTAATATGAGAGATTTTGAATCTTTAAGTAAAATTTCCCATGGTAAATTCACTTATGCTAAATTCGTTAAATTAAAGGATTTAGCTAAAAATACAATTGGTGAATCTAACGATATTTTCGAACTTGAATTATCTTCTATTCTTAATCTTTATAAAAACATAGATGAACAAATTATCGAACTAGATAAACAAATTTCTACAATTATCAAAGAACTTAATCCACCAACTCTTTCTATTCCTGGAATTGGTGTAGTTACTTGTGCTTCAATCATTTCTGAATTTGGAGACATTTCTAAATTTTCTAACGCTAGTAAAATGTTATCTTTTGCTGGTTTAGAACCTGGTATTATTGAATTAGGTACTATGTCTTCTAAAGGTAAAATGGTGAAGCGTGGGTCTGGATATTTAAGATATTCACTTATGAATGTAGCTCTTACAGTTATTAGATTTAATAACACTTTTTATGACTATTACTATAAGAAAATTTCTGAAGGTAAATGTCATAGAGTCGCTTTATCACATGTTTGTAAAAAACTAATTAGAGTTATCTATATTCTTGAAACTAAAAATATCCAATTTGATCCGTCTTTATTGAAATAATTGATTACTCAATTTTTCAAAATTTCACTTTTGTGAAATCTTTTTGGCGTGGGTTTCTTTTCCAATTTTAATTTTTTTAGAAAAGCTATTGACTTTTAATAGTTAGCCTTTCTATCGCCTCTTTTATCTCTTTAGTTCCGCCAGCTGGCAAAATACCAAAAGGTGCGTCAGTTCCAAAAAGAATATGATCTAGCCCATAAAAATCTAAAGCGAGTTCCAAAGCTTTTGGATTTCCAAGAATAGCCGTATCGACATAAAACTTCTTAAAATCATCAAGTGCCTCATCTCCTAAAATATATTTAATTCGGCCTGAGAAAAACGGCACCATCGCTCCTGCATGATGAATAATTATCTTTATATTAGGAAAATCTTTAAAAATTCCGGCCTTTACAATTTCCATCATTGCCTGTGAAAGCTCATATTCCCAGCTAAAAACTAAATTATTATCGGGTTTTCTCTCATCAAAAATTGGATGAATCCAAATAGTCAAATTATTTTTATAAGCAACTTCAAATACTTTCCTATATTCATCTGCCGCAATACTTTTACCTAAAGCTCTTGTAAAAAGCTGAATTCCAAATAATTTATCACTATTCTTTACCTGCTCTTCCATTATTTTAACTGCTCCGTCTATATTATTCATCGGAACCATTGCCACACCGCCATAAAATATATCCGGATTTTTATTAATCACATCTATCAGTTCTTCATTTGCCGAAAAGCACAGCTTATAAGCTTCATCTCCATCCACATAATCCTCAGGATTCACGTTTACATGTGAAATAATTTGTAAAACTCCTTTCGGAAGAAGCTCTCTTCTCTTTTCTATATCAGTTAAAACCTCGTTGTTTATAAAAGGCATAACCTATTTTAAATCAGGCTTAATCTCAAGCATTTTTTTATAAAACTCTGGTAGTAACACATGTGCATAAGCATCTATCATAAAACTACCTCACACTCCTTCCAAGTTCATAAGCTTCCTTTTTATATTCATCTTCTAATCTAGCTCCGACATAACCATAACCTTTGGCTAAAATTTTTCCTAAATTATCTAAATTCAAATAATCTATTAAAATATCTATATGTTTATCTATTGACCGCATAACCTGATTATCATTATTCCACGCCGTGACAATAAAAGCCGACTTTAAATGCTTACTTTGTATCCTTCCATTTCTCGAATAAAACCTGTCGATTGCCGCTTTAATCTGTGATGAAAAGCCAAAATAATAAATTGGTGTTGCAAAAACTATCATATCAGAATCTAAAATCATATCTAATATCTTTGGCATATCGTCGTTAAACACGCAGGGCCCATTCATTCCGCACCGGTCACATCCGATGCAAGGATGAATATTCAAAAAAGGAGTATCAAACCGGATAACCTCATGTCCAGATGCTTGTACTCCTTTTATAAACTCATCCGCTAAAGTATTAGATGTACCTCTTCTATGTGGACTTCCTGTTAAAACTAAAATTCTCACTTTGTAACCTCATCTATACATCTAAGGGCATTAAGCGCTCTTGGATAACCGATATATGGTAAAAGTTGTGTAACCGTTTCGATTAAAAATTCTCTTGTATTTCCAACATTTAAATTACCTTGAATATGACTTTTAACCTGTGGCTCACATCCTCCAAGAGAAATAAGCATTGCCAAAGTTAAAACTTCTCTTGTTCGAACATCTAAATAACTTCTCGTATAATAATCGCCAAAACAGTTCGCACTTAAATAATCTTGAATATGTTTCTCATCTTCTGGGGCATTATTTCGCATATTATCAATATTTTCATCACCAAAAATAGATTTTTGAACCTTTAAACCTTCTTTAAATCTATTTTCATGACTTACTCTTATTCCACCTTTTACTGGAAGTTTTACCCCATTAGCCTCTAAAACCGCATTAGTATCGTAAATAATATCAAATACTCTTGCAATTCCGCAGTAAGGAACAGCTTGATAAACTATTTCCATAACTTCCTCAGGTGTAATTCCAATATTAAGTCCAGCAGCTAAAAATACCTTATACCTATCTCTTGTATTTTGGGCAATCATACTTGCCAAAATAACCATCCATCTAAGTTTCTTATCATAACTTCCATGGTCATAAACTTCATCAAACGCAAAATTCAAAAACGTCTCGACATACTCTGGATTAGTCTCCCCCATCGGTCTAGTCTCTCCAGCTGGGGCATATTTAACCCCTTCAAAAATTGAATCGTGATTTTCTAAAGCTTTCTTTGTAATCATAATATCTCCTACCCTTCTACCTTTTCTATTACAATATTACCACTTAAATTTTCAATCATATCCACGCCATCAATTACTTTTCCGAGTTCATACAAATCATTATTTGAACTAAAATCATCATAAAACATTACAACATCACCCCAAGGTTCATAATAAGCAAGTACTCCTTTACCACCTTTTGCAAATGGGGCATCTGAAGCATCTAACTTTTCTGGATAAAAAACTTTTTCATTTGTACTAAAATCAGAAACTTCTAAATCAAGTGGTAACTGACTGTACAAATCTTTAGCCGCCTTGCTATCATTGAGTTCAAATGTAATAACATTATCGCCTGAACTAACTCTTATTATCATCTCATCCTCCACTTCTTCTTTATTATTTTTAAAACTAGCATAAACAAAAATTAAAAATATTAATAAAATTATTCCTAAAACTATAAATATTATCTTTTTCATAAATCACCCGAGTAACTTTCTAATTCCCATATAAGCCATATCATAAATAGAATAATATTTATAATTAACTTCTGCCTTTTCCATTGCCGCTCTTTGCTTATCTGTAACTACTGTATAAGGATATATGCCAAACATAAATGGGAAAAACGAATATAAAAATTCAGTAATATTCTCCTCACTCATTTCTGGGAAAAACTTTTCTAAACACATCTTCACTGAATGAACAGCTTCCTTATATGATTTTTTAAACTCAATAAGCCTTTCCATTCTACTATTTTCTTCTAAATCATACATATTCATGGAAAGTAATTTTAAAAGCCTTTCTCTATCTTTCATTGAATAAG
Organism: Candidatus Coprosoma intestinipullorum; assembly: GCA_018713045.1. Taxonomy (GTDB): domain Bacteria; phylum Bacillota_I; class Bacilli_A; order RF39; family UBA660; genus Coprosoma; species Coprosoma intestinipullorum. The sequence goes on along the minus strand of DVFV01000040.1, from coordinate 3,129 downwards.
CAAGCTTTCTCGCAAATTCATCTTTTGAAAGAACAACATTTTCATCATAAATATTTTTAACCTCATCACTCCATTCATCATATTCCTTGGCAAATAAAGCTAAAAATATCTCTTCCTTTGTTTCAAAATAATTGTAAATTGAAGGCCTTGAAAAAGATGTTTCCTCACTGATTAATTTCATCGTAATATCTTTAAACTGATACTTGTCATATAATTTCATACAAGCATTTACTATTTCATTTTTTCTTAAGTCATTGTGCATTTAATCATCTCCTGACATTATGTCAATTACATTCTCATTATATATCTCTTCTGACACCGTGTTAATATAAAATTAAAAAAAGAAAATTATTTTTTATTCTATTAAAGCATTATAAAAAGATGAATCTTCTAAAAATCCATCTTCATATTTTTTTTAAAATTTTTATATCTAATTATTTAAAAGCTTAACTAATTTTTTATAACTATCTCTATCCCTAGGAAATTCTTTTTTATATAAAGAATTACTAGGAATAATATCTTTTGCAAACACTTTATTTAAATAATTATCCATCTTCATATTATCGGTATTATCAAAATTATATCTAGGCCTATATGGAGAATGAACAAGGCAATGTCTACTATCTTCACCACAAAGCAAAACCTCATCAGCAACCATCAAATTATTATCCATATAAAGTGTCCATTGAATAGGCTCAACCATTAACCAATAAGATTTATCAGGTTCTATTCTTCTATCATCATGTAATTTATTACCGATATTCAAACTGTTCTTATTTGTTCTAACAACTACAAATTTTTTTCCATTAAATAAATACTCTTGAAAATTTTCATTTGTGCTTTTTCTAAAAATTGGCATATGACGACAGTAGGATTCCTTTACATCATAATAACGCCAATATGGATAATATTCTTTAGAAGTTTTAAAAATATTTCCTTCATCTAACTCCTTATCTAAATAATAGTTTAAATCTTCATCTACTACATCTCTAATATATTCTCCATATTGTAAAACCAAAAATTTCTCATTTTCCATAATATTTTCGTCAATAATATTAGCACCTATCGCAATATCCTCATTCAAAACAGTAACCGGACGTATTCCGTAACCAGGTTCATTACATATAGCATAAGTAATATTGCCCTTTCTATCAACCGCTGCTGGAAAAGAATGACTAAGGCCCCAGTCCAAAACTTCACCTTTATCATTAACATAGCTATGATAAACACAAATATCAGAAGAAAGTAGCCAACGATACCTATCTTTCTCTCTTCTTCTATCCAAATCATAATATTCTTCTTTTGTCAAATAATTGCCTGAAATACCAGATAAAATAGCAAAATCAGTAACCTTTGGTATCTTTCCAAACCCATACTTTGACATTTCTTTCATTTCATTTTCTGTTAACAATCTAAATTTTAACATATATCATTTTCCTTTCCAATTATTTCTTCAAAACTTTAAGTTTACCCTCTTCATATATATTCAAACCCTCTTTATTATATAAATAAACGAGTTTATCATCTTTACTTAAAAATTCCGAAAATAATATCTCCGCACCATTATCGGCATACATCTCCGCCTTACCACCTAAATTACAATAACAAAGATTTGGCCAAAAAGCAGTTCTGGCAGGTCCGTATGAACATCCCCAAAGTAAATTATCTTTTAAAATGGCCGCCGAAAAATTCATATATTTACTAAGTTTTAAAAAACCAAGTTCACTATCTTTTGAAAGAATTTCTTTAATAATCCTACGAGAAGCATCACCAAATTTTAGATAAAATAAATCTTTATCATAACTAATCACTACTAATGTCTTATCAATTTCATAAATATCGTAATCCCATCCCCTCAGATATATATCGTCATAAAATTTAAACTCATCTTCAAATCCACCATAACGCAATCTTTTTCTTACAATTTCCTTACTATAATCATTTCGTCTAATCACTACAAACATTTTATCCTCCTTAATACATATGTACAAAGTTACACTTCACACTGGAATAAAAAAGTTAAAAAATACTTTTTATCTCATTTTGTTTTTTAAACTCATATATCTTAGCGGGTTTCTTTCCCTCAAACCTTTCTGTTTTATTAGTCTCTTTTATAAAACCTAAACTAAGTAATTTTTTTCTAAAATTTCTTCTATCAAAGCTAACACCTAAAATACTTTCATAAACCTTTTGAATCTCCGGCATTGTAAATCCAGATGGATATAAATACCTAAGCATATCTGTCTTTTTTATTCTCTCTTTTAGTAACTTTGCCGCATCTTCTAATATTTCATTGTGATCATAAGCAAGTTTCGGAATTCTATCTAAAGGAAACCAATCACAATCAACAGTCTTTAAAGTCTCTTTTAAAATTGAAAGCTTATTCTTATCAACTATTCCAATATAAGAAATGGCAACCATTCTCATAACTGGTGATCTATCAATCCTGCTATAAACATTTGCCATTTCCAAATGAATATTTTCGATTCCAGTCTTTTCTTTAAGTTCTCTCTTTAAGCCATCGATTAACTCTTCATCATTGTATAAAGCCCCGCCAACTAAAGCCCACATTCCTTTAAAAGGTTCATTCTTTCTTCTAATAAGTAAAACTTTTGTGACACCTTTGTCGACAGTAAAAATACTACATACAACGTGAATACCTTGATTCCTATATTTTGGATTATTAACTTCCATATAACCACCACTTACATTATAAGTGTATTTTTATACGCTTGTCAATATAAAAAATTAAAATTTTAAATAATTTTTTCTTACCTATATGACACTGCTATAAATTTATACTTTAAAACATGTTGGTTTCAAAGTCCAAAGTGCTTGCACACAAAACAAATGTTTGGTATAATTTTCTTTAGGGAATACTTTAACTGTCTTGAGTACTTGCCTACTTTCCAGAGGAAGGAGGCTTGATGTTTTATGAACAAAAAGGATTTTTTAATTACTTTTCAAGTAATAATCATCATTTTATTAATAGTTTCATTAATGATTCTATGTATAAAAAAATAGTACTCAATCTTTTATAGATTAAGTACTTAAACAAAAAACTTTTTGAGCAAGTACTTTAGGCAATGCTTAAGTACTCCCTTTTATGAAGTTTCCTTCATCTATATA